>DASWTW010000080.1:0-24533 GCA_036401895.1 Herpetosiphonaceae bacterium | reverse complement strand
TTCGTGCCGCAGGAGCACGAGGTCACACAGACACTGGCCGAGCACAACACGCTGATCGTCGAGGTCGATTGCCCCGAGGAGCGCCGCAAAAGCGGCAAGCGTATGCTCACCGGCGTCTTCTCGCACTGGGACGCGCTCGATCCGATGACTAATCCCGGTGGCATCTGGCTGCCGGTCGTGCTCGAAGAAAGCGGCCCGGTCCGGCTTCAGCAGCTTCAGCTTCAAACCAAAAGCATCGCCGGCGGTGTCGCGACGATCGAGTGGCAGGCCGATCTCGACTCGCTGGCAGTGCTGGACGCCGAGCTGCGCTGGACCTTCAAGCCGGCCAACTTCGCGGGCGAGACTCACACCTGGAGCGAGACTCGACGCCTGAGCGGCGGCGTTCAGCGGCTGTGTGAGACGTTGACCTTGCCCGATCCGCAGCTCTGGTGGACTCACGATCTGGGCGATCCCAATCTCTACACGGTGACGCTGGAAATTCTTTGTCTGGGCGCGATCTCGGACCGGCGCGAGCTGCGCTTTGGCGTGCGAACCTTTGAGTTCCGCAATTTTATTCCGTATCTCAACGACACGCGCTTTCTGGTCAAAGGCAATAACTACCCGCCTACCGACGCCCGCATCGCGATGACGACGATCGAGCGTACACGTCAGGATCTGGCGCTGGCGCGCAACGCTCACATGAACATGCTGCGCGTTCACGCGCATGTCGGCCATCCCGCGCTCTACGACGCGGCCGACGAGATGGGCATGCTGCTCTGGCAGGACTTCCCGATGCAGTGGACCTACCGGCGCGCGGTAGTGCCGCATGCCCGCCGCCAGGTCGCGGAGATGATCCGGCTGCTGGGCAGCCATCCATCGGTCGCGGTCTGGTGCATGCACAACGAGCCGATCTTTATCACCGATACCTCGGACGAGCGCATCATCATCGGGCTGCGGATCTACTTCTCGACGTTTATCTGGAGCTGGAATCGCGATGTGCTGGATCGGCGGCTGTCACGCGTGGCCCGGCGCTTCGATCCGACCCGTCCAGTGATCAGCAACTCCGGCGAGTACGCGGTTCCTTTCTGGCATCGCGGCAACGACACACACTTCTACTACGGCTGGTACATCATCTACGGTCGGCTGCACGGCTTCGACAAGCTGCCGACGCGCTTCGCGCGCAATCTGCGCTTTGTCACCGAGTTTGGCGCGCAGAGCTTCCCCAACAAGGAAAGCTGCCTCAAATTCATGCCCGAGAATCTGCTCTGGATCGACTGGAAGCACCTGCACCGGCGACACTCGTTCCAGAACAACGTCATGAAGCACTGGTTCGACTGGCGGCAGAATCGCACGCTTGACGCGCTGATCGAGCAGACGCAGCGCTACCAGAGCGAGCTGAATCGCTTCTACATCGATCGGCTGCGGCTGCGCAAATATCGTCCGACCGGCGGCATCGTGCCGTTTATGCTGGTGGACAGCAATCCGGCCGTGCAGTGGTCGGTGATCGACTACTGGCGCGTGCCCAAAACCTCGTACTGGGCCATGCGCGACGCGTTCCGGCCGCAGTATGCCTTTACGCTGATCGACAGGCCGCGCTACAGCCTCGGCGATCGCGTGTCGCTGCCGATCTACGGCGTGAACGATGCGCGCCAGCCCGAGCGCTACCGGCTAGCCGCCAGCGTTACCAGCCCCGAGCTGCGGCGCGTGGACGAACTTACGGCGGTCGGTGAGTTTGCGGCGGATTGTGAGTCGCAGGCGCTGGGAAGATTAGAGTTTATGGCCGATCGGCGCGGCCAGTATGAGGTTCAGATTCGGCTCGACTGCGCCGGCGAGCACTTCGTCAACACGTATCACTTGCGCGTCGGACGGCGAGCCAGACCGCGCAATATCACGCAGCGTGCGGTTCAGGCGCTGGCGGCATCGCTGGCAATCTTGCGCTGAAGCGCCGTGCCGATTTTGTGCGGGGCGGCGGGGTCACCATACAGCGCGCCGTCGATCATCAGCGCCGACGCTCCCGCGTTGAGACACAGCTGCGCCAGCCGCGTATCGCCCACGCCGCCCAGCGCGATCAGCGGCACCGTCACGCTGGCCGATAATTCACCGAGCGCGCGCAACGTCCACGGGATCAGCGTCGGCCCGACCACAAAGCCGTCGACCATGTCTTCGCCGGTAACAGCGCTGCCACGCGGGTAGGCGCTGGCGATCAGCGCGTCCGCGCCAGCCGCAACCAGCTCTGTCGCCAGCGCTCCCGGCCCCGACTCCAGCGTGACCGCGTGGGGAATGACTGCTAGCAGCGGCAGTGGTGTTTGCGAGCGTACAGCGGCGATCGCGTGGCTCGCAGCGGAATCGTCAGTCTGCACCACCACGCCGGCGATGCCTTCCAGCGTCTCAAGCTGCGCCGCCATATGCGCCAGCTCATCGGCAGCGCCCGCAATGCTCAGCAAGATCGGAATCGGCGAGCGTGGCCAGCGCTTAGCCTCGGCCTGAATCAGCGAGCGAAAGCTGATCGTCGGCAGGCGCTCAAAGACGACGCCGGCCGGAACTGCACCCCAGCGCGTCGGGCTGAGATGCGGCGCGCGCAGCATGGCGGTAGTCGTAACGATCGCGCCGAGCAGCTGGGGATCAGGATGGCGCAGCACACTGGCGCAGCCGGCCGCCACAATCACCGGCGATCTTAAGGTCAGGCCATACGGATTGTGCGGCGCAAGATCGATCGTCATACCCGGATTCGCTCCCATGAATTGCCTCGGAATCGCCACCAGGCCAGCACGCCTTGCAGCGCAAGATCGACACACAGCGCGACCCACGCGCCGTTCAGGCCATAGATCGGAATCAGCCAGAACGCGAGCGGCAGGCGGATCAGCCAGGGCGATATCAGCTTGATCAGCAGCGGCCAGCGTGTGTCGCCCGCGCCACGCAGCGCGCCCGCGTAGACGAAGTTCGCCGCCAGGATCGGCTGAACAACCCCGACCATCTGAAGCGGCACGATGCCGGCCGCCACAACCGCCGGATCGTCGACCAGCAGCGCAAGAAATTGAGCCGGGAACAGCACGAACAGCGCGCCCATGATGCCCATGAAGATCGCGCCCTGGAAGTATGATTCGTTACCGCTATGCCGTGCCCTCGCTTTATTTTCCGCGCCCAGACTTTGCCCGACCAGCGTCGTCGCGGCAACCGCAAAGCCCATGCCCGGCAAGAACGAGATGCTTTCGACGGTGATCACGATATTGTGCGCCGCGTACGGCACCGTGCCCAGATGCGTGATAAACCGCGCGAACAAGACCAGCGCACTTTGAAAGGCCAGCGTCTCAGCCGCCGCCGGGAAGCCGATCCGCAGGATGCGGCGCAGCATTTCGGTGTCGGGACGCGGCCAGCGATCCAGCTTGAGCATCCCGCAGCCACGCAGCAGCACGCTCACCACCACAATACCGCCGACCACACGCCCGATCGCCATGCCCCAGCCCGCACCCGCAACGCCCAGTGTCGGCAGGCCAAACTGGCCGTTGATCAGCAGCCACGAGATAGCAATGTTCAAGGCGTTGACCAGCAGCATCACCAGCAGCGGCGTTTTGGTATCGCCTACACCGCGCAGCGCGGCGTTGAGCATAAACATAACGCCCGCCAGCGGCATCGAGAAGGCCGTGATCTGCAAGAAGCTCTCGCCCAGCGGGATGATCTCCTGCGGCGCGCCAAACATCAGCATCGACTGTCGCGCGAAGAAGAGCATTATCACCATGCCGATCAGGCCCATTACCACGCCCAGCAGCACCGACTGACGCACCACCGAGTTGGCCTGCTCACGATCGCCTGCGCCGCTCGCCCGCGCTATCAGCGCCGTGCTGCCGACAGCGCCAGCCATAAACAGCGTCGTGACCATCCAGACCAGGTTGCCAGCCAGCCCGACAGCCGCTAGTCCCTCGGCAGGACCGTAGCCAAGCCTGGCCGCTGCCGCCAGCGAGATATGCCCGACCAGATAGGTATCGACGAGGCCAACCAGCATATTCAAAAACTGCTCGCCCACAGCCGGCATGGCAAGCTTAAAAACGTGGAAGCGCAGCGATCTGGACTGCGGTAGTGATAGTGTTTGTGTCGCCATTAGAACATCTTTTCTAAAACTATTCCCGCATATATCCCTCATTATCCCTGGTTATCCCTCATGGAATGTGGGATATGTGGCAAAGTGTGGGATATTGTGGTTATTTTCTACGAGTTTGGCCTCTCGCTCAGCGCTTCAGTGCTTAGATGTTCACATGCTGCGCATGAGGGGTGTGCAGCACAATCTGTTGCAGCGCGTCGTCGGCCCGCTCAAGCTGAGAGTCGAAGAGATACGTCGGGAGCGTGCTGCCGCGCCGGCTTTCGGTAAAAACCGTACAGGCCCAGGTTTTCTGGTCACGCGCCTGCGGCAAGACCATACGCCGAACCTCGACGATCGTCGTCCATGGGATCGAGCGGTTGCTCAGCGGCGCGATCACTTGCACTCGGTCAGGTAATATGCGGCAGCGATACGTCAGACGCGCGAACTGGGCACGCATTGTGAAAAGCAGGCACAGCAGCAGCACAACCGCGATGCCTTGCGTAAATGCTCCGAACTCCGACCCACGGATCGCCAGCACTACCACAAAGCCGACAAACATAAAGGCGCTGAGCGTGAGCCACAGCGCTGCTCGTCGACGAGCTTCTTGTCCATAACGATATTCGTGCAATTCTTGCTGCATGTGTTTGTTTTTACCGCCTAACACTATTTCACAATATGACTATATCGTCAACAGTCAAAAGTATAATCTACGGGTAGCCTCCTGGGTTGGGCGCGTGAAGCAATAAACGATCCCGCATCCAAAAATCCGCCGAAGGACGGAGCGAGTATAGCAAACAATTTGGTGTACGCTGCATTTATAGCCTTCGTAACACAAGGAGACATCCATGCAAGGCCATACCCTCCAGATCGGATCACAGACGATTAACTTTTATCAAAGCGCGGGCAGCGGTCCTGCGGTCCTTTTTATCCACGGCAACTCGATGTCTGGCTTAGCCTTTCGCCATCAGCTGGCTAGCGAGCTTGGCGCGAAACACCGGCTGATCGCGATCGACCTGCCGGGACACGGCCTTTCTACGCCGGCCGTCGATCCTCAGCAGACCTACACGCTGCCCGGCTACACCGAGATCGTGCTGGCGGTTGTGGAGCAGCTTAATCTGCACGATGCGATTGTTGTCGGCTGGAGCCTTGGCGGGCACGTGGTGCTTGAGGCCAGCGATCGGCTGCCGAACGCCGCCGCACTGGTGATTTATGGCGCGCCGCCGGTCAGCTTCCCACCGGCGATGGATCAGGCGTTTCTGCCCAACCCCGCGATGGGAGCCGTCTTCACCGGCCAGCTGACCGAGGAGCAGATGGATGCATTCGCCGCCGCCTGCTTCCGACCGGACGCCCCTCATATTCCAGAGGTCATCGGGACCGATATTCGACGTACCGATCCTATGGCGCGGCAGGTTTTTGGCGAGAGCATTCGGCCCGGCGGCTACCGGGATGAGATCGAAGCGGTTGCGAATCTCAGCGTGCCGCTGGCGGTGTTCCACGGCGCGCAGGAACAGCTGGTGAACAGCGCGTATATCCAGAGCTTGAACATGCCAACCCTGTGGCGCGGCGAGATCCAGATCATCCCCGAGGCCGGCCACACGCCGCAGTGGGAGAATCCCAAACGTTTCAATGAGCTGCTCGAAGCCTTGCTTGAGGAGACCGCGTAAACCACCGGTCATGTGGATCGAGTATAACTTGTTTACATAACAAAAGCGGCTCCCGATCAATCGATCGGGAGCCGCCAGCGTTGGATGGAGCGAAAGGTTATTCGCTGATCGCAATCGCGATATGATCGTAGTGGGCCTTGAAGTTGCCGGGAGTCGTCTCGGCGTACACGCCCCACGCGCCGCTCGTCAACGAGTCGTCGGTGAATGATGCCAGCTCCTGATCGTTGACCTGGAAGCTGAACTCGTTGCCGACGATCGCCAGCACGACTTTGTTATTGGTATCGGGCTGGATCGCGTCGCTCGTCTGCGTCTCGACCATCACGGTCCAGCTGTTATTCACGTCCTTAGAGCACGCGAACTTGCGCTCGTTGTTGATCCAGCAGACGTACATGCTGCGGTTGCCGTCAACCTCGGTGTAGCGGCCCATGATGCCGGCCAGACCGTCGCCTTCGGGCCGGACCTGCGCCGCGATCGCGCCGTCGGCGAAGTCCGCGGACTCGTCGGGATGCAAGAAGAGATACAGGTTGTCAGTTGCCAGGCTCAGCGTGTACATGCCATCGGTAACCTGCGCGGAGTAGCCATCTTCCTCGCCGACAGGCCAGGTGCCCGGATCGTTATCGTCGAACGAGTTATTGACGATCAGATTGCCCTCGTCGCTCGTGGGCTCGCCGCTGTCGCCGGAGGGCTCGTCGCTGGCCGGTGGCTCACCCTGATCGCCGCCCGCATCCGCCAGATTACCGATCACTTCCAGCTTGGCAGTCTTATCATCCGCCGCGCCGACCTTGCCCATCGTCATCTCGCCCTCAAGCACCTCGCCGGTGCTGGCGCGGTAAACCGTGACCTTGAGCTGATCGCCGTCGGCGTGGGAGCGCAGAATATCGCAGACAGCAGCCTCGTCGGTGATCGATTTGCCCTCCATCTTGACCAGCAGATCGGCGGGCTGAATGCCGACCTGCGAGGCCGGGCTGCCGCTGGCAACGCCGATGATCGCCATGCCCTCATCGGTGCCGAAATAATCTGCGTACTCGTTCGGCACAAGGTTCAGGCCGATATAGTGGCGGTTCTTGCCCTCCTCAAGCTGCTCGACGATCGGCCTGGCCTGCGACATCGCGATCGCATAGTTAGTGTTCTGCGCGTCGGGAATGCCCAGCGAGTTGACGCCGATCACTTCGCCCTTGCGGTTGACCAGCGGGCCACCGGAGTTGCCGGGATTGATCGCGGCGTCGGTCTTGATCAGATTCTCGAACTTGCTCAGCTGTGCGTTGAGCTGGGAGATGCTGCCGGGATTGACCGAGATGTCGTTGCCGAGATCGAACGAGAGCGGATAGCCCAACGCCACAACCTCAGCGCCGGCCTTCATGCTGCTGCTCTCGCCCAGCGTCGCCTCTTCCAGGCCCTCGGTATTCTCAACCTTCAGCACCGCCAGATCGTCGCACTGAGAGCGGCCCACAACCCGCGCCGAGCGCGTGCGGGTGCTGTCGGCGACCGCGATCTTGACAACCGAAGCGCCTTCGACGACGTGAGCATTTGTAATAATCAGGCCGTCGTCCAGGTTATACACAATGCCGGTTCCGGCTCCCAGGCCCTCGGTCTGAATCGCGGTCTCGCCAAACTCGGCGACAACTCGAATCGTGGAGGGGCGCAGCTTCTCGGCGATCTCCTCGTTGTTCATGGTCGTCGCGGCGGGAGCAGCGGTGGGCTCAGAGGTCGCTTCGGGCGCGGCCGAAGGTGCGACCGAGGGCGCGGCGGAGGGAGATGCTACGACAGCGGAAGGGGAGGAACTGGGCGCATCCGTCGATGGCGCGCCACCACAGGCGCTTAGCACGAGAGCGCCGACGAGAATCAGAGGGGAAAGCCGCACGGCTATACTCCTTCTAAGGTTGAGGCGCAACCCGGCCTCAGACCAACCAGAACATTACAGCCTATGGTTGCAATAGGAACAATCTGAAAGGGATAGCTTCGGGTAGGAAATATCGCTACAGTATACTGAAACGCTGATCAAAATTGAATCGTTACGCGGCAGGAAATCAAACCAAAGTATAAGATCGTATGGCTTCAAAACAAGGCTGCGGGGGTCCTGATGCAGATTAGCACTTCAAGTCTTGTCTCCATCCTACCCGGCATCAGGCCGAGGGGAAGAAAGGTATAATATGCGTCAATTGTTGATGATCTGTGGAATGATCGTAGTAACTGTTGGCTTGAGCTGGCTGCTCAGCCCCAGAACACCCGCGCCCGCGCTCCCACAGGCATTGCTTGGTTCCGATAACGCCTGGCTGGCGCAGGCAAAACAAATCAGCTACTATCGACGCACCCTCTCGCTGCTGAATTTAATGCTGCCCGTGCTCGGTTTATCAATCGCGATTCGGCTGGGCTGGAGCGCGGCGCTGCGCGAATGGCTCCAAACCCACGGTGTGCGCCAGCCCTGGCTGCTTGTGGCCGCTTTTACCGCAATCTTTGTGATCGTGGCGACGCTGCTGAGCTTGCCGCTCAACTACGCCGGCCTGGCGCTCCGCCGCTCGTATGGCCTGTCGCAGGAGCCGACGCTGAGCTGGCTGAGCCGGCAAGCGATCGAACTGGGCGTCTCGCTGGTACTGGCGCTGGTGGCGATCGAAGGGCTGTACTGGCTGCTGCGTGTGGCGCCGAACCTGTGGTGGCTGCTGGCGTCGGGCGGCTTCGTGGTGCTGACGCTGCTGCTGAGCTATCTGACGCCCTATGTGATCACGCCGCTTTTCTTCACGCAGCAGCCGCTGGAAGATCAAGCGCTGCGGGAACAGATCTTTCAGCTCGGCGAGCGTGTGGGCACGCCGATCAACGAGATCTATGTCATCGACGCCAGCTCACAGGGCAACGAGGGCAACGCCTACTTTACCGGCGTGGGCGGCTCCACGCGCGTCGTGCTCTACGATACGCTGCTGCGCGAGTATCCTCCGGATCAGCTGATGATTATTCTGGCGCACGAGCTGGGACACTGGCGCGGGCAGCACGTCTGGCAAGGACTGCTGATGTCGTGGATTGCGGCGCCGCTCGGGCTGTGGATTGTGCATGTGCTGCTGGGCTGGCTGCTGCCGGCCTGGGGCATTCGCGATCGCGCCGACGTCGCGGGGCTGCCGCTGATCCTGCTGATCGTGACGCTGGGAACGCTGGCGCTGCTGCCGGCTCAAAACTGGATCTCGCGGCGCTGGGAGCGGAGCGCCGACCAGTTCGCGATCGAGGCCACAGCCGATCCGGCGACATTTCAGGCGACCTTTGTGCGCCTGGCCAGGCAGAACCTCACCGATCCCACGCCACCGCCCTTTTTCGAAAGCCTTCTGGGCACTCATCCTGCTGTCGGCAGACGAGTCGCCGAGGCACAACCTATGCTGTACCCTTGACGTGCTCTAGAGCTACGTGTATGATCGAAGAGAAGCGCATTAATTCTAGAGTTAGACGCAGGATGATGTATAGAGTTTCGCGATCCTTTGGTAAGGGACGTTGCTTAAAACAATGGAGTTGGGCAGTTCACCCAACCACGGAAAGGCCGCCACAATGATCCGAGTAACTGTGGACAGCATTCGTGTCAACCTGCTTGCGCAGCAACGCATGGTTATGCTGCGCGAAGTGGACAGCCGGCGCTATCTGCCGATCTGGATCGGAGCATTTGAGGCGGAAGCGATTGGTGCAGCCATGCAGGGGCACGATCCGCCGCGACCACTCACGCACGATCTGCTCCGCAATGTGATTACCGAGCTGGGAGGCGCCGTTCAATACATCGCCGTAACGCAGCTTCAGGATGCGACGTTCTTCGCACGGATCGTCGTGGACGTGCGCGGTGTACGGCGCGAGATCGACGCGCGACCCAGCGATGCGATTGCGCTCGGGCTCCGTGTTGACGCGCCAATCTATGTCGCCGAGCAAGTGCTTGACCACGCGGGCGTGACGCTGAACGACGAGGACGACGAAGACGAAGACGAAGAGGAAGAAGAAAAACCATCGCTCTTCCCACCCGTGTCACGCCGCGAAGCCCCCGAAGAAACCGAAGACCGCGACGTGAGCGATGAGAATCTTTCACTCTTCCGCGACTTTATCAACAGCCTGGAGAACAAAAAGCCGCCTGAGGAAGAAAAATAAGGCCACTTCCAAGCTGTAGGGCTCAGAGCTAGAGCGGTTGCCGGAGCAGCCGCTCTTTTGTTCGCTCTTTGATCGACAATTATCAAAAGTGTGGATAACTGACCCTGTGGTGTGGATAACTCATGGAGAATGTGGATAACCCCGTACCTTCGTCGTACGTTGTGGACGTACGTACGGAATGCATAGATGGGGAAAATCCGTGTATAACACGGGGAAGCAGCAGCCGGTACACTGTGCATAAGCGTGTATAACTAGCGGCAGATTGTGGAAGACTTTTCCCGATCGCCTGAGACTTGCAATCGCCTGTTGTACATTGGGGATGATTATCCACAAATCCTCCTGAGGGCGCATGCATCTCTAGGAGCCGATTTTACGTAGTTATCCACGAATCCACAATCTCTACTGGTACTGAGACTCTTTTAAAGAGTAAGAAACAAAAAGGTGTGTACAACTCTGGTTCATGGCACGATGCTTGCCTTTGCGCCAGAAAGCAGAACCAAATAGTGAATACACGAGGAGTTAACCGATGCAAAATACACAATCATACGAGCAGCAAAGCGTGTTAGTGCATGAGCTCGTCGCCAATACCTTACAGCCCAATAACCACGAGCTGCTTCGGCATCTCGGGCAGGTTTTGGGAATCAAGGCTCAGGACCGGCTTTTACTGATCATTGGCTCGAACAGCGATGCAGCGCAGCAAATGCTTGCTGAAGCGTTTGATTGCGAGGTCGAGGTCTTCGCGGGCGATCTGGGAACGTTGCCCTACGAGAGCGGGCAATTTCACAGCGCGATCGTCACGGTTCCGCTGACCAAAGATCTTCATGCCGTCGCCCGTGAGCTGTCGCGGGTATTAAAGCCGGCCGGTAGCCTGGGCATGGTTATCTTCTCGGTGTATCGCGACCAGATGCCCGAAGATACCGAGCCGGATCAGGTGCTGCCTTTGATCAGCACAGCCCGACCGGCAGCGGTCTACCGCGCGGTGTTGGCTGAGTGCGGCTTTACCGCCTTCGTTACGAAGGATCGCCGGCGCGACCTGCGGCGATCTGCGCTGGAAAGCTATCGCGAGCACATGCTTCACAGCAGCGCCGATGCGGCTGTACCAGCGCCGGAGCTGTCGAACCAGGCGTTGGGCCTGCTCGCCTCCGGTAGTGTGAGCATCACTCTGATCACCGCTGAGAAAGGCTTGTAGCCGGTTTCAGCCGGGCAGCATATGTGGAGGACGAGCACAATGCTCGTCCTTTTGCATTCCACTTTTGAGCCTGGTATAATAGCCCAAGCCCGAACAGTTGGGTTCTACGCGGCGCACACTTGCCAACCCCGCCAGGACCGGGAGGTAGCAACGGTACGTGAGTCACTGCGGGTGTCGTAGAGCAGCCTAACTGTTTCGGGTTTTTTGCTGCCTGAAAATAGAACCCAGAACCAAGGAGAGATCGGTTCTGGGTTCTAGGTTCTTTGAATCTGCAACACTTGCGGATCGCGTTGCGTCATATGGCTCGGAACGTTCTACCGCACATAAACAAGCAATAATGAAACGACTAAGGAGCTTATAATGACGACGCAACGATTAACACGATCCAGCACTGACAAAGTGCTCGGCGGTGTCTGTGGTGGCCTTGGCCAATATTTCGGTATCGATCCGGTTGTTGTTCGGCTGATTATGCTGGCGCTGGTCTTCGCCGGCGGCATGGGCCTGTTGATCTATCCCGTGCTGTGGCTGGTGACGCCGGCTGACGGCATGGCGCAGCCGACGCTGGGCGAGGGCCTGCGTGATATGCGCCAGCAGGTGCAAACATTTGGGCAGCAGGCTAGCCAGCAGGTCCATTCGGCGTTTTCCTCGTCCGCTGCCTCGCCCCGCTTCGATCCGCAGACCGGCCAGCCGCTGCACGCGACGAGCGAGAACCGCAACCGAACGCTGGGCTTTGTTCTGCTGGGCATCGGCACGCTGATGCTGGCGAGTATGCTCTCGCATCCTGAGATTTTCTTCGCGGTGTTGCTGCTGGGCGGCGGCCTGTATTTCCTGCGCCGCAACCGGTAGCCCAAAACCGAGTCGATCCGCAACAACCCCGTACTCGATCTGAGTGCGGGGTTATGTTTTTAAGCAAGCTGATGATCGCCAGCCCGTATGTTGATGGAATGTGGAAAAGAACAGCCGAGCAGTACGCTCGGCTGTCGGTATGAGGCCGCGATGTGGAAAAGCTGTTAGTTACTGATCCAGACGGTAGGGCACGCTGGTTACCACGCGGTTTTTGCGAAACAGGAGCGCGCCTTTAATCATCAGCGCGGTCTGGTTGTGCAGCAAATTATGCCACCAGCGCGCCGGGACAAACTCCGGCAGCACCACGGTGATCATGTCGCTGTTCCACTGCCGATCGATCTCGTCAAGGTAGCGCATCAGCGGACGGACCAGCGAGCGGTAGGGCGAGTCAAGGACGACAAGCTGCGTTGTCCCGCCCCACTTAGCCCATTTTGCCCGCAGCTTGGCGGTCTGCTCCTCGTCCATGGCTACGTGAACCGCAATCACATTACCAGGCGCGATCGACTCGGCGTACTTGAGCGCGTTAACAACGCCGCGATGCAGCGTCGAGACCGGCACGATGACGGTGTTGCGCAGCGGCGGCGGCGGCTCTAATCCTTCCAGCGACAGCTGCTCTGCGGCAATCACATAGTGCCGATGAATGGCGAGAAACATAGCAATAATGGCCGGAAGCAGCAGCATCAAAATCCAGGCGCCAAGCAGAAACTTCTGCGATATGACGATAAGTGCCACGACGAACGTGGTGAAGGCGCCAATACCGTTGATCAGCATGCCGCGCTGCCAGCCGGCCTCGCGCAGTCGTCGCCAGCGCTGAACCATGCCCGTCTGCGCGATCGTAAATGAAATGAAGACGCCACCGGCATAAAGCGGGATCAGCGCCGTAACCGTTGCGTCAAAGATGACGATCAGCACGCTTGCGGCAACGGCAAGAACAATGATGCCGTTAGAAAAAACCAGGCGATCGCCCAGCGAGGCAAACTGCCGGGGCATGTAACGATCGCGCGCCAGGAATGAAAGCAGGCGTGGGAAGTCCGCGTAGGCGGTATTGGCTGCTAAAATAAGGATGGTTGCCGTCGCCGCCTGAAGCACGGAGTAGGGTAGACCCCGACCGCCAAAGACGCCTCGTCCGATCTGTGAAAGCACCGTCTCAGGATTGCCGGGCTCAGGCGGCAGCGCTAGATACTGCTGGGCAAGAAACGTAATGCCCAAAAACATGACCGTCAGCAGCCCGGCCATGATCGTCAAGGTGGCACGAGCGTTCACCCACTCCGGTTTCTTGAACGCAGGAACACCATCCGAGATGGCTTCGATTCCGGTCAGTGCGGTACAGCCGGCCGCGAACGCTTTCATAATAAACAGAATACCAATGGTCTCGGCCACAGCCTGGGCCGAAACCACATGCTCCGTAGAGTTTACGGGAACGATCGTTCCTGTCAGGAAGCGGTAGCCACCCACGATCAAGAGTATAAAGATGGTGGCAAGAAAGGCGTACGTTGGAACGGAAAAGATAATACCAGACTCGCGCAATCCACGCAGATTCGTGAGTGTCAGCAGTACCACAAAGACGAGCGCCATTGGCACGCGGTACGCGTCCAGCTGCGGTAGCGCCGAAACAATCGCGGAGACACCTGCCGAAAGCGACACCGCGACAGTCAGCACATAGCCTACTAAAAGACCGGCGCCGGCAGTGAGGCTCGGCAGCACGCCAAGGTTATCTTTTGCGACGATGTAGGAGCCGCCGCCATGCGGATATGCCTTAATCGTCTGGCGATATGAAAATGAAACAACGACCAGCAGTACGGCAATGCCGGCTGCGACAGGCAAAGAAAGGCTAAGAGCTGCAATTCCTCCCAGCACCAGAATATGCAGGATTTCCTCCGTGGCATACGCTACTGAGGAAAGCGCATCCGAAGAAAAGACAGCCAGCGCAACCTTTTTCGAGAGCCGCTCATGCGTTTGTCGTGCTGTCTCAATGGGAGAGCCGATGACGAATCGCTTAAGCTCGCTGAGCATAGATTACAAACCTCTTGTGAGACCCAAATCCAATGCGATTATCTACGTACGAGCACTGGCTTCGTTGCAGCTTTTCGTCGATCGCCGCAAGCTGTGCCGGGCTGTACCTTATGCATTGTTTGGGCCATCATTAACGCGCAAAAAGGCCGCAATGACGACAATTGGTCGTCGTCACGACGGCCTCAGCACAACGAATCATAGCATGCCGGTAGCGCTTGTCAACCACCGAATTAGCGCTTCACAATCATATATAGCCGTGGTACAATGACCGGTGTTCGGCTTGGAGCAGAAGATGGGCGACAACGCACAACAGCTACGATCTTCAGCAGCACGCAGTCACATTGCGGGCGCTGTTGTCGGCTGCTCCAAAAACGCGCTGCGCCGGCTGGGCCTGTGGCGCGCGGCACGTAACCGGATGGCGGCCCCGGCTGCCAGCAATTAATTTTACCTTCCATAGAACAAAGAACGATCGAACGCGCGAACGATTTGCGGGTAGTTCGGTTGCACTTTGTTTTTTTGTTTGTATATCGTTTACTATACGGTCTCCAGAAGGAGCTACCTGATGCCTAAAAAAATTCTTGTCTCGGTTGCCTGGCCATACGCCAACGGTCCGCGTCACGTCGGGCACGTGGCCGGCTTCGGCGTACCCAGCGATATTTTCGCGCGCTATCATCGTCTGGCCGGCAACGATGTGCTGATGGTCTCGGGAACCGACGAGCACGGCACGCCGATCACGGTCCAGGCCGATAAAGAGGGCGTTACGCCCAGGGTGCTGGCGGATCGCTACAGCGCGGTGATCTCCGAAGATCTCCAGAATCTTGGCCTGTCGTACAATCTGTTTACGCGCACCACAACAAAAAATCACTACCGTGTGACGCAAGATCTGTTTTTGCAGATGCTCAACACCGGCGCGATCTATAAAGATACAATGACCGGTACCTTCTCGGCGACTGGTCAGGCGCTGCCGGATCGCTATGTCGAAGGTACGTGTCCGATCTGTGGCTACGGCGAGGCGCGCGGCGATCAGTGCGATAACTGCGGCAATCAGCTAGATCCGGTCCAGCTGATCAATCCGCGCTCCAAGATCGACGGCTCGACGCCGGTCTTCAAGCCGACCGAGCATTTCTTTCTGGATCTGCCCAAGTTTCGCGAGCAGCTGCGCGTGTGGATCGAGGGGCAGACGCACTGGCGGTCGAATGTGCGCTCGTTCTCGCTGAATCTGCTGGAGCATGTGCAGCCCCGCGCGATCACGCGCGACCTTGAGTGGGGCGTGCCGATTCCGCTGCCCGGCTTCGACGGTAAGCGTATCTACGTCTGGTTCGACGCGGTGATCGGCTATTTGTCGGCCAGCATCGAGTGGGCCACGGTCAACGGCACGCCCGATGCCTGGAAGGAGTGGTGGCTCAATCCCGACGCGCGCGGCTACTACTTCATGGGCAAGGACAACATCGTCTTTCACGCCGAGATCTGGCCCGCGATGCTGATGGGCTACGAGAGCGGCCCGCTGACCGGCGGCGAGCGTCCGCTGGAGCTGCCCTACGATGTGGTCTCGTCGGAGTTTCTGACGATGGAGGGCAAGAAGTTTTCGTCGTCGCGGGGCGTGGTGATCTATGTGCGAGATGTGCTCTCGCGCTACGATCCCGACGCGCTGCGCTACTATCTGACGATCGGCGGGCCCGAGACGCAGGACACCGATTTTACCTGGGCCGAGTTCGTGCGCCGCAACAACGACGAGCTGGTCGCGACCTGGGGCAATCTGGTTAACCGCGTGATCAAGAACGCCTACAACAACTTTGACCTGGTACCGCAGCCGGGCGAGCTGACCGAGGAAGATCGGGCGATCCTGAGCACGATCGAGAGCGGCTTTCAGACCGTCGGCCAGCTGATCGAGGCGGCGCGCTTCCGGGCTGCGCTTCAGGAAACGCTCAGTCTGGCCGCGCAGGCCAACGGCTATATCTCGGAGCAGGAGCCGTGGAAGGTGATCAAGCTTGATCGTGCGCGCGCCGCGACGATTTTGTATGTGGGCCTGCGCGTGATCGATAATCTCAAGATCTTGTTCTGCCCGTTCCTGCCGTTCTCGTCGCAGCGGCTGCACGAGATGCTGGGCTACGAGGGCACGATCGCCGGGCCGCTCTTCTTTAAAGATGTCGACGAGGAAGGCGAGACCCATTGCGTGCTAACGTGCGAGCCGGCGACCTGGATCGGGCGCTGGGAGCCAAGCCGGCTGCCGATCGGCCAGGAGCTGAAGGAGCCCGCGCCGCTCTTCCGCAAGCTGGATCTCAAAGTTGTCGACGAGGAGCTGGCGCGGTTGGCGCAAAACTAAGCAAGTGGTGACGCTCGACCCGCAGCGCTGCGCGGTCGAGCGCCGCATTCACGGAAGGAATAAACACATGCGAATCGTTTTGGATGCGGTCGGCGGCGATCACGCGCCGACTGCCCCGGTTGCCGGCGCTGTGGAAGCGGCGCGATCGTTGGGCGTTGAGATTGTGCTGGTCGGGCCGGCGGAGCAGGTGCAGGCCGAGCTAGCGCAGCACAACACGACGGGCCTGTCGATCTCGGTCGAGGATGCGCCCGAGATGATCGAGATGGACGAGCATCCGGTGCAGGCCGTGCGTCGCAAAAAGCGCTCCTCGATCGCGGTGGGGCTGCGGCTGGTCCGTGACGGTGAGGCCGATGCGTTCGTCTCGGCGGGACACAGCGGTGCGGTGATGGCGGGTGCGATCTTTGTGCTGAGCCGCATTCCCGGCGTCGAGCGGCCATGCCTGGCGACGGTCTTTCCCTCGCTCAAAGGCACGATCACGGTCGCGGATGTGGGCGCAAATACCGATAGCAAGCCCGAGTATCTAGCCCAGTGGGCGCGCATGACGAGCCTGTACGCGCAGCTGGTGCAGGGCATTACGCGGCCACGGGTGGCGCTGCTGGCCAACGGCGAGGAAGACTCCAAGGGCGATAAGCTGGTGCAAGATGCTCATGCGCTGCTCAAGCAGAGCGATCTTAACTTCGTGGGCAACGCCGAGCCCAAGGATGCGCTGGTCGGCGATATTGCGGATGTGATTATTGCCGATGGCTTTGTGGGCAATCTGTTTATCAAAGGCGCGGAGGCTGTCGCAAAGTTTGCGGTTAAGAAGATCCAGCGCGAGCTGAGCGGGCCCCAGGTGCTGCTGCGCGCCGTCGCCGGCCTGGTCCCGACGGCGCTACTGGTTGCAACCAGCAAGCACAAAGGCCGGGTGCTGCTGGCAAGTCTGCTGGGCGGTCCGGTGCTGCTGGGCGCGGTACTGGCTCCGGCGGTGGTGCGCATGGCCAGGACGCTCGACTATCGCGCATACGGCGGCGCTCCGCTGCTGGGCGTCAACGGCGTTGCGATTATTGCGCACGGCAAGTCCGATCCTCAGGCTATCACCAGCGCGATCCGTCGTGCGAAGGAGATGGTCGATCGGGGCTTGGTTGCGGCGATCGAGAGCGGTATTGGAGAGACGAAGAACCTGGAACCTAGAACTTAGAACCGTTCGTGGAAGAACAAAAGATCAAAAGAACAAAGGAACAACGCGGCTTAAACAACATTCTATTTGTTCCCTTGTTTGTTTGTTCCCTTGTTCTCGGCTCTGATACTGACTTCGCCCGCAGTGACGACGTGCTGCCGGCCTTGCTCATCGTGCAGAATCAGCGCGCCGTCGAGCGTGACGTCGTGAGCTACGCCGAAGATCGGGCCGCTGGGCGTTTCGGCGCGAACGGTCTGGCCGAGCGTACACAGGCGATTGCGCCAGGCATCGAAGAGCGCGGAGCGCGCGCCCTGTCGCAGCTTACCGTAGCGATCGTCGAGCCGGCTGAGCAGCGCCGCTAGCAGATCGCGCCGTTCGATTGAGCGGCCTTGCTCATCGCTGAGACTGGTAGCGATCTCGGCCAGCTCGGGGATCGAGCGTGGGCTCCAGTTCACGTTGATGCCACAGCCGATCACGACCCAGCGCAGCTGAGCATCGCTCATCTCGGTCTCGACCAGAATCCCGCCTAGCTTGCGGCCTTTGATCTGAAGATCGTTGGGCCACTTGAGATCGACGGCCAGCCCGGTGACGCTCTCGATCGCCTCGGCAGCTGCGACCGCCGCCAGCATCGTGATCAAGAAGGCGTCGCCGGCGGGCAGCCAGCCAGGCTGGAGCAGCGCCGAGACCAGCAAGCTGGTGCCGGCGGGCGCGGTCCAGCTGCGGCCACGCCGCCCACGACCGGTGACCTGCTCGTCGGCCACAAAGACCAAACCTTCAGGCGCGCCGAGCCGGGCCTGCTCTTTGAGCAGATCGTTGGTGGAGCCGACCGAGGAGAAGAAGCGCACCTCGTTGCCGACGATCCGCGTAGGCAGCGTACCTGAGGCAAAGCTCGTCCAGTCCCCTTGCTCCATCGGGCTACTCCGTCGCATCCAGGCGCAGCGCAACATCGATCGCCGACAGCGTTGTCTGGACCGCGCTGTCTTCTTCGTCGATAGTGAACGAGCCGTCAGGCTGCTGGCTGGCTTGCAGCAGATCCCAGGCACGCTCGACCAGCGCTGTGCGCGTGGTGTAGCCTGCATCCAGCAGCGCTTGCAGCATCCAGGCCAGCATCGAGCCGGGCCAGTCTTTGGAGAGTGTCTCGCCCAGCCCGGCGATCAGCCGTCGAGTTGCGCGCGTCTCCTGGCCGTAGATCTTCTCGAACGCGGGCACGGCCAGCCACGAGCTATGTGTGCGAAATCCGGTCAGCAGTCCATCGCGGGCCTGCTGGGTTTGGAGCCAGTTCACCGCTCGATCGACCGGCAGCTCGTCGTCGGAAAACACGGCCAGCGCGCCAGCACACAGCGCGGTCGTGTAAATATCGGCGGGTGTAGACTCGGGATCGCTCCAGGGTGGCGGGTTAAATGCTTGAAGCGCCGGCGACTCGCGCCAGATGCCGCCACGGGTCTGTTGATCGCTCAGGTACTCAATCGCTCGCCGCATAGCCGCGCTGTCGCCTTGCCGTAGCTCGTGCAGCCAGTAGAGCGCGTAGGCGGTCGTCGAGAAGGCGCTGGGCCGGCCCGCAACCAGATCGAAGGGAAAGCTGCCGTCGGGCTGTTGTAGCGCCAGAAACTCGTCGATTGCCGGCACCGCCTCCGCGCGTAGCCGATCCGGCTCCAGCATTCCCAGCAGTCGCGCCTGCTCCAGCGGCGTGCCGTTGGCCTCAACAAACGCTCGGGCTCGCGCAATATCGATTGCCATCACTTATTCTCCTCGCTCGGCGGTGATCGCCAGCTGCTCTCCGGTGCTGCGCAGCTCGACCTGACCGTGGACATCCTCATGAAACAGCCGCGCGTCGCCAATCTGCCGATCGGTCCAGCTGAGCGCACCCTCGGAGCGACCACCCTCCGAGAACACGATCGCTTTTGGTCGCAGCGCCTGCATCACCGGCGTGTTGGTCCCACGCTTCCAGGGGTACACTACAAGCTCCGACGACTCAAGATCGAGCGCCTCCAGCTCCTGCTCGGCCTCGTCGTCGATCGATTGCAGAAAGTGCGCCGTCGTCGCTCCGCAGCGCAGCGCCAGCGTAAGCCGGCCCTCGTGCTCGGTAAGCGTGTCGAGCGTACACTCGCCAAGCTTGATCTGATCGCCTGCGGCGATGGGCTGGGGCGTGACGCTCTGGGCGGCCAGCAGATCCCACCAGGCATCCTGATTGCTGTTGTTTTCTTCGGTCGCCGCCATCAGCGCCATACCGACGCGGTAGCGCTTGAGCGCGGCAAGCTGGCCGAGAATCGTTTTGGCATCGGGTCGCGTCAGGATCAGCACGTCCAGATCGCGCTGCCCGAACGGCAGTGCATTGCCGAGCCAGGTTGCCAGCGCGGCGCCATCTTCGCCGCCGTCGATCAGCACAGTTTTGCCGTTGGGCGCCATGATCAACGCGGCATCGCCGGGAACTACGGGCACCAGTATGCGCAGCTGGCCAGGGTGCCGCCCGCCGATCAGCAGCGCGCCAGAAACTAACGTCAGGAGCACAAACAGGCCCAGGCTAAGTCGTAGTGGAAGTGGGCGAATCATGTTAGCTCACAGCGGGGGGCGAACAAAGAACAAAGGAACAAAAGAACAAGAGACAAAGAACGTATCGAACCTTCCCCTCTCCTACCGGCGAGGAGTGGGGAAGAGGGCCAGGAGTGAGGCCATTCCAAAGAACAAAAGAACAAAGGAATAAAAGAACAACATGATCGTATTGAATCTCATTGTTCCCTTGTTTCCTTGTTCCTTTGTTCTAATTAAAGCTGGTTCAGGCGCGCAGCGCGATCGCCTCGATCTCGACCCGTGCATCACGCGGCAGCCGGGCCACCTCGACGGTTGATCGCGCCGGCGGCTCCTGGTCGAAGTATTCGGCGTAGGTGGCGTTGACCGCTGCGAAGTCGTTCATGTCTGCCAGAAAGATCGTGGTTTTGACGACGTGCTTGCGCGACGATCCGGCTGCCTCAAGCAGGGCGCTCAGGTTGTCGAGGACGCGCCGGGTCTGCTCTTCGATCGAGCCCGTGACGAGCTGACCGGTGCTCGGGTCCATCGGAAGCTGGCCCGAGCAGAAAACCAGATCGCCGGCGACAATTGCCTGCGAGTAGGGGCCGATCGCGCCGGGAGCGTGCTCAGTGCTGATGACAGATCGTTGGGTTGCCATTAGAAGCTCCTTATTCAAAATCTTCAACCGCGTGTTCCAGGTGCCGAATCTGCGCGCTTTCGCTGCCGGGCGTGATCTGGATCGCGACGACATCGATACGCCACGGCCCAGGCCAGGGCGTGCGGGCTGTCTCCAGCGCTTGCAGGTAGTGCAGTGCCAGCCGGGCCAGTCGCCGCTGCTTGGCGGGCGTTACCGACTCTTCGGCCAGTCCGCTAGCCGTCGAGCGGCGCGTGCGAACTTCGACGAAAACAAGTACTGGACCGTCGCTGGCGATCAGATCAAGCTCACCGGCGGCACAGCGCCAGTTAGAAGCGATGATACCATATCCTTTACGCTGCAAGAACGCGGCGGCGAGTGCCTCTCCGTGCCGTCCAAGAGTTCGGCGCTGATCCCCCATAATTACCCCTTCGACAAGATGATTGTTCTTCTTTATAATGCACTATGTCAATACTTTGCTCCTGTGGTTGAGCGCTGCTCGGCTTCGCAGGTCATCGCCTGCAAGAGGCTCACTCCCATGCGTCAACGGCGTCAACTTATTGTGCGTACTCCTAAGCAAACCAACCTAACGCAGGTTACGGTTTTACAACACTTGAGTCAGGCGATCGCTGCTGCTCAGCCTCTTGCTGAGGTTGGGCTGATGCTGGCCGACGATCTTCAGGCGTCGCTCGGCCTGAGCGATATGGTGCTGGCCACCTATAACGAGGCCGAGAATATTCTGCATTTTCGAGTGGTTGTACGCAATCAGCTGGTTGAGCACTGGCCGTCAGTGCCGGCGAATGTGCATCCGCTGGTCGAGAGCATCTGGCGCCGCAAGCCACATCTTATCCCGGCGACAACACCAACCAAACAGGCCTGGTTTACGCTGCCGATGATCTTTGCCGGTAGCGTCGTTGGCGTGCTGGCGGTCGGCGAGGCGCATCATGCGCGGCAGTACCAGCCGACGCTGGAGTCATGCGCCGCGCTGCTGGCGACGTCGGTCTACACGCTTGAGCAGTTCGAGTCGCTGGAGCTAACGTTTGCGGAGCAGGCCGATACGCTGGCCGGCATCAGCGAGATCGCGCGGCAGCTCAACGCTACGCTCAATGTCCAGCAGATTGTCGATCTGGTGCTGACGTATGCGCTCGGCACCGGCGAAAAGCTCAACGGCGCGGTGCTGCTCCTGAGCGATCCCAGGACGCTGACCATGCAGGCACACCACGGCGCGGCCCAGGCGATCGCGGCGGGCTGCAAGCTGTTCAAGGATGGCTGTGCTGAGGTGGAAGACTTCAATCTCGATCGCGAGTATCTGATCCAGCCGGTCGAGGCATTTCCGTCGCAGATTCGGTTCCGTGAGAGCGGCAGCCAGGCGGTTTTTCCGCTGCGTCACGAGGATCGGCTGCTGGGCGCGCTGGTGCTGAGCGGCAATAGCTCGCACCACTTCGGCCCGATCCAGGTGCGCTTTCTGCATCAGCTAACCGCTCACGGCGGTCTTGCGCTGAGCAACGCCCACGCCTACACCAAGATCGCGCAGCAGCATGATCTGCTGGATCAGCGCCTGAGGCAGCTTCAGGCCGTCTCGCGCATCAGCCAGGCGATCAGCGCGCATCTTAATCTTCAGGCGCTCCTGCCCGAGATCGTCGAGGTGGTGCGCTCGACGCTGGGCTATCGCTCGGCGCTGCTGAGCCTGGTCGACACCGACAATCCTAACTCGCTGCGCCGTGTGGCCGCTGTCGGCCTGCCCGACGACGAATGGCGCGTGCTGAGCAGCCAGGACGTGCCGCTGTCGCACTACAAGATGCTGATGGCTGAAGATTTTCGCATCGGCCGGTCGTTTTACATCCCGCATGATCACGCGGCGATCGATCTGATCGATCAACAGGAGCTGTTTGCACGCTCGTACCGCCCGCCGATAGCCGAGCGCGCGCCAAACGAGTGGCATCCCGACGACGTGCTGCTGGTGCCGCTGTACGGCCATCGCGGCGGTCTGGTCGGCATTTTATCGGTTGACGATCCCGCCGATGGTCAGCGCCCGATCCCGGAGACGATCACGGTGCTGGAGATCTTCGCGACCCAGGCGGCGACGGCGATCGAGAATGCACGGCTCTACGCCGAGATGGAGCGGCAGGCGCTCACCGACAACCTGACCGGCTTGGCCAATCAGCGGCACTTTATGATGCATCTGGCGCAGCACATCTCGTGGTCGGAGCGTGAGCATCACGGCCTGACCGTGCTGGCGCTGGACATCGACCACTTCAAAAGCTATAACGATAACTTTGGACATCTGGCGGGCAATATTGTGCTGCGCCAGTTTGCCAACGTCGTGCGGCAAACGCTGCGCTCCAGCGATCTGGTTGCGCGCTGGGGCGGCGAGGAGTTTTTCGCGCTGCTGCCGCACAGCACGCTGGATGGCGCGCTTGAGGTCGCGGAGCGGATTCGCACTGCCGTCAAGCAGCATCCATTTCCGCATCGCTCGATCACCGTGAGCATCGGCGTGGCCGCGTTCGTACCGGGCATGGCCGATCAGGAGTTGCTGGCCACGACCGACGAGGCCCTGTACCGCGCCAAGATCACCCGCGACACGGTTTCTACCTGATCGCGGGCGCCGGCTGATCGGCTAGCCAGAAAAAGCGCGCGTAGAAGCGGCGCAGCTCACGCAGCAGCGGACGGCCCAGCGCCAGGATCAGACCAGCCGTCGAGAGCGCCCGCAGCGCGTCCCACGCCAGCGAGCCCGACAGCACGTAGAAGGTCCAGTAGCGTTGCAGCGCCTCCACCAGCGATAGCCCCGGCTGCCACGACAGGCCGCTGCTGCCGGTCTGGAACGGCCAGAAATACACGTTCATCAGCACACCGAAGAACATTCCCGCCGCGTAGCCATACACCGCCAGCAGAATCAGCTCCAGCCAGCTTCCCTCCCGCAGCCTCAGCAGCCGCAGTCCAGCCGCGCCCATCCCGATCCAGCCCATCGCCAGCATCTGAAACGGCAGCCACGGCCCGATGCCTACCGTCAGCAGCGCCGAAACAAACAGGCTCAGCGTGCCGTGCAGAAAGCCAAAGCGCGCGCCGTAGGCGTAGCCCAGCAGCATCGGCAGGAAAAAGAACGTGGGGCTATCGCCGAAGCCGGTCGGCAGCCGCAGGATCGCGTTGATCGCCGTCAGCACGCCAAGCGCCGCCACAATCTTGGCGTTCATGCGCCGGCTGCTCAGCTCCGCGACAATCAGGAGCAGCAGCAGCGGCATCAAGATGCCAAAGATTACCGGCGCATCGCCGGAGCGAACGTTGGCCGTCGCATTGGTGGGTAGCGCGCTGAGGAAGAATGGATAGAAAAAGGCGGTCAGGCCGATCAAGGAGATCAGCAGCGCGATCAATTGGCTGGCGATCTGATCCCCAAATCGGCGGAAGTGTAGGCTTGTCATGCTTCCATTGTACGCGATGTTGCGCAAGCTAGCGACAGGACAGCACCGGCGATGGATCGAGATTCACGCCGTCGAGCCACGTATCGTAGTGGAGATGCGGGCCGGTTGAGTAGCCGGTGCTGCCAACCAGACCGATCGGCGTGCCCGCTTCGACATAATCGCCGTCGCCGACGAGCACAGCCTGCAAGTGGGAGTAGCCGGTTCGCCAGCCGGTAGCGCTCGACACCGAAACATAATTGCCGGCAGGCCAGGTGTTGAGCACCACGCGCACATAGCCGGAGTGTGTAGCGACGACAGTTGTACCTTCGGTTGCGCCGCCGGCTACCGCCAGATCCAGCGCGCCCCACTGCGCTGCCGGCGCGTGTGTCCCAACACCATAGCCCTGCGTCACGATCACGCGGCCACGCGCCGGCACGAGCGGGCAGCGTCCGGGCTTGCCGGCGTCTACCGTCGGCTGCGGCGTATTCGTCGGCACTGGGGTGATGGTCGGCAGCGGTGTTTCGGTTGGCGTCGGCGTGCTGGTGGCAGTGGCCGTCGCCGTGTTCGTCGGCGTTTCAGTTGGCGTCGGCGTGCTGGTGGCGGTGGCAGTCGGCGTGTTCGTAGCGGTGGGCGTATGAGTCGGCGTG
>DASWTW010000079.1:0-11248 GCA_036401895.1 Herpetosiphonaceae bacterium | reverse complement strand
CGTCGATTTTGGGTGGAGAAATGCCACACACGTATCGTGGATGCCCGGCCGCGCGTGCTCATCGACCAGCCGCAGCCCGCTGCGCTCAACCGTCCGCAGCGCGTCCTCAACCTCGGCCACCTCATAGGCGATATGGTGCATGCCCTCGCCTTTTTCGCGCAGGTACTTGGCGAAGGCGGCATCGTCCGAGGTCGGCGTGATGAACTCCAGCATGGTATCGCCGATGTGGCAGACCGCGACGTTCATATGGCGCTCGGGAAGGCTGATGCGCTCCCACTCCGTCACGCCAAACTGATCGCGGTAGAGCGCGATCGCGGCGTCGAGATCGCGGACGGCAATACCTATATGGTGAATACGTTTCAGCATAGCTAAACTCGTGTTGGGAGCTGATCACGGGGTTTTACCAGCTCAGAATGCGCCGGCCCGTACAGGCTGCAACGATGCGCAACATGCGGACCCGCAGCCGCTATTCTAGCATGTTCAGGCGATCCTTCCAACGCCGCGACCGCGCCGCTGCGGCATCCGGCCAGGGCGCTGAATCGCCAGATACTAGCGCTATTCGCAGGTCAATAGGACTTAAATACTAAATCGATTGATCACGCAATCCGTTACTTTAGAACCACAAAGCGGGTAGTTCGGTACCCGCAAACGCAGTGACTATCGGCCGATTGTTGCGTCACGCCGACACGCCTATACTGCACTCATTCACTTGGTACCTACAAAATTCAAACAAAGGGAGGTGACACACATGCTTCGCAACTTCTTCGCTCGTGAGGAAGGCCAGGGCCTGGTCGAGTACGCGCTGATCCTTGTTCTTATCGCTATTGTTGTTATCGCGGTCCTGACGGTTCTCGGCGGCAAGGTCTCGTCGGTGTTCGAGACCATCAGCAACAGCCTGAACCCCTAATCTCCGTCCTTCTCCAAACTTCGCCAAAGGGTCGCAATTGCGGCCCTTTGGTTTTTGTGTTTCCAAAATTATAGCCACAGAGCGCTAGTTCTTCCGTCAGTAACAGCAATCTAACCGCTCGTGACCGGAAGTAGGACCATTAGGCTATTCGCAGCGCGCGCCGGCTCCGCTATAGTACAGACACGTTCTACTACTACACTATGAAAGGGGTGGCACACATGCTTCGCAACTTCTTCGCTCGTGAGGAAGGCCAGGGCCTGGTCGAGTACGCGTTGATCCTTGTTCTTATCGCTATTGTCGTTATCGCGGTCCTGACGGTCCTGGGTGGCAAGGTTAGCTCGGTGTTCGAGACGATCGCCAACAGCCTGAACCCCTAATCCCCGTCCTAGCCTTCGTTCTGCTCAACACCGGGTCGCGTTTGCGGCTCGGTGTTGACGTTTAAGCGCCGCCCGCCACGCTGCTTACGATACCGCATAGTTTTGAGTAACCTAAACAAATCTCCTCGCGTTGACCACAAAACTCGCCACAAAGAACCAATTTTCCATCCAAAAGACATGTATCGGCACAAAAGTGCCGTAAGTACTCCTTCAAAGATACGCTGATTCGCCCATTGGTGATTAGCGCTTCCGACGATGTAGCCGCGCGCCGCTTCCGCTATTCTAGGCATGTCGAGAGCGCCGACCGGGCAACAAAGCAGTCAAGGAGCACGATCCCCTCTCGGAGCAGCGCCGCCAATCGCCTGGTGGACGTTGTGCCGAGAAGCTACCTGATGGCTTCAGCCCTTTTTTCCCCCGCGCTCAAATCTTTTCGGTATAGTTTTTCTTTAGGAGGACGGTCATGCTTCGCAACTTCTTCGCCAAAGAGGAAGGCCAGGGTCTCGTCGAGTACGCGCTGATTCTTGTTCTGATCGCCATTGTCGTTATCGCTACACTGACACTTCTTGGCGGCAAGGTGGATGCCGTGTTCAGCAAGATTGAGCAGGCGATCAACCCGTAATCAACCACCGCTATCATTGCTACGACTTGCAGGGGCGCACATTGCGTCCCTGTTTTGTCAATCAAGCTCTCAGCCAAAGGCAACGACCATGCTTCGCACTTTTTTTGCCCGTGAGCAAGGCCAGGGTCTCGTCGAGTATTCGCTGATCATTTTGCTGATCGCGATCGCGGTGATTGCCGCCGTAACGCTGTTTGGTCAAAAGGTACTCGCGGCCTACAATCTTGTTGTCGGTAGCTGGCCACCGTAGGTATTCTTGAGCACTTCTTCCCGAACGAGGACGCGATTGTGTCCTCGTTTGTGTTTGTTGGGTGTTTTACGCGTGTAACATTCATTTCTGGCGCAGCGTACATGTTCTCAGCCAATATTCGGCAATCGGCCTGAGTAACATAGAGAACAGCATGAACATTGCACGATTAACTGTTGTTGGGCATGACCTGATGCCGCTGGTCGAAGAGGTCCAGGCGCGGCTTGAGAAACACTATGTGGTCGTGCATGACCCGGTCGTCGTGCTCGTCGCCGAGCACTATTACTTCCGCAATACCTCGACGCTGCAAACGACGCTGGTCTTCGCCTATGAGGATCGCGCGAGCTGCACGGTGGAGATCATCAGCGGCGGTGGCGCAGCCGGAGTGCTTAATCTGAATTTTGGCGCTGAGCAAGATCGAAATCTTGTGATCGTAGAGATGATCAGGCAGCTCTGCGCGAACAATGAGTGGGTCATCACCGACGAGCTATGGTCATAGCTCAGCGCTCGGCAGCATTCAAAAGGCCGGGGTTGAAACGTTGGCCGCGCCCGGCACGTATGGTGGATCGAATGGAGGTGCAGATTTCTGAGTACCCAGAAGCGCCTGCAATGTAGTAGTATATAGACACTCGCGCACTCCATTACATTCTCACGGAAGCAGGTGATCTCCATGCTGCGTAGCTTCTTCGCCCGCGAGGAAGGCCAGAGTCTTGTCGAATATGCACTTGTTCTTGTTCTGATTGCAATCGCAGTCATTGGCATACTTGCGGTACTTGGTACGAATATCAGCGGGGTTTTTCAGCGGATCGCTGACGCGTTTCCTTAACCAGCAGCGGAGGGGTTCTGCCCCTCCGTTTGTGTTTAAGCCGCCTGAGATTCGCCGAGGAGTTTTCTAGCTCGCGCCGACGCCCACCAGCTTGTGAGCCGCGTACTCCGCCGATGCCGCGATAAAAGCCGCGAACACCTGCCGCCAGCGCGGATCGACCTGTGACCACAGCTGCTCGGGATGGCACTGCACGCCGAGCACAAACGCCTCGCCGGTGCCCTCCACCGCCTCCACAATGCCATCCGGCGCACGCCCAACCACGCGCAGACCTGGCGCAATGTCTTTGAGCGCCTGGTGATGCAGCGTATTCACCTGGAGATCGCAGGTGCCGAGCAGCGCCGCCAGCCGCGAGTCCGCCTCGAAAGCTACGCTGTGGTCGAGATGTTCCCAGCAGCGCTGCTGCGCGCCGCTGTCGTGGTCGAGCATAGTTGGGTACTGGCTAGGAATGTCCTGATAGAGCGTGCCGCCCAGCGCCACGTTGAGCGCCTGCATCCCACGGCAGATGCCCAGCAGCGGCTTGCGCTCGGCGACGGCCCAGCGGATCAGCGGCAGCTCGACGGCATCACGCAGATGCTCGATCGCTCCCAGCTGCGGATGCGGCGCTTCGCCATACAGCTCGGGCGCGATGTCGGCGCCACCCGCCAGCAGCAGGCCATCCAGCAGATCGTACATCTGCCGCAGCCCGGCCGGATCGACGTGCGGCGGCAGCAGCAGCGGAACGCCGCCCGCCTGGATCACGGCGGCGATATAGCCCTCGCGAATGCCCACCAGCGGCGGGCACCAATCTTGATCATGAGCCAGCCGGCAGGGAATGCCGATCAGTGGCCGTGCAGTTTGTGCTTTCATAGACGGGAAGTATAGCGCATCGCCGCCGGACGTAACATCCAGCGGCGATGCATAAAGGCGGGAATTTCAGGGCTAGACGGCGGCCAGCTCAGTAATGCCGAGGCCAAGCTGCTGAAGCGCGTAGAGCATGCCGGCCTGAAGATTGTTCAGCGTGACGACATCGCCCAGGTTGACGCCGAGCTGGATGATCGTCTGGGCGATCGTGCTGCTGATGCCGGTGAAGATCACCCGCGAGCCGAGCAGATTCACCGCCTGCGCCGTCATGATCAGGTGATTGGCGACCGAGGTATCCACGACCGACACGCCGGTGATGTCGATGATCACCATATCGGCCTGCTGGCGCACAATCTCCTCAAGCAGCTTCTCGGTAATCTCCTGGGAGCGCAGCGAGTCGATCGCGCCGACCAGCGGCAGCACCAGCACGCCGCGATAGATTGGAATGATCGGCGTGGACAGCTCCTGGATCACTGCGCGCAGCTGATCTTCGCGGCGCTGGGTGGCGCGAATCTCGGCGATCGTGGCCTCCTGCGCGGCGCGCCTGGTCTCGTCGACGTAGCCTTCCAGCACGGCGGATACCAGCTCCCAGCGCGCATCGGCGCTGTCGGGGGCGCCGTTGTTGGCGGCGTCCGACCGTAGCACGCGGCCGGCGCGGATAAAAGCCTGGAGACTCAGGCCCTGCTCGGCCAGGCGCGCGCCAAGCGACCGAGCCTCCGCAGCATTCGGCTGGTCGCGAAAAGCGTAGAACTGCTGGACAATCCGCGTGGCGGCGTCTTGAAGCTGCTCGGCGCTCAAGGTCGAGCCGTGAACATCGGCGGTTTGCAGGGCATGAAGCACCTGTTGAGTAAGAAAGGCATAAGCATCGTCAGTAGGCATACAGATTTTCCGTTACCTTGATTGAGGCGGAATGAGCAGCAGGCAGCCAGCATCCATGAAGCGTCATAGACCGCGCATGTCATCCAGAATCTAGCGGGGGTGTGCGTGTTTGCCGATAGGGGGGAAGTCCCGTCCCAGGACGGTACATCGGGTAGAATCAAGCTATGCGTGCTCCGCTGCTGGTATCTCTGGCTACTGGCAGCCGTCGACGCGGGCAGTGCAAACCATGAACACACAGATTATAGTACACTCACCACGCAGCGTAGTACTGTTATTCACGCTCCAATCCATCTATGAGCGTCTCATCCCATGCGCTACGTGTTGTTTGAATTCTGCTCCATTCGCCGCTGAACCTCGGCGATGAACTGTGACGAATCTTTGGGTGTTACAAACAGAACTTTGTGCAGCGTGCTCCGGCGATACGGCTGCGCATACTCGACGCGAACAACCGGACGAAACCGACGATTGATAAAGACGCCTCCTGCCTCGGTCCATGCTACCTGGTAGAACGGCAACGGCACATAATTGAGCGTCCACGTTTCTGCGCGAATTGTTTGAATCTGTGCTAAAGGGACGTGGTACATGCGATAGCGGTGCAATGCCTGGACACGAATCTCATCGTCCACAAACTGCACGTCGTAGAACAACGGCGTGAAGATGAGAAACAGCAGGCAGAAACCGATCAGGTACAGGACAACCATAGTTACTCGCAGTCGGTCAATGTGGGCATACGAAGGCAGAGACCATTGTACAACTGCCGAATACAATATGGTACAGGCGTAGCTCCCAGACGAACCAGCGACCGGCCCGGTTGAGCTGGCCGGAGCGGACAATCGCGCCACGCAGATTGTCGTCGGAGCGTGTATCATATGGGATACCTTTTTGCAGTCAATCTTTAGCTAAAGGTGAACTTAACCGATGGGCTCAGGCATCTTTTTTATCATAATCCAGCTGATCTTTCTGGAAGGCGTTCTTTCACTCGACAACGCGGCGGTGCTCGGCGCCATGGTCGCGCCGCTGCCCAACGACAGGCCGGTGCCGTGGCCACGCGCGCTGCGTAAGATCGGGCATATACTCGACAAGCCGCTGGGCATGCAGCGCGATGCAGCGCTCAAGGTCGGGCTGCTGGGCGCGTATGTCGGGCGTGGCCTGATGCTGGCGCTGGCGACGATCGTGATTCAGAATCCGTGGCTGCGGCTGGTCGGCGCGCTGTATCTGCTGTACCTGGCGCTCGAATACTTGAGCAATCTCGGCAAGGCCGAGGGCGCCGCGCACGAGGTCCAGGTCAAGGAAGCCGCCGAGGTCAGCTTCTGGTCGATCGTGCTAACGGTTGAGCTGGCCGATCTGGCGTTTAGCCTCGACAACGTAGTGGCAGCGGTGGCGCTCTCCGAGGATTACTGGGTGGTGCTGCTGGGCGTGGCGATCGGCATCGTACTGATGCGCTTCGCGGCCAGCCTGTTTAGCCGTATGATCAGGTGGGAGCCGAACCTTGAGATCGCCGCCTACCTGCTGATCCTGGCGATCAGTATTGAGCTACTGCTCGACGATCTGTTTCATATTCATTTTCAGCCGTTTACGCTGGGCGGCATTCCAATCAACGCCGAGGTGCAGCAGTTCGGCATTACACTGCTGATTCTGGCGCTGACGGTGGCGTTCTCCAAGGTGAGCTGGCTCCAGCCGCTCAACGTGATCTGGCCGCCGATCCTGCGCGTCTTTGCGCTGCTGAGCTATCCGCTGCGCTGGGTAAGCTGGCCGTTTCGCGCGCTGCTGCGTCTGCTGGTGTCGCGCTCACCCAAGGCCACCGCGACCAACGACTAGCGCGCGGCACAATCGACGATCGCTCCACACAGCCAGGCAGTGCTACCTGGCTGTTGCTTTAGACTGCTATTCGATAAGACGGCGCCCCAGCGCCTGAGAGCGGGCGCTGCATTTGATCGGCATGAGCGGATCTGGTATAATCTTCACGCTGCGGTGAGCGTCATTGTGCCAAAACACTTTACAATCTGCCGTAGATGTGTAGCCTGTAATGGCGGATCGTCCAAGGGTAGGACAGCGGACTTTGAATCCGTTAATCTAGGTTCGAATCCTAGTCCGCCAGCCAAGAATAACTGCTTGCGAAGCAACCCTCTCGCGATACTCGCACCGATGAAGTTGCACGCACAACCGATTATTTCGCGTAGCCCCTTACCAGCCAGCAGGCCAGAGGGGACAAACTGTTGCAGTGAAATGGTTCGCCGTTTCGCTGCTTTTTCTTGTGTATGACATCAACCAATAAACTAGGCGTTGTGATTCTGGCGGCCGGCGAAGGCACGCGTATGCGCTCGGCGCAGCCTAAGATTTTGCATCAGATCGTCGGTAAGCCGCTCGTGGAACATGTGCTGGAGCTGAGCCACACGCTGGGCGCGGTCCAGACGGCGCTGGTGCTCGCTCCCGACACCATCGAGCAGCTAAAGGAGCGCTGGGGCGAGCGCTACGGCTACGCGGTTCAGGCCGAGCGGCGTGGGACCGGCCATGCGCTGATGCAGGCGCAGCCGCTGCTTGAGGGCCATGTCGATCAGGTGCTGGTGTTGTACGGCGCCGACCCACTGCTGCGGCCCGAATCGGTGCGGCTGCTGCTGGATGCGCTGGATCAGCCCGGCGTTGTGGGCGTGATCAGCACATTCCGGCCCGAGGTTCCCACCGGCTACGGGCGCATCATCCGCGACGATCATCATCAGGTCGAGGCGATTGTCGAGGAGCGCGACGCCACGCCCGAGCAGCGCAAGATCGGCGAGGTCAATCAGGGCGTGGTGGCCTACGATGCCGCCTGGCTGTGGGAGCATCTGCCCAGGCTGACGCCGAGCCCGGTCAAGAACGAGTACTATCTGACGGATCTTGTGGCAATGGCGATCGCGGAGCACGGTCCCGGCGCGATCGGCGCGGTGGAGCTGCACGACCCGACTGAGGCGCTGGGAGTCAACGATCGGATCGAGCTGGCCGAGGCCGAGGCGATCCTGCGCGCGCGGATTTTGCGTGAGCTGATGCTCGGCGGCGTCACGATCGTCGATCCCGCGCATACATACGTGGACGCGGGCGTGCAGGTCGGCCAGGATACGATCCTGCTGCCGGGCACGATGCTCAAGGGCGCGACGGTGATCGGGCCGAACTGCGTGATCGGGCCCAACAGCGTGATCGAAGACTCGCAGATCGGCGCCGGCTGCCGGGTTAAAGCCTCATTCATGGAAGGCGCGGTCATGGAAGACGGCTCGGACATCGGGCCTCTGTCGCATGTGCGGCCGGGATCGCATATCGGGCCGGGCGTTCATATCGGCAACTTCGGCGAGGTCAACCGCTCGACGCTGCACGAGGGCGTTAAGATGGGCCACTTCTCGTACATGGGCGACGCGACCGTCGGGCCGGGCGCGAACATCGGCGCAGGCACGATAACTGCAAACTTCGGCGATAAACGCGCCGATCCGGGGCAGCGCAAGCATCGTACCGAGATCGGAGCTGGTGCTTTGATCGGCTCTGATACAATGCTGGTAGCGCCTGTGAAAGTCGGCGCGGGCGCGAAAACCGGCGCGGGCGCGGTGGTCACCAAAGATGTGCCGGATGGCGCGGTAGTCGTCGGCGTTCCGGCGCGCACGCTCGGCGAAGAATGACCAATTATCAATGATGATCGACTCAGGCATCGCAACCCAGTGACAGACCGCTGCATCATTGGTTATTGAGGAGCTAATGGACGGACGATTACAAGTTTTTGCCGGCAACTCGAATCTCGCGCTGGCGCGTGAGATCACAGCGCATCTGCATCTCAACCTGGGCCGGGCGCTGGTGGGCCAGTTCAAGAACGGTGAGACCCGGATCAAGGTCGAGGAAAATGTGCGCGGCTCGGATGTGTTCGTGATCCAGTCGCTCTCGGCGCCGGTCGATCATCACCTGATGGAGCTGCTGATCATGGTCGACGCGCTGCGACGCTCGTCGGCCAAGCGCATCACGGCGGTTGTGCCCTACTACGGCTACGCCAAGCAGGAGAAAAAGACCACCGGACGCGAGCCGATCACGGCTAAGCTGATCGCCAATCTGATCGCGACGGCGGGGGCGCACCGGCTGCTGACGATGGACCTGCACGCGCCGGCGATCGAGGGCTTCTTCGATATTCCGGTCGATCATCTCCAGGCCGGGCCGCTGCTGGTAGACTACTTCCGCCAGAAAGAAATGCGTAACCTGGTCGCGGTCTCGCCCGACGCGGGCGGCGTGGGCCGGGCCAACAAGTTTCGTGAGCGCATCGGGGCCAGCCTGGCGATCATCGCCAAGCAGCGACCGGAGCCGGATGTGTCTGAGGTGATCGAGATGGTCGGCGATGTCGACGGCAAGACAGCGATCATCGTCGACGATATGATCTCCACCGGCGGTACGCTGGTCGAGGCGGCCAAGACGCTGCATGAGCGCGGCGCAACACGCATCTTTGCCTGCGCGACGCACGGCATCTTTGCGGGCGCGGCCTTCAACCAGATGGCGGACTCGCACCTGGAAGAGATCATCGTCACCAACACGATCGTGCTGCCGCCTGAGGCCGCTACCGCGCGCATCAAGACGATCAGCGTGGCCGCGCTCTTCGCCGAGGCGATTATGCGTATTCATAAAGATCTGTCACTGAGCACGCTGTTTATGTAGGGGGCGAAAGAAACTAGAACCAAAAGACGAACAAATGAACAAATGAACAAAGAACAAGAGACAAAGAAGCTCTCACTCTTCCCCCTCGCCTGCCGCACACGAGCGGGAAAGGGACCCGCGAGGGCGGGGAAGGGGGACCGAGGGGGTGAGGGCCTGACAAAGAACAAACGAACAAATGAACAAAGAAACAAAAAGAATCCTGGTCACTTGTTCGTTTGTTCCCTGGCTCCTTTGTTTGCCGGGTGCCCGCTGGGCACGGCAAGCGGTGAGGGCCTGAAATACACGATTAGAAACTAGAAACAAGGAGTCTGGCTTGGACCCTGGACCTACTATCGAGCTGCTCGGCCTGGTGCTGTGCTTTGCGCTTACGGCGATCGCCTCCGCCGCCGATGCAGCTCTCTCCGCAATATCCCGTCACCGGCTGAACGCGCTGGTTTCGGAAGGCCGGCCACGGGCGCAGGTCGTCGCGCATCTGCTCGATGATCCGGCTCGCCTGAAGGCAACAACACTCACTCTGGATACGTTCGCGAAATGTGGCGCGACCGCGCTGATCCTCGCGCTGCTGTTCAACACACCAACCCTCTGGCAGCGGCTGGTGATCGTTTTTGCGGCGCTGCTGCTGCTCCTGGTGCTCGGCGAGGCGCTGCCCAAGCTGATCGCGACCGCCAACCCCGACCGCACCGCGCTGGTTCTGGCTCGTCCTCTCCGCATTCTTTCGATCATCGTCAGCCCGATCACCGGACTCGTGGGTCTGGTCGCCTCACCGTTTGCGAGGATGCTCGGCGTTAAGCCCGGCTCGACGCTGGTGACAGAGGAAGAGCTGAAGATGCTGGTCAACGTCGGCGAGGAAGAAGGGCTGATCGAAAAAGAAGAGCGCGAGATGATCGAGGGCATCCTGATCTTCGGCGATACGCTCGTGCGTGAGGTCATGGTGCCGCGCATCGACATCTCGGGGCTGGAGGCCGACAACACGATCAGCCAGGCGCTCGACTTCGCGCTGGAGCAAGGCCACTCGCGGATTCCGGTCTATGACGAGACGATCGACCGGATCGTCGGCATTCTGTATGTGCGCGAGATGATGTCGCTGCTGCGTGACGGCAAGCTGGAGACGCCGATCCGCGAGCTGCTGCGACCGGTGTATTTCGTGCCTGAGACGATGAAAGTCGATGATCTGCTACGCAATCTCAAGAGCCGCAAGGTGCATCTGGCGATCGTGGTGGACGAGTACGGCGGCACGGCCGGCCTGGTGACGATCGAAGACCTGCTTGAGGAGATCGTCGGCGAGATCCAGGACGAGTATGATGTCGAGGAGCCGCTAGTGCAGCATCTCGCGCCCGACACCTGGATTGTGGACGCCCGCGTCTCGCTTGACGATCTGAACGCCGAAACCGGGCTGCACCTGGCGACCGACGAAGGCGACAGCGTCGGCGGGCTGGTCTACGAGAAGCTGGGCACGATCCCGGCGGTCGGCGACAGCGTCGAGGTCGGCAACGTCACGATCATTGTGCAGTCGGTGCAGGGCCTGCGGCCCGAAAAGCTGCGCCTTGAGCTGCATACGCAAGAGCCGGAAGAAGCTGTTATTCAAGAGGTGGGCGATGCTGGACATTGACTTGCACGGGCTGCTCGGGATGGCGCGCATGGCGCGTGGGCGCGCATACGTGCCGTACTCAAAATATCCCGTTGGCGCGGCGCTGCTCTGCGGCTCCGGCAAAGTCTATCCCGGCTGTAACGTCGAGAACGCGGCCTATCCGGTCTGCATGTGCGCCGAGCGAACCGCGCTCTTCTCGGCGGTCGCGGCCGGCGAGCGCGAGTTTGTGGCGATGGCGGTGATCGCCGACTCGGATCGGCCGGTCCCGCCCTGCGGCATGTGCCGGCAGGCGCTGTGGGAGCTTGCGCCCAA
>DASWTW010000078.1:0-9773 GCA_036401895.1 Herpetosiphonaceae bacterium | reverse complement strand
GGATCAAGTTCGTCAAGGGCGATGCCGAGACGCTGCCGCTGTACGGGAACATCATCTCCGAGAATGAGCTGTGGAGCTGCACGACCTGCCGCGCCTGTATGACCGAGTGCCCGGCGATGATCGAGCACGTCGATGACATCGTGAACATTCGGCGCAAGCTGGCGCTGGTCGAGGGCGAAGTTCCCGAGGGCGTGTCCAACGTGCTGACCGGCATCGAGCGCAACGGCAATCCGTGGAAGCTGCCGCAGCGTGAGCGCACCGCCTGGGCCGAGGGTCTGGACGTGCCGACGCTGGCCGAGGTCGAAGAGGTCGATGTGCTGTACTGGGTCGGCTGCGCGCCAAGCTACGACGCGCGCTCCCGCAAAACCGCGCGGGCGATGGTCCAGCTGATGCAGCGCGCCGGCGTCAACTTCGCGATCCTGGGCGAGGAAGAAACCTGCACCGGCGATCCCGCCCGCCGCATGGGCGAGGAGTTTCTCTACCAGACGCAGGCGCAGACCAACGTCGAGACGATGCAGCAGTACAAGTTCAAGCAGGTCGTCACGACGTGCGCGCACTGCTTCAACACGATCAAGAACGAGTATCCGCAGTTCGGCGGCGGCGCGGGCAAGGATTATGATGTGATCCATCATACCCAGTTCCTGGCGCGGCTGGTCAAAGACGGCCGGCTCAAGCCCACGGAGCGCGTTGACGAGCGCGTGGCCTACCACGATCCCTGCTATGTCGGCCGCTACAACGACATCTACGACGATCCGCGCGATCTGCTGGCGTCGATCCCTGGCGTGGAGCTGGTCGAAGCGCCGGACCGCAACCGCGAAAAAGCGATGTGCTGCGGTGGTGGCGGCGGTAACGTCTGGATGGAAGGCTGGGGCAAGAAGGGCATCAACGTGATTCGCCTTGAGCAGATCCAGAAGGCCGAGCCGACGACCGTGGCGATGGGCTGCCCGTTCTGTATGGTGATGTTTGAGGACGCCGCCAAGAATACCGGCGTGGGCGACACGCTCGGGCGCAAGGATGTTTCCGAGCTGCTGCTTGAGTCGCTGCCACGGCAGGAGAGCACAACCACGCCGTCAGCGTAACACGATGTTGCTGGGGAGCATAAAGCGAGGGTCGGAGCAATCACGCTCCGGCCCTCGCTTGCTGATGGAAGATCTTCCTCGTCAGGTCTACGGCCGACCGAACTCGCAGGGATACGCTTTGTACAGCCGCCAGGAAAGCGTACCGCTGTTGTCTGCAAACATCGAGTCGGCGACGCGGATGTGAATGCTGGGCGTAGTTGCCTGCCAGCAGCCGCGCACATAGTCGCCGTCCACATACTCAACGCTTGTGCCCCAGGTATCACTAAAACTCACGCTATCGTATGGCAGCGTGGAGAGCCGCGACCAGCTCTGACCATTGTCGTTCGATACGTCGGCTGTGTATTGCTCAGCTATCGAGCCGGTGTCGTCTGCGATCCACGGGCCGCTGGTAGTTTCGATCGCATACCACTCGCCGACCGCCAGACCATCTACGACCACGCCCTGCGGATCGCGCACCGGAATCTGGCCTGTGCCAAGCGCATCGCCGATCACTTCGATCTGGTTGAACGCCTCCTCGCGGGTCAATTCTTCTCGGCTCAGCACACTGGTTGAGCCGTCATTCTTAACGGGATAAATCGTATCCGGCGCGGGCGGCGGTGTCGCGCCGTAACGCTGGCGCAGGTGGCTCAGTGCCTGGGCGCGGCCAACATGCCAGCTCGGCCAGCCCTGCGTCTGGCTCATCTGCTCAAGCGCGTGGTACTGGCGGATCAAATGGTCGTTGAGGTAGCGCTGCTTCTCGCCTCTGACGACATCCAGCGATGTTACCAGCGCCGGCGTGGCGTCGAACGAAAGCTGGCTCAGGTAGAAGCTGTCGAGCCGGCCGCTCTGCTGGTAGCGGGCGATATTTTCCTTGACGATCAGCGCGTCTGTGTTGACGATGTTCAGCAGCGCCAGGTAGACGATTGCCGTCGCGACGGTGCCGAGCAGAAAGACGCGAGCACGATTCAGGTAGAGCGCGATCAAAAAGATCGGCAGCACGATCGCCAGCCAGATCATAAAGCTGTGGGTGTACAGCCGCAGCCGCGTAAAGCCGTAGGCTTCTTCGTAGAGCATCATCCGCTGAAATGCCGAGGCTAGCATACCCAGCATCAACGCGATCAAGATCGTGCTGCTGGCGTTGAACGCCTGCTGTTTCCAGCGCTCGATCCGGCGTGTCACATAGGCCAGCGCGCCCACCAGCGCCAGCGCCAGGCAGGTGACGATCAGAAGCTCGAAAAAGCCGCGCCGTGCGTAGTCGGCGTAGGTCATGCCGGTGCGATCGAGCGTGTTGATGCCGCCGAAGAAATAGGTTACCTGGATCAGCATAAAGCTGCCGAAGAGCACATCGACTGCCAGCAGCACCATCAGCGCCTCGGTGAAGCCCAGCAGCCGGGATCGCGGGAGTGCCAGCCGCTGAGTATCGCCTTCTGCGGGCATCGCCAGCGCCTGCTGATCGCCGGCCGTAAGATGTGGGACCGGCGCCGTGGGACCGGTCGCGAGCGCTGCCAGAGCGCCACCGGCGCAAACATAGGCCACGCCAAGCGCGAAGAAGGCATGTCCGATCCAGCGCATCACGTCGAGCGTCCAGGAGAACGGCAGCTCGGTGATCTCCCAGACATAGCTGGCAAAGACACTATCCGCCGACATCAGCAGGCCGCCAAAGCAGCCCACCACCGGCAGCGCCAGCAACAAACCACGCGCGACCGGCATCAATCGCCGCGAGGGCTTGGCCGGGAGGCTGCGCGCGCTCTGGACTACTAGCGGCAGCGGCTCGATAACGCCCACGAACAGGGCTTTGAAGGAGTTAGCGATAATCTGTACCGGCAGCGCCCGCAGCACCGCATCCCGGCGGTAATACGCGACGAGCACGAGCAGAGCGCCACAGACCGCCCCGAAATCCAGGAAGACCAGCAGCGGTGTCGCGCGGATCATCAAACCCAGCCCAAAGCAGAGCGCCAGCCCGGCCAGCCACAGATTAGCGCGATTAGGTCTGCGTCCCTCGCCGGCGCTCACGCTGAACAGCAGCACCAGACTCAGCGCGATAAACAATGGAGCCGAAGCGCCCGGCAAGCGGCCATTGAAGAAATAATCGGCGCAGATGCCAAGGGCCAGCGCACCGAGCAGCACACGATTGGGACGATGTAGGGTAAGCGGCATGCGGCTTTCCTCCTTAGGCAAATGCATGAGGCCGAGGGCTCGCTCCCGGCTTTGATGATACGATCATGCTGTTGTTATTGAACACCTTGCTGCGTGAGATCTGGCTGAAACAATGGTGATAGCGCTGCGGCGCGAGTTGCGTATGCTTGTATCCTACAGGCAGGATGTTTGCAAAGCGATGTGAAGGAGGTCCTGTGATGCAGCAGCGAGGAGTCGGCAGTGATGATCAGCTACGCCAGATTTTACAACAAACGCGTGTGATCGCCGTCGTCGGCCTGAGTGATAATCCGGCACGGCCCAGCTACGGCGTGACGCGCTACATGCAAGCGCAAGGCTACACCATCGTGCCGATCAACCCCGAGCTGACGGAGCTGTTTGGCGAGCGGGCCTATCCCGATCTGCTCTCGGTGCCGTTCGAGATCGATCTGGTCGATGTGTTTCGGCGCTCCGAGCTGGTCGGGCCGCACGTCGACGAGGCGATCCAGAAGGGCGTGAAAACGATCTGGATGCAGCTGGGCGTGCGTAACGAGCAGGCTGCGCAGCGAGCACGAGCGGCGGGAATCGATGTGGTGATGGATCGCTGTATTCTGGTGGAGCACCGGCGGCTGATGGACGGGTAGCACGCGGCTTTCCACGATCGCAAACAGCGCCTCCAACCGGAGGCGCTGTCGCTTGCCGATTCCATCAAAGGTCAGGTAACGTTGAGCGCACCTTTGTGTCCGGCCTCGAAGTGACCGGGAATCGTGCAGATGTAGGGATAGCCGCCCGCCTGGAGCGGCGGTATATCGATGGTCGTCTCGCCGCCCGCGATCGTCTCGCTCCAGGCGATCACGCCGTCGACGCCTTCTGGATTGCCGCCATTCGCCTCGGTCGCATCGGCTACGGCTTGCTCCTGGCCGGGCTCGACAAGCACCCAGTTATGCTGATCCTGCGACGGATTATTGTAGCTGATCGTGGCCGCCGTGTTAGCCGGCACAGACATCACACCCTGATTATATCTGGGTGCTCCTGGATCGTTGCCGATCGAGATGACCAGCCCGTCGCTCTGGCCGGTCGCCTCAGCGCCTGCTGTGGTCGTCTCGGATTGCCGGGCGTCGCCGTTGATACGATCGTCGCCGCTGGTGCTGTTGTCGTCGCCGGTGGTCGCCGCCGTGCTGCCTTCGATGGTTGTGCCGGTGCCGCTGTTGTTACCGCCGCCACAGCCAGCCAGCAGCGCCGCGACCAGCCCGATCGCGGCAAGTGTTGTTCGGAAATACATGCTTCTTTCTCCTTCTCCGCTGCCTGAGATCGAAAGGCCCAGCGCTCACGAATGAGGCTGGGCCAGTCCAACAATGATTGTGCTAAGGGCTACTTGACGGTCAAAACGCCCTTCATACCGGACTGGTAGTGACCGGGAACCGTGCAGATGAACGAGTAGGTTCCGGCTGGCTGCGCCGGGACATTGATCGTCTCCTGGCTGCCGGTGATCGGCTTGCCCGCCGCGAGCACGCCAGCAAGGCCGGTCGCGTCGCCGTTTGCCGGAAGTGCTGCCGTAACGACTGCGTCTTCCTGGCCCTGTGGCACGAGCACCCAGTTGTGCGGCAGCGCGGTAGACGGGTTGTTGAAGTTGACGGTGATCGGCTGTCCGGCGGTCGCTTCCAGCGTCGTCTGCGCATACTTGAGCTGCGCCGCGTCGGCGGCAACCGAAAGCGTTGTCGCGCCGCCGCCAGCGGTACCACCAGTGCCGCCGGTTTCACCGCCGCTGCTGCCGCCACATGCAGTCAGCGTAAGTGCTGCTGCCAGGCTTAATCCACCAAGAAATATACGTGCGTTCATGTTGATCTACTCCCTGACCCAATAATGGTTGATAGTGCCGTGTTCGATTACGGCGCAAGTGTTAATGTACCCTTCATGCCGGCGGCGTAGTGCCCCGGCACCGTACAGATGTAAGAATATGTGCCTGCTGGCTGCGGCGGCACATTGATCGTTTCCTGGCTGCCGGTGATCGGCTTACCCCCTGCGAGCACGCCCTGCACGCCGGTCGGATCGCCGTTCGTCGAGATCGCTGCTGCGACGACTGCGTCTTCCTGGCCCTGTGGGACGAGCACCCAGTTGTGCGGGAGCGCGGCAGACGGATTTTCAAACGCGACACTCAGCGGCTGATCTGCCTTGCCGGTCAGCTCGGTCTGCTGGAACTTGAGCTGTGCGGGATCAGCTGCAACCGCCAACGAGCCACCACCTTCGGCAGGTTCCGTACCACCGCCCGGCTGGCCCTCGCCGCCTGCGCTCGGAGCGCCCACGACGAGCGTGCCTTTCATGCCGGCGGCGTAGTGCCCCGGAACGGTGCAGATGTATGGATAGCTGCCAGGCTCCAGGGCAGGTACGTTGATCGTCGCGTTGGCGCCGGCATTGACGACCGGGCTGCCCGCGATCACACCAGCCGCGCCGGTCGGGTCGCCGCCCTTGGTGCTGGCTGCCTGATCGACAGCTGCTTCCTGCCCAGGCTCGACCAGCACCCAGCTATGCGGGAGCGCCGAGGCATTGTTGAACGCTACGGTGAGCGCCTGGCCAGGCGCTGCGTTCAGCGTTTCTTCCGCAAATTTCAGCTGGCCGCCCGGATCGGCGGATGCTTGCAATGCTGTCGGACCGGCTGCTGTATTCGTATCTCCGCCGCCCGGTGCTTCCGGCGCTGACGCAATGATCGATGGATCGGCTCGGCTGCAACCAGCCAGTGCGATCGCGATCGCTAACGCTGAGAGCGCTAGCCAGCCGCGAACCTTCATACACAACTCCTTTGTCGATTTTCTGCTTACCAGTCAGATGAAATTGACCTACGGGATTGTATCATACTTCACAATCTCGAACAATCGGGCCTGCGTGGTAGGTTGGGCCTAGTAACCCCGCCCTATGACATAACAAGCCCATCGATACTGCGAGAAACGCCTCCGCGAGCGCTGCACAAATCATGCCAATATGCTTTTAGCGACCGCTCCAGTAGGACTGATAATCTTCGCCCAGCACGACCACAATATCTACGCCTTGAGGCGCATCCGCAGTCGAGCCTTCGATCACAGGCATACCGCCGAGCGTCTCGCTCAGGCGCTTACGTGTCGCGGGATGATCGCCATAGTCGATGATCTGGCTGGTCGCCTGTGACTCGGCGTTGTCGGGAGTGGCTGTGATAAAGCCCTGGCCGGCCAGCTCCTGGCTCAGGCTCGCGGCGATCCCGCCAACGCCCGCGCCGTTCTGCACCTGGATCGTTGCCTGCTCCTGTGCTTCACCCGGCGGAGTGAGCGCCTCGCGCACCAGCCCCTGCACGCCGGAGGGGTCCCAGACCAGATCCGAGCCGAACTCTTGAACCGCCACTTGCTCCGGCTCAATCCGATACTGCGTGATCGACTCGGGCTCGACGCGCGCCAGCATGAGCGCCATCAGCAGCGCGTCGGGACGGCCGACGGGCAGCGTGGTATTAGTCGCGTCTCCTGCTGCATCGATCAAGCGCATGCCGGCGATCGGTCGTAGGAGCAGCGGCTGGCCGCGCAGCGCCTGAACAATCGCGCGAATGACCTGCTGCTGACGCTCAGCCCGGCCAAAGTCGCTGTCGGCGTGTCGAGTACGCACGTATTGCAGGGCCTGCTCGCCGTTCATATGTTGAAGTCCAGCGTCGAAGTGGACCGTCATGTAGCCGAAGTCTTCGGTCGGATACTCGGTATCGGTGATCTCGCGCGGCACGTCTACCTCTATCCCGCCGATCGCGTCGATCATCTTGGCAAAGCCGTTGAAGTTGATCGTGGCGACATAATTGATCCGCGTGTTGAGGTCGCGCAAGCCCAGAAATTGCTCGACAGTATTCGCCGAAAGCGCCGCGCCGGCCGCGATCGGATCGGCTCCAGGCCCATACAGCTCTTCGGCGTTCTCGTAGCCGCGCGCAAACGCCGTATTGATCTTATTCTCGCCAAAACCCTCGATCGTCGCGATGCTGTCGCGCGGGATCGAAAGCATGCTGCCCCAGCCGCCGCTCGGATCGAGATGCAGCAGAATCAGCGTGTCGGAGCGTACGCCTTCGTCGGGATGATCCTGACGCAGATCGACGCCCAGCAGCAGCACGTTGATCGGTGTGACAAGCGCGTTCGACGGCGGCCGGTTCTGCCGCAGATCGGTCATGGCCACCTTGCTGGCGACACGCTGCTGGAACATAAACGTGCCGACACAGGCGAGGAGCAGACCGGCGATCAGGAGAAAGAAGATCCGTCTCAGCCAGCGTCCGACCGAAACATCGCGTCTGCGCGGCGGCTGGCTCGGCGGGCGCACCTGAGGCCGCTGGGGGCGTGGACTCTGGCCGCCAGGCTGCCGCTGGTAGCGCGGATCTTGGCCGCCGGGCCTGCGCGGCGGATTGGGCGGCGTGCGCATCGGTATGGTCTCGCCGGTGTACGAGTCATCGCCGGGACGACGGGTTGACATATGCTATGTTCCTTGTATCAAGCTATTTCGCGCCATTCTAGCACGGCTGAAGAACTTCCCAAAAAAGAAGGCGACGAGCGCATCGATCATCGCTCGTCGCCGGTCTCATCGCGATGTGAAAAATGCTACCGCCAGGGCCAGACCTGTAGCCAGTAGCTTCCGGCAGCGGCGACCGACACAAGCACGCCGGCCATCACCAGATCGTGAAGGCTCAGGCGCCAGCGTCGTCGCGGACGGACCCAATGGCTGGCCAGCCAGTAGCAGGCGATACTAAACAGCGTGTAGCCGACATAGGCGTAGCGATACATCGGTTGGACGATCGCGCCGCCCGGATTGTTGTCGACCAGCCCATAGGTCAGGCTGCTGAAGGGCTGCATATTCAGCAGCACGTTGCCGCCCATGCCGCCGCCCAGCGACGAGCGCTCCATCATCGGTTTGTCAATGATCATACCGCTGCCGCCGGCTTGCGCGCTCTGCAACACGATCGACGTCATCGCGCCGAAGGGGCTGATCGCCATCAGCCGCGAGCTGCTCGGCGGCCCAAACGTCGTCGAGGCAGTGCGCACAGCCACGAGCAGATATGCGCCCACGATCAGCATCATGATGATTAGATAGGTCATAATCGTGGCCCGCAGTGTGCGCCTGGCGATGGTCGAGCAGAGCAGGCCCAGCATCCCGGCGGCCAGCGCGATCGCCAGCAGCAGCAGCAGCACTTTCAGCAGATCTCTGGGCGCGACGCCGCCAAACAGCAGGATCACGCTGCCCAGCGGCACCGCAGCAAAGATCAGCAGCAGCACATACGAGAGCGCCGCGACCAGCTTACCTGAGAGAATACGGCCGGGCCGCAGCGGCGTGGCCAGCAGCAGATCATAGGTCAATTGCTCGCGCTCACTGCTGACCGCGCCCGCCGTGAGCGCCGGCGTGAGAAAGGTGATCAGCAGCGTCTCGGCGAGCGCCAGCGCGGCGAACAAGCCCTGACCGACATGCGCGCTGATGATTGGGGTTCCGGCCCGTGCCTGGGCCTCGAAGATGCGGATCACGCCGTAGCAGATCACACACAGGCCAAGCAAATAGCCGCTCAAGATCAGATATGGACGGCCGCCGCGCATCCGTGAGCGCAGCTCCTTGACGATAATAGGATTTGGTTGCAGCATCTGCATACATCTACTCCGCTGGCATAGATTCAAGCGAATCAGGCCGTCGCGATCTGCAAAAACAGCTCTTCGAGATCGTTGGTGGTGCTGCCAAACGCCGCCAGACCAGCGCCGGCCTTGACCAGCCGCTCGATCAGATCGGCTGTAGCCTCAGGGCTGCCGTCCCACTCCACGAGCAGCGTAACAACTCCGCTGGCCGCATCCGACGCTCCCTCATCCACAACCTCAACCGCGCCAACGCCCGGCGTGGTGTACAGAACCGCCTGGGCCTGCTCCAGACCACGCACCAGCGCCAGCTTGAGCCGTCGCGTATCGCCGAGCTGGCGCATCACATCGTCAAGAGCACCGCTGGCGATCAGACGGCCGCTCTGCATAATGCCCAGCGCGGTGCATACTTCGGCCAGCTCGCTCAAAATATGCGACGAAAGCACGATCGTCTTGCCCATATCGCGCAGTGTGCGCAGCAGCTCACGCAGCTCGACGCGCGCTCGTGGATCAAGACCCGAGGCCGGCTCGTCCAGCAGCAAGATCGGCGGATCGTGGACCAGCGCGTGTGCCAGGCAGAGCCGCTGCTGCATGCCACGTGAAAGGCTCTGCACGAAGGCATCGCGCTTAGGTGTGAGATCCACCAGATCGAGTAGGCCCTCGACGGTTGAGCGCCGCTTGGCGGCGGGCAGATTGTAGCAGCGGGCGAAGAAGTCCAGATATTCCCAGACCCGTAGATCGTCATACACGCCGAAGAAATCGGGCATGTAGCCGACCAGCTGCTGCGATGCGCGGCCTTCACGATCGAGTCGCTCACCCAGCAGGCGGATCTCACCGCTCGATGGCTCAAGCAATCCCGCCAGCATACGCAGCGTTGTGGTCTTGCCCGCGCCGTTGGGGCCCACAAAGCCGTAGATCGTGCCCGGCGCGACGTGGAGATTGAGCTGATCCAGGGCTACAGTGTGGCCGTAGCGTTTGG
>DASWTW010000077.1:0-5947 GCA_036401895.1 Herpetosiphonaceae bacterium | reverse complement strand
GGGCGGACCGGCCGTGACGCGTGGCTATCTCCAGCGGCCGGAGCTGACGGCGGAGACGTTCCTCGAGCAGGAGGGGCAGCGCTGGTACCGCACGGGCGACCGGGCGCGCTACCGCAGCGATGGGGTGCTGGAGTTCCTGGGGCGGGCGGACACGCAGGTGAAAGTGCGCGGCTACCGGATCGAGCTGGGCGAGGTCGAGGCGGCGCTGGGGCAGCAGCCGGGTGTGGCGGCGAGCGTGGTGGTGGTGCGCGAGGACGGACCGGGCGATGCGCGGCTGGTGGCGTATGTGGTCGCGGCGCCGGCGGCGACGGTGAGCGGCGGCGGGCTGCGGAGCGCGCTGCAAGCGGTGCTGCCGGAGTATCTCGTGCCCAGCGCGGTGGTGCTGCTCGACGCTCTGCCGCTCACCCCGCACGGCAAGGTCGATCGCAGCGCCCTGCCGGCGCCGGAGGGAGCATACGACGGGCTGGCCGACGCGTATGTCGCGCCGCGCACGGCGAGCGAGGCGGCACTGGCTCAGATCTGGGCGGCGGTGCTGCACCTGGACCAGGTCAGCGTTGCGGATAACTTCTTCGACCTGGGCGGGCACTCGCTGCTGGCGACCCAGGTGATCGCCCGTGTGCGCGAGACGTTCCAGATCGAGCTCCCGCTGCGCACGCTGTTTGAGGCTCCGAGCGTGGCCGGGCTGGCCGCACGGATTGAGCAGGCACAGCGGACGGCACAAGGAACGTTGGCGCCGCCGATTCGGCCCGCTCCCCGCAACGGAGCGCTGCCGCTCTCGTTTGCCCAGCAGCGGATCTGGTTCCTCGACCAGCTCCAGCCTGGCAGCTCGACATACAATATCCCTGCCGCCCTGCGCCTGGATGGACCGCTCGATGTTGCAGCGCTCGTCGAAGGGTTGAGCATGATTGTGGCGCGGCATGAAGCGCTGCGTACGACCTTTGCAACCACGGATGAGGGCCGTCCAGTCCAGATCGTCGGCCCGGCGCACGCCGTCGCGCTGCCGCTGATCGACCTTCAGGAGCTGCCGGAGCACGAGCAGGATACCGAGGTGCGGCGGCTGATCCACGAGGAAGCACAGCGGCCCTTCGATCTCGTGGCCGGGCCGCTGCTGCGCGCCACACTGCTGCGTCTGCACCACGAGGAGCATGTGCTGCTGCTGACGATGCACCACATCATCGCCGACGGCTGGTCGTGGGGCGTGTTCTTTCACGAGCTCTCGGCGCTGTATGCCGCGACTGTGCGCGACGCCATCCCAGCGCTGCCCGCGCTGCCGATCCAGTACGCCGACTATGCCGTCTGGCAGCGCGATTGGCTTCAGGGTGATGTCCTGGAATCGCAGCTCGGCTACTGGTGTCAGCAGCTGGCCGGCCTGACGACGCTTCAGCTGCCCACGGATTATCCGCGACCGCCGATCTCTACGCTACGCGGCACCATCTTTACCTTCACGCTGCCGAAGGCAATCAACGATGGCCTGCTGGTACTCAGCCGTCGCGAGGGCGTGACGCTCTTTATGACGCTGCTGACGGCCTTCCAAACCTTGCTTCACCGGTATAGCCGGCAGGACGACATCGTGGTCGGCACGCCGATCGCTAATCGCACGCGCGCCGAGACGGAAGATCTGATCGGCTGTTTCATCAACATGCTTGCGCTGCGCACCGATCTGTCTGGCCAGCCAACCTTCCGCGAGGCGCTGCGCCGGGTGCGTGAGATGACGCTGAGCGCCTACGCGCACCAGGATTTATCGTTTGAGCAGGTGGTGGATGCACTTCAGCCCGAGCGCGATCTGAGTCGTCACCCGTTGTTCCAGGTCATGTTCGCGGTCCAAAGCGCGACTCACGCGCCGCCTGAGCTATCCGGCCTGACATTGGAGCAGCTGCCGATCGATCTTGAGTCGGTCAAGTTCGATCTGAATCTGACGCTGGCGGAAACCGACGCCGGTCTCGCCGGTGTGCTGGAATACAGCACCGATCTTTTTAGCGTCGAAACAATGGCGCGGCTGGTTGGTCACTATGAGACGCTCCTGACCGCGATCGTGTCCGATCCAGACCAGCGGCTCGTCGATTTGCCGCTCCTGACCGCATCCGAGCGCGAGCAGATCGTGGTGGCCTGGAACGCGACGACGGTGAGCTACCCGACTGAGCCGTGTCTGCACGATCTGATCGTCGCGCAGGTGGCGCGCACACCCGATGCTACGGCGGTGGTCTTTGAAGATCAACGACTGAGCTATGCGGAGCTGAACGCGCGCGCCAATCAGCTGGCTCATGCGCTCCGTGCTCGGGGTGTCGGTCCCGAGATGCGCGTCGGCGTGTGCCTGGATCGCTCGCTCGATCTCGTGATTGCCCTGGTGGCGATCCTCAAGGCCGGCGGCGCGTACGTCCCCCTCGATCCGAGCTATCCCGCCGATCGCTTGCAGTTCATGGTTGGCGATGCTCAGGTGCTGGTGCTGCTGACCACTACGGTCTTCGCCGAGCGCGTCGCCGCTCCCGGTACTCAGCTCCTCTGCCTCGACACAGCATGGCCGGATATTGCGCGTGAGCCCACGAACGAGCCGGTGACAGGCGTGGCGGCAGACAATCTGGCGTACATGATCTACACCTCCGGCTCGACCGGACGGCCGAAAGGTGCGTTGAACACCCACCGCGCGATCGTCAACCGGCTGCTGTGGATGCAGGATGCCTATCAGCTCACGGCCGCGGATCGCGTGCTGCAAAAAACGCCCTTCAGCTTCGACGTCTCGGTCTGGGAGTTCTTCTGGTCACTGCTCACCGGCGCGACGTTGGTTGTTGCGCGGCCGGACGGTCATAAAGATCCCGCCTATCTGGTGGAGGTCATCCAGCGGCACGCGATCACGACGCTGCACTTCGTACCGTCGATGCTTCAGGTCTTCCTGGACGCTGAGGATGTGCAAACATGCCGATCGCTGCGCCAGGTGATCTGTAGTGGCGAGGCGCTGCCGGCCGCGCTTCGCGATCGCTTCTTCACGCGACTAGATGCCGAGCTGCATAACCTGTACGGCCCGACCGAGGCTGCGGTGGATGTGAGCTACTGGCCCTGCAAGCGGGAGCGAGCGTTGGTGCCGATCGGCTATCCGATCGCCAACACGCAGCTGTACGTGCTTGACGCGCAGCTCCAGCCGGTGCCGGTGGGCGTACACGGCGAGTTGCACATCGGCGGGGTCCAGCTGGCGCGCGGCTACCACAACCGGCCGGATCTCACAGCGGAGAAGTTCATCCCCGATCCGTTCAGCGCGGCGCCAAATGCGCGGCTGTACAAGACCGGCGATCTGGCGCGCTACTTACCTGACGGTGCGATCGACTACCTGGGGCGGATCGATTTCCAGGTCAAGCTGCGCGGCTTCCGTATCGAGCTGGGCGAGATCGAAGCAGTCGTGTCGCAGCATCCTGGCGTGCGGGAGGTCGTGGTCGTGGTGCGCGAGCAGCGGCTGGTCGCCTATGTGGTGTCGAGCCCCGACCGCTCAGCGCCCACGGATAGCGCCGACACTGATCACGATCCATCGCTCAGCATTACTGAAGCCTTTGTTGCCGATCTCCAGGCGTTTGTGAGGCAGCACCTGCCCGACTATATGGTGCCCGGCGCGGTTGTGCCGCTGGACGCGCTGCCGCTTTCGCCTAACGGCAAAGTCGATCGGCGGGCACTACCCGCACCTACGCTCCTGCGACCGGAGCTGGCGGCCGACTTCGCCGCGCCGGAAACGCCGGTTGAGACGCGACTGGCGCAGATTTGGGCCGAGGTGCTGCGCCTGCCGCAGGTCGGCATCCACAACAATTTCTTCGCGCTGGGCGGCGACTCGATCCTGAGCATTCAGATCGTGGCGCGGGCCAGGCAGGTGGGTGTGCAGCTCACGCCACGGCAGATCTTCCAGTACCAGACGATCGCCGAGCTGGCGGCCGTCGCAGGCACGACCACTGCCGTCACCGCCGAGCAAGGACTGATCACTGGCTCCGCGCCGCTCACGCCGATTCAGCACTGGTTCTTTGGTCGGGAGCATCCCGAGCCACACCATTGGAATCAGGCGCGGCTGCTGGAAGTGCGCCAGCCGCTCGACGTGATGCTCTTGCGCCAGGCGATCCGGCAGCTGTTGATCCACCACGATGCGCTGCGGCTGCGGTTTATTCACACGGAGTCCGGCTGGCAGCAGCACCACGCGCCTGTAGAAGATGTGCCGGACGTTGTCCAGGTGGATCTGACGGCGCAGCCCGGCACAGCGCAGGCCACGACGATGGAAAAGGCGGCCACGGAGCTACAAAGCAGCCTGAACCTGGCGACCGGCCCGCTGATGCGGGTAGCTCTCTTCACGCTGGGAGCAGGTCAGCGGGATCGGCTGGTGATCATTATCCATCACCTGGTTGTGGACAAGGTGTCCTGGGGTATTCTCCTGGAGGATCTCTGGACGGCCTACGACCAGCTTCAGCGCGGCGAGCAGGCGGCGCTGCCGCCCAAGACAACGTCGTTCGGGCAGTGGGCCGAGCGGCTGGCCGCGTACGCGCAGAGCGAGACGCTGCACCAGGAGCTAGACTACTGGCTGACACTCGCGCAGCATGCGGGAGCGCCACTGCCGGTCGATTATCCAGGTGGAGTGAACACCGTCGAGTCGGCGCGTGATGTGGTGGTGACGCTGAGTAAGGCCGAGACGCAGGCGCTGTTGCAGGAGGTTCCGCCGGTCTACCGGACGCAGATCAACGATGTGTTGCTGACAGCGCTGGCGCAGGCGTGTGCATCGTGGACGGGCGCGGCGACGCTGCTGGTGGATCTGGAAGGGCACGGCCGCGAGGAGCTCTTCGCTGACGTTGATCTGACGCGCACCGTCGGCTGGTTTACTGCCCTGTATCCGGTGCTGCTAGATCTGCGCCAGGCGGAAGGGCCGGGCGCGGCGCTGAAGGCGATCAAAGAGCAGCTGCGCCAGATCCCGAATCGCGGCGTCGGCTATGGCGTGCTGCGCTACCTGCGCACGGATGAGGCGGCGATCCAGCTGCGCACTCTGCCCCAGGCCCAGATCAGCTTCAACTACCTGGGACAAGCTGAGCAGGATACACAGGTCGATGGGCTGCTCGGCCCGGCTCAGAGTCCTCAAGGTTTCCGCAGCCATGTATTGGAGGTCAACGGGCTGGTTGTGAATGGGGAGCTGCACGTCCACTGGACCTACAGCGCGGCCCTGCACGACGAGACGACGATCGCCGCGCTGGCGGAGCGCTACCTGGCCGCCCTGCGCACGCTGATCGCCCACGCCCAGACGCCCGACGCTGGCGGCTTCACCCCGTCGGACTTCCCGCTGGCGCGCCTCGATCAAGCGCGCCTCGATCGGCTGCTGGGCGCCGATCGGCTCGTCGACGACCTGTACCCGCTCTCGCCGATGCAGCAGGGCATGCTCTTCCACACGCTCTACGAGACCGACTCGGGCATGTATGTCAACCAGTTCACCTGCACCATCCCACAGGTGGAGGTACCGGCGTTTCAGCGCGCCTGGCAGCAGGTGGTGGATCGCCATCCGATCCTGCGCACGGCGTTTGTGTGGGACGGGCTGCCCACGCCGCTCCAGATCGTGCGGCGGCAGGTCGCGGTGCCGTGGACCGTGGAGGATTGGCGCGATCTCGACGCGGCCACGCAGGCGGCCCGGCTGGAGGCGGTCGTGGCGGCGGATCGCCGCAGGGGGTTTGATCTGGCGCAGGCGCCGCTGCTACGGCTGGCGCTCTTCCAGGTGACGGACACTGCCTATCACTTTCTGTGGAGTCAGCATGGGCTGTTGCTAGACGGCTGGTCGGGGCCGCTGGTGCTCAACGAGGTGCTGCGCACCTACGCGGCGCTGGTCACGGGCCAGGAAGTTCAGCACGCCGCGCCGCGTCCCTTCCGCGACTACATCGCCTGGCTGGACACGCAGGACCCCCACCAGGCCGAAGCCTTCTGGCGGCAGACGCTGGCGGGCGTGACG
>DASWTW010000076.1:0-8904 GCA_036401895.1 Herpetosiphonaceae bacterium | reverse complement strand
GTTGTCGTACTGCCACCACTCGCCGTACCGGGCCGGGTCGGAGTAGCGGAAGTAGGCTTTGCTGTTGTTGGTGATCAGCAGGTACGACGCCAGCCCAAACGTCTGCCGGTTGTAGTCGTAGCGCGAGCCCACCACATTGCCAATCATGCCCTTGCCCTGGCCCAGCGTAATCTCGGCGACTTCGAGGTTGACGTTATACTCGGCATCGCTGAGGGGAGCGGAGTTCCAGCCGACAGCCCAGGCTTCGTTCATCCAGCCGTCGAGGTACTGCACGTAGCTCATGTAGTCATCGCGGCTGACGCGGTAGTCGTCGATGATGTTGGCCCAGATCTGGTAGCTGGGGCGCAGGCTGCCCGACAGCTGTGCCAGGTAGCCCCGCTGTGCCTCGCGATACGCCGCGTCGGAGTCAAATTCCTGCACTTTGCCATCGCGGTTGTCAACCTGGTTACGTAGCTTGTAGGTGCCGAGGCCGAGGTTGTCCAGGATCACACCGTCGAAGCCGAGCTTGGCCTGGGTGCCGTCGCCGAAGAGGTCGCGCTTCATGCGGCTGAGGGCGAAGTTGCGCCAGCCGGAGCTGGCCGGGTTCATGTGATACATCACCCGACCGCCGCTCCAGGAGTAGAGGCGCTTGCCGGCGCCGTTGTGCAGGAACCAGCTCTCGTTAGGATGCAGATAGGTGCAGAAGTCGCCTTTGAGATACGCCACCTGATTCACATGCGGTGTGAGACTGCTATCGCAGGAGGCGGAGGAGTTGGCATACGGACCGGGGCCATGAACCTCGTTCGAGAGGAAGTATTGCACGGCCTTACCCGTAAAGCCATTAGCGCGCATTGTGTCGCGGTAGCTGCGCTCGACGCGCGGCAGGGCAACAAAGCTGGCCCGCTGCGCCGCCGTTTGCACCGAGGTATCGTTCTGCTTGTTCCAGAACATCGGCTGGCGGACGCTTTTTCCCGTCGGCGCGGGGTGCGGCGTCGAGACGACCGGAATATACACATCCGTATCGCCCGCCGCAAAAGCGGAGTGTGCGGTTGAGAAACCGCTCAGGCTCACAAAACTTGCCACGACCAGCAGCAGCTGAATCGTGCGCGAACTGAAGCGCCGCAGAAGGGGGGAATGCGGGCGGGGATGCAACGCGGCATGGCGTCGTGCTGACATAGGGCAGCTCCTTTCCAGCTTGGGATCGAAACGCATCTGAACACTGCGTCCTGGCAATGCTCGTCATGTATGCGCTCTTCTTCGTCATGTCACTCTCGACAAGGTGAGTGACGTTCCCCGAACAGATTGTTCTGCAAATCCTAACGATCGTTCGGGAAATAAACAATTGTCAATTGTCCCTTTTATGTCTAGCCTACCTGGAGAACATGGCTAGTGCCGATGGTCATAGATAGTAGGCCGGTGTGCAGCCGCAAACGTCGCGTGCCGCACAGCACCGTGCAGAGCGATCGAATCCAGCGTTGGATTACCAAAAATGTGAGTTGCCTATGTGTAGAAGCAGCGCAAGCGCCGGGTAGGAGCAGTGTCCAAGGATCAGCATCGGTGATCCGGTACACAAAAAAACGGTTGAGTCGATCCTGACGGAGGCGACACAATCGCAGCTTTGGATGGCACCTGAAGAGTCGGTGGTATGAGGCGGCCGGAGAAAAGAAGATCGTCTGAGGTGAAGCCGCGTGGCTGAACTTTGGTACAAACAAGGTACTTAGCAAAGTCGCGAATGTAAGCGCCAACGCACCCTGGCGTCGTGCAGACATAGGCTGGTTGTGCTCCGATTCCAACATGGGAATAAACGAACAACGCTACGACGTGGGAGCGTTGCTTGTGACAATGGTAACAGCACCTTCCACAAAAGTCAAAGGCGATAGAACGACCATGAGTCGTATCTTGAGCATCCTACGAATATTAGTCAACAAAGGGTAAAAGGCACACGATCCGGTCCCCAAGATTCCCGCGCTCGCGCTGAATGTACTCCCACAGCTCATGGAAAAAATGCACGGCCTCGGCGCTCTTGCCGGACGCTGCGCCGCTGATCTGCTGCTCGTATTTTTCCCTGGCATCGGCAAAACTGCCGGCCTCAAGGACGCAGCCGCTGTGCAGAATGTATAGCCGCTCCTGCGCTCGTGTCAGCGCGACATACCAGATCGAGCGCTCTTCGTTGCGCTTGCGGCGGCGCAGATCGTCGCGCAGGTCTGAGAGCGGATCAGCCTTGCTGCTGCGCGCCGCGCCGCTCTCGCTGATCACCAGCTTCCACTGCTCATCCCACAGCACGCTCTCGACCTGGCTCGCGCGCCGGCTGGGCAGCGCTGTATTGAAAAGCCAGACCACGGGCCACTCGCGCCCCTTGGCCTGATGAACCGTCGCCACCTCGACCGCATCGAAGGTCGGCGCAGTGGGCAGCGCGACACGTGGCTGCGTCTGCACCCGTTGGCGCAGCAGCGCGCTGAAGCCGCCGATGCCTTCAGCCGGATGCGTCGCGGCGTAATCGTCGGCGTCGTGGAGCAGCTGCTGAAGCGTGAGCTGCGCTTGTAGATCATTGGTAGCGGCGAGATGGCCGAGAAGTCCGCTGGCCTGCCACAGCCACTCGACGTAGACTGCGGGTGGAAACAGGCCCCAGCGTGCGCGCGCGCCTGTGAAGAAGCCCTGAAACGCCATGAGCCGCTCGACGATCTCGTCGCGAACCGGCAGCTCAAGCGGCACAGTGGCCGGATCGTCAAGCCAGGTGACGAACGACGGTGGCACAAACTCGCCCGCCGCGTCATCTGTCGCCGGCTGCCTGATCGTCAGGGCGGTCGCGGGAATGCCGACCAGCGGACTTTCCAGCACATGCGCCAGCGCCGCGCGATCGGCGGGATCGGCGAGCAGCCGCAGCAGCGAAGAGCTGAGCCGCACCGCCCAGTGCAGATAAAATCCGCTGCCGCCGCTGAGCGCATAGGGCACACCCGCCGACTGAAGCGCGTCAAGCAGCGCTGGAAGATTTGTCCGTGAGCGCAGCAGCACCGCCATGTCGCGGTAGTCCACGCCGCGATCGTGCAGGCGCCCGATCTCAGCCGCGATCATCTGGGCCTCGTCGGCGAGCGTCGGCAGCGCGTGCAGCGAGACCACCGGCTCATCGGCCAGCGCGGGTGTGCGGCCAGGCTGGCGATCGGCAAATGGAATCAGCGCGTCAAGTCTACCCAGCTCGCTGCCGACCAGCGCCGCGTTGGCGACGGCGACGATCGCCGGATCGGAGCGATAGTTTTCGATCAGGCCTTGCTCGTTGCCGCTGCCGCTAAACGGGAATGCATAAATGCTCTCGGCGCGTGCCGAGTTCCAGCCATAGATCGCCTGGCGCGGATCGCCGACGACAGTTGTGCGCGCAAATGTTTGTTGCAGCTGTTGCAGCAGCGCCAGCTGTGGCCGGTTGGTATCCTGAAACTCGTCGATCATAACCACGTCGAAGCGGGCGCGAATCGCGGGCGTGGCGCGCAGCAATCGCAGCGCCGCCTGCAACAGCGCGTCGAAGTCCAGCACGCCACGCCGGCGCAGATGCGCGGTGTACGCGTCGAAGCAATACTCGATCAGCGGTACCAGCTGCTCGCGCTGCGCCGCAAACGTGGTAGTCTGCTGAGGACGCAGCTGCTCATGCGGCTCTAGCTCAGCTGGCGTGCCGCCGCCACGCCGCAGCGCATCGACGACTGCCAGCGCTTTGTTCCAGGTCTCGTCGGTGTCCCAGCGGTAGGCCGTGTGCTCCAGCGGCACGTAGCCCGTCTCGATCTGCGGCTGGCCCTCGACGATCTCACGGATCGACTGCCAGATCTCCTGCTGATCGTCATCGGTGAGCACGCGCGGATTGGGCGGCAATCCCACGGTAAAGCCGTACTCTTGCAGCAATCGCATCGCAAAGCCGTGAAACGTCGAGATCCACAGATGCAGCAGCGCGTGCGGCGGTAGCGTCAGACCGGACTCGCCCAGCCGCAGCATCACCCGAGCGCGCATCTCGGCGGCGGCGTCCTCGGTAAAGGTCAGCAGCACGATCCGCTCAGGCGCGATGCCCTGCCGAACTAGCTCGACATAGCGCGCGGCCAGCGTTTCGGTCTTGCCCGTGCCCGCTCCGGCGATGATCTTGAGCGGCTGGTTGTGCGGCGCTTCAACGGCGCGCTGTTGCTGTGGATTGAGCGGCATGTATATTCTCATGGAAGAACAGCGAAACCAAGCTTGTGCTTGGTTCTAGGTTCTTAGTTCTAGGTTCTCTGTTGCATCGATCGAGAACGATCCGCTACAATCGATAGGAATCGTCGCGAGCGGTTGTATTCGCAGTATGGATCGACCGTGCCGTTCCGTCAATCGACTTCTTCGCGGTGACGACAAAAGGTACTTTAAGATTTGGCACAGGCCAAACCGGAGGCATACTCGACCATGACGATCACACGGGATTGGGCCGCGACGACGTTTGTTGTCCATGGGGGCAAGACGCTGTTGCTGCATCACCGCAAGCTCGACAAATGGCTACCGCCCGGCGGGCACATCGACCCTAACGAGCTGCCGGACTTGGCTGCGCTGCGCGAGGTCGAGGAAGAGACCGGCCTCAAGGTTGCGCTGCTCGATACCGGCGCGCAGATGGGCACGGTTCGCCGCCTGGGCCAGCCGCTGTGTATGCTGCTCGAATCGATCTCGCCGGATCACGAGCACATCGATCTGATCTATGTCGCGACCGTGCTCTCGGGAAGCGTCGCCCACGCGCCCGAAGAAAGCCACGGCTGGCGCTGGTACACCTGGCAGGAGTTAGACGCGCCCGAAGTCTCGATCGATGTGCGCGACCTGGGTCGCCGCGCGATCGAGCTGGTGGCCGAAGCAGAGCGGGAGCTATCTGCATGACGATGTGGCAGGAAGTCACGGCGCTGCTCGACTCAGCGCCCGGCGATTACAGCGTGTGTGTCTGGAACTCGCACGGTGGGCAGGTCTACGGCTACCAGGAGCAGGTGACGCGCTCGGCGGCAAGCCTGATCAAGGTGCCGCTGGCGCTGACGGTCTATGCCCTGCAAGGATCGACGGTGAGCGCCAGGCTTGACGCGACCGTGACCCTGTCGGAGTCGGAGCGGGTGGAGGGCGACGGCTCATTCGATCGCGCGCCGGCGGGAACGAGCAAAACTATCCGTGAGCTGGTGGCGCACTCGCTGATCGAGAGCGATAACACGGCCTCGAATCTGCTGATCGACCGCGTAGGCTTCGATAAGGTCAATCAGTTTCTTGAGCGGCTGGGACTGCAAACGCGGCTGCGGCGTAAATTTATGGATTTTGCGGCGCTGGCTGCCGGTCAGGACAACACCACCACGGCGCAGGAGATGTGCGCGATCTTTTTTCACATGGTGCGGCAGCGCTACGCCGAGGTGCTGGATTTTCTGGGCCAGTCCGTCTGCGATCATAAACTGGAGGCGGGCCTGCCGCCGGGCACGCTGCTGGCCCACAAAGTCGGCGATTTGCCCAACGTCGAACACGACGCGGGGATTGTCTTTGCGTCGCCGGAGCCGTATATTGTAGCGGCACTGAGCGTGGATCTGCCCGACATCGAGACCGGCCGCCGCACGATCGCGCAGGCTTCGGGGATGATCTGGGCGCTGATGACCAGCCCCACGCCTGCGCCGCACACGCACTGAATATCGCCGATTGCTAGAGCGGCGCTCAAAGGGGAGAATGACATGGAGATACGAGTTGCGATTGGGCAGATGGATATTGCGCTGGGCGAGCCCGAGGCGAATCTGCGCACGGTTCAAGGGCTGGCCGCGCAGGCCGCCGAGCAGCACGCCGATCTGCTGGTACTGCCTGAGCTATGGGGCAGCGGCTACGATCTTGAGCGCGCCTCGGAGCTGGCCGACGAGCTAAACACCGGCCTGTTCTCGGCGGTGGCATCACTGGCGCGGCACCATCAGCTGGCGATCTGCGGCTCGCTGCTGGAGTGGGACGTCGAGACCGAGCGCGCCTACAACACCGCCACGCTCTACGACGCCGACGGCTCGCTGCGCGGAACCTATCGCAAGATCCATCTGATCGGGCTGATGGATGAGGATCGCTACCTGGGCGCCGGAGATGCCGCGCCGACTTTCGAGACGCCCTGGGGCCTGGGCGCGCTGTCGATCTGCTACGATCTGCGCTTTCCCGAACTGTTCCGCCGTTTTGCGCTCGACGGCGCGGGCCTGGTGCTGATGCCCGCCGAGTGGCCGGTGCAGCGTATCGAGCACTGGCGCACGCTGCTGAAAGCCCGCGCTATCGAAAATCAGTGCTTTGTCGTAGCGTGTAACCGTGTCGGCGCGGATCGCGCGAACACCTTTGGCGGACGCTCCACCGCGATCGATCCACGCGGTAATGTGCTGGTCGAGGCCGAGGACTCGCCTGAGCTGCTCGTCGCTACGCTGAATCTGGATCTGCTGTCAGAAGTGCGCGATTTTCTGCCGGTCTTCCGCGATCGCCGGCCCGAAGTTTATGCGCTGGATCACGAGCCGCTGCTGCGCCAGGAAGGCATGTAGCGCGGTTTGAATCACAGCCGAATCACAACGGGACGATCAATTCGATCGTCCCGTTTTTGCACCAGTTTGTAAATATATTGATCTCATAGGAGCGTGATTTATCACGCCCTGGACCTGCGTGTCTCTACACAAATTGACCAATAACTCTGACAATCTTTGTAGCGTGGCAATTACACCAGCAGCCCGAGCAGCGTTCCAACGCCGATGCTGAGCATCAGCATCAGCAGCGTGAGCGCGATCAGCGTGCGCGATTGCCGCCAGCGTGAGCGCTGGCCTCGTCGCCGGATGCGCTGCTGAGCCGTGCGCAGCTCTGCGATCAAGCCCTGGGCCGAGCGAGGACGCTGGCGTGGCTGGTGGCTTAGCGCACGCGCCAGCACACTATCGATACCCGGCGGCAAGGTTGCTGTGCTCGGCGCTTCGATGCCTGACGGGTAGCCGGTCAGCAACTCATGAGCGATCACCGCTAGCGCATATACATCGGCCTGCGAGGTGAGCAGCTCAGGGCGCTGCTCGGGCGCGCGGTAGATCGCCGGGCCTGGCGTGGCGGTTCCCGTGAACGCTGTCAGCATGGCCTGCGAGGACATGTAGACCACCGCTCCCGGATGCAGGTTGCCATGCGCCACGCCCTGACTGTGGGCGTATTCGAGCGCATTGGCGATCGGCGTCAGCACGTTCAGGGTTTCGCTGAGATTGTAGGGCGCGCGGCGACGGGCGCGTAGCCGATCGGCGAGCGTGGTGCCGGGCAGCAGCTCACAGCCAACGCGCGGCTGTGCTGACTCGCGGTAGGCGTACATCGGGCCGATCTGTGGATGATGCAGCCTCAGCAGCGCGTGCTGTCGCTCATCCAGGCGAGGAAGTGATTGTGGTGTTGGTGTTGATTCCGACCAGCGCAGGCGGCGCGTGAGTTTGAGCGAGATGCTAGAACGATTCATCGGCTTCCTGCCTTGTGGAGTGTTACTTCCTTAATGCAGGCACTTGGTCATTATCACAGACACGAACGAGCCGGAGTCACTAAGTTGCCCCGCTTAGCTATCCGGCCCTTCATGGTTGGGATAAATCCCTCACACCTTTTACAACGCAGCGTACCGGCAACCAGATACGCGTCGGATTATGAATTTGGTCGAAGTGGGCCACGCGCGATCGCGGCACGCATCACGTCTAGCTCGCCGGGCGGAAGATGCTCGCCCCACCAGGTCGCGCCCGCCTCCGCCACCGCCGCAATATGCGCTCGATCCTGCTCCCAGTCCTCGCTGCGCTCACGGCCGCCGACGGTGATCTCGAAAGGCGTCCCTGCGCCGCGCCGCTCCTCGACAAAGGCGCGCAGATCGCGAATGTCGTCGGGCGTCATGTCTTGCCAGGGACCGTTGCCGGTGAACTTGTACAAACACGCGCCATCCCAGCGCGCGGCGCGCTCCAGCGGCCCTTTGAGCGGGTAGCCGCCGCCGATCCAGATCGGGATGCGCGGCTGCTGCACCGGCTTCGGTAAAAAGGTCACATCCCGGATCTGGTAGTGCGCGCCCTGATAGCTGAACGGCTCTCCGCTCCACAGCCCGGCGATCACGTCGAGCGCCTCGTCGACCATGCCGGCGCGCTGCTTGGTCTCGGTCACTTCGCCAAAGCCGACGAAATCGGTGTCGCCGCCGTTGCCGATGCCGACGCCGAGCACGAAGCGTCCGTTGGAAAGATGATCCAGCGTGAGCGCTTCACGGGCCAGCTTCCAGGGCCGTCGGCGCGACAAAGGCGTTACGGTAATGCCCAACGTGATCCGCTCAGTGCGTAGCGCCATAGCCGCCAGCGCGATCCAGGGATCGTAAGTGTTGTGATCTTCGCCCCAGTGAATGATGTAATCTTCCAGAAAAACGCCGTCCCATCCCGATTCTTCGGCCAGATGTGCTAGCTCGCCGAGAGTCCGTGCGTCGCCATACGCGCCCGCACTGGCCATACTCAGACCGTAGCGCATGCATTCCTCCTCTGGTTTGGGATATTGGTTGATTGGACATGGGTTGAGCAGGTAGTCTAGCAGTACCGTGTGACAGCTACGGTCACAACGTCGATCAAAGTTGTGAGATGCAAAAGATCGCGGTTGAAGGTGGAGATTTCTGAAGCATAAAAAAGCCCTGAACATTGTGTTCAGGACTTGTGGCGACCCCGAGAGGGCTCGAACCTCCAACCTACAGCTCCGGAGGCTGTCGCTCTATCCAATTGAGCTACGGGATCATGGTTTGCACTATACCACGCAACCGCGCTCCGTGCAAGCCTGATCTACTGCGGGAGTGGCGAACTACCTGGTGATCCGCTATACTACATCGATGAGCACCTGTCCCACCTGCGCGCAAGCGCGCTATCACGTCAAAGACGGCTTTACCAGTGCCGGCAGCCAACGCATGCGCTGCCAAGCCTGTGGGTATCG
>DASWTW010000075.1:0-10716 GCA_036401895.1 Herpetosiphonaceae bacterium | reverse complement strand
GAGCGGGCGGTGATGGAGAGCGGCGAGCTGGCGTACGTCGGGCCGCGCACCCCGGTCGAGACGCAGCTGGCCGCGATCTGGCAGCAGCTGCTGCGGCCCAACAATCCCACCCCGATCGGTATCCACGACAACTTTTTTGCGCTCGGCGGCCACTCGCTGCTGGCGACACAAGTCATGTCGCGGCTGCGGGATACGTTCAAAGTCGAGCTGCTGCTGCGCACGCTGTTTGAGTCGCCGACGATCGCCGAGCTGGCAGCGGCGATTCAGCCAGCTGCGAAGATCGGAGCCGTAGCTGCAACCCCGGAGACGAGATTGGCCCGTCGCGACGGAGCCACGCCGCTCTCGTTCACGCAGCAGCGCCTCTGGTTCCTGAATCAGCTTCAGCCGGATAGCTCCTTCTACAACATCGTGATCGCGATCCAGATGCGCGGGCGGCTCAACGTCGCGGCGCTTGAGCAAAGCCTGACCGCGATCGTCCAGCGTCATGAAATTCTGCGCACGACGTTTCAGCTGGTAGATGGACAGCCGGCGCAAGTGATCGCGGGCGCGCACAGCTTTAGCCTGCCGGTTCAGGATCTTGCGGCACAGCCCTCCGCCGATGGCGAGGCCCAGATCACACAGTTCGTCGAGCGCGAGGCGCAGCGCCCATTTGACCTGGCGCACGGCCCTTTAATCCGCGCCTATCTCCTGCGGCTCAGCCCGGAGCAGCATACGCTCTGCCTGAGCGTGCATCATATCGTGTGGGATGGCTGGTCGCTGGGAATTTTCTACCGTGAGCTGGCGGCGCTGTACGAGATCTATAGCACCGCCGCATCCTATGAGATCCCTGCCCGGCTGGCTGCCGCCCTGCCACCCTTGCCCACCCAGTACGCCGATCATGCGCTCTGGCAGCGCGACTATCTCCAGGGCGCGGTGCTGGATCAGCAGCTGAGCTACTGGAAGCGGCAGCTCGCCGGTATGCCGCCCCACATCGATCTGCCGACCGATCGGCCCCGACCTGCTGTGCAGACTTTCCACGGAGCCGAGCAGAGCATTGTGCTGCCGGCGGCGCTCACATCCGCGCTGACCAGCTTGAGCCAGCAGGAGGGCGTCACCCTCTTCATGACCTTGCTGACCGCGTTCAAGATCGTCCTCCAGCGCTACACAGCCCAGAGCGACATCGTGATCGGTGTGCCGATCGCGAATCGCAATCGCAGCGAGATCGAAGGGCTGATCGGCTGCTTTGTCAATACGCTGGTGCTGCGTACAGATCTGTCGGGCGATCTGGGCTTTCGCGAGCTGCTGCGCCGCGTGCGTGAGACGGCGCTGGGCGCGTATGCGCATCAAGACCTGCCCTTCGAGAAGCTGGTCGAGGAGCTGCGGCCGGAGCGCGATCTCAGCCGCACGCCGCTAGTCCAGATTACCTTCCAGCTGCTCAGCCGCGCATCCAGCAGCTTTGAGCTGACCGGCCTCGACGTGCGCTCGATGGGCGTTGCGATCAATAGCGCCAAGTTCGATCTTGAGCTACAGATGATCGAGAGCGGCGGCGAGATCATCGCGGCGGCGGTATACAACACGGATCTCTTTGATGCAGCGACGATCCTGCGTCTGCTGCGGCACCTTGAGATCGTGCTCAGCGCCGTGGCGGCCAATACCGAACGCCGGCTGAGCGATCTGCCGCTGCTGACTGACGCAGAGCGGCGGCTGATGCTCCACGACTGGAACGCGACAGCCCGCGCGCTGCCGGCTGAGACAACCATCGTCGAGGCGTTCGAGGCGCAGGTTGGCCGTACGCCGGATGCGATCGCCGTGGCCTACGCGGCGCATAGCCTGACCTTCGGCGAACTCAACGCGCAGGCGAACCGGCTGGCGCAGCACCTGCGGCAGCTCGGCGTTGGCCCCGATGTGATCGTGGGCCTGTGTGTCGAGCGCTCAACCGATATGCTGGCCGGAATGCTCGGCATCCTCAAGGCGGGCGGCGCGTATCTGCCGCTCGATCCCAGCTACCCGGCGGAGCGGCTGCGCTTTATGCTGGCGGATACCGCCGCGCCGGTGCTGGTCACGCATGGCCGCGTGAGCGACGAGCTGGAGCTGCACGCCGCGCATGTTGTGCGCCTGGACACTACGGTTCTGGAAGACTATCCAGCCGTCGATCTGCGGCACAGCGCGACTGCCCGCAACCTGGCCTACATCATCTACACCTCGGGCTCTACCGGACGGCCCAAGGGCGTGCAGGTCGAGCATCGTTCGGTGCTCAACCTGCTGACCGGCCTGCGCGAGACGATCTATGCCGAGTATGGCGCGCAGCAGCGGCGGCTGCGCATCGGCCTGAACGCCTCGATCGCCTTTGACTCGTCGGTGAAGCAGCTGATCCAGCTGCTGGACGGCCACACGCTGGATGTGCTGCCCGAGGCGCTGCGCCGCGATAACCAGGCGTTCGTCGCCTACCTGCGCGAGCGCGAGATCCAGGTGCTGGATTGTACGCCCACGCTGCTGCAAACCCTGCTTGATGCCGGACTCCAGACCGGCACCGCGCTGGAGCGGCTGCTGATCGGCGGCGAGCAGATCGGCGGCGAGCTGTGGGACGTGCTGGCCGCTCAGCGCCCGCCGAGCGCCTACAACGTGTACGGGCCGACCGAGTGTACCGTCAACGCGACGGCCTGCGAGATCTCCACCCACGCCGAGCCGACCATCGGACGATCGCTGGCGAACACCCGCGTGTACATCCTCGACTCACATCTCAACCCGGTGCCGGTCGGCGTGGCGGGCGAGATCTACCTCGGCGGGCCGAGCGTGGCGCGCGGCTATCGCAGCCGGCCGGATCTGACCGCCGAGCGCTTCATTCCTGATCCTTTCACTGACCAGCCGGGATCGCGGCTGTACCGCACCGGCGACTGTGCGCGCTACCGAGCGGATGGCCGGATCGAATTTCTGGGCCGGCTGGATCACCAGGTCAAGCTGCGCGGCTACCGCATCGAGCTGGGCGAGATCGCTGCCGTGCTGAGGACGCATCCGGCCGTGCGCGAGGCGCTGACGATCGTGCGTGAAGATCAGCCGGGCGATAAACGCTTAGTTGCGTACGTCGTATCGGATCAGAACCTAGAACCTAGAACCAAGAACCTAGAACCGGGCTCGGAGTTTCCCCCTCGCCTGCCGCAGCGGGAGAGGGGGGCAGGGGGTGAGGGCCTGCTCACAAACCAAGGTGAGGGCCTGACCGCTTCACTGCGCCAGCATTTGAAAGATCGCCTGCCCGACTACATGCTGCCCAGCGCCTATGTGCTGCTGGATGCGTTTCCGCTGCTGCCCAACGGCAAGCTCGATCGCAAGGCGCTGCCCGCGCCGGATGGAGCGCGGCCGGAGCTTGAGCACGTGTACGTTGCGCCGCAGAGCCAGCTTGAGCGCGTGATCGCCGGCGTCTGGCAGTCGATCCTGGGCGTCAACCAGGTTGGCCTGCACGATAATTTCTTCGACCTGGGCGGCCACTCGCTGCTGATGGTCCAGGTGCAGGGCAAGCTCCAGGCGATCTTGAGCAAAAACGTGCCGCTGGTCGATATGTTCCGGTATGCCACGATCAAAGACCTGGCCAAACATCTTCACCAGGACCAGGCTCCTTCCTTCGAGACCAACCGTGATCGAGCCAAGACCCGTCGCGAGTCGCTGATGCAACAGCGCCAGCTACGCCATACTCAGCAGGCGTCGCGCAGAGCACAAGGAGTCCAGGATGAGTAGCGCGGATGGGTTCAGGACGGAAGTTGCGGTGATTGGCATGGCCGGACGCTTTCCGGGCGCGGCCGATGCCGACGAGCTGTGGCGAAACCTGCGCGACGGCAAAGAAAGCATTATCACCTTCTCGGACGAGGATCTGGCGGCTGCCGGGATCGATCCGAGTGTGCTCGAAGATCCGCAGTATGTGAAGCGCCGGGGCTTTTTGAAAAACATCGCGGAGTTTGCGGCCTCGTTCTTCGGCATGACGCCGCGCGAGGCGGAGATCACCGATCCGCAGCAGCGCTTTTTCCTGGAGTGCGCCTGGGAAGCCCTGGAGCACGCCGGCTACGACTCCGAGCAGTTCCCCGGTCTGATCGGCGTGTACGGCGGAACCAGCGCCAACAGCTACCAGCATCTGCTGTACGCCCACGCGCAGACGCTCAAGGCCGTCGGGCATTTGCAGGCCGACATCGGCAACGCGCGCGACTACCTGACGACGCGTGTCTCCTACAAAATGAATCTCAGCGGCCCGAGCGTAGTTGTGCAGACGGCCTGCTCGACCTCGCTGGTAGCAGTGCATATGGCCTGCCAGAGCCTACTCAGCGGCGAGTGCGACCTGGCGCTGGCGGGCGGCGTCTCGATCAGCGTGCCGCAGTTGGGGGGCTACTTTTATCAGGAGGGCGGCGTGGCCGCGCCGGATGGTCGCTGTCGCGCCTTCGATGCGCAGGCGCAGGGCGCGGTGCCCGGCAGCGGCGTGGGCATTGTGGTGCTCAAGCGCTTGCAGGAAGCGCTCGACGACGGCGACACGATCCACGCCGTGGTCAAAGGCAGCGCGATCAACAACGACGGCGCCAACAAAGCCGGCTTTACCGCGCCCAGCGTCGAGGGCCAGGCGCGCGTGATCGTCGAGGCGCTCACCCTGGCCGGCGTCGAGCCCGACACGATCTCGTATGTCGAGACGCACGGCACCGGCACGATCCTGGGCGATCCGATCGAGATCAAAGCGCTGACCGAGGCTTTCCGCAGCGGCACTGACCGCACGCAGTTTTGCGCGATCGGCTCGGTCAAAACCAATCTTGGTCACCTCGACGTGGCGGCGGGCGTGACCGGTCTGATCAAGGCCGCGCTGGCGCTCAAGCATCGTCAGCTGCCCGCGAGTCTCCACTTCGAGACGCCGAATCCCGCGCTGGATCTCGACAGCAGCCCGTTCTACGTCAACACCCAACTGACCGATTGGCGTGCGAACGGGGCACCGTGCCGCGCCGGCGTCAGCTCGTTCGGCATCGGCGGCACCAACGCGCACGTGATCCTGGAAGAAGCGCCGCCGCTCATACCAACCACGGCGGCCCGGCCCTGGCAGCTGCTCACGCTCTCGGCCAAAACCGACAGCGCGCTGGATACGTCTACCAGCAACCTGGTCGCGCATCTTGAGGCCAATCCCCAGCTCGATCTGGCCGATGTCGCCTACACGCTGCTGCGCGGCCGGCGCAAGTTCGAGCATCGCCGGGTGCTGGTCTGCCGTGATCGCGATGATGCACTGCAAGCGCTGCGGCGGCGCGATCCGGCTCGGCTCTACACCACCTGGCAGAACGCCTCCGATCGCCCTGTAGCCTGGATGTTTCCCGGCCAGGGCGCGCAATATGTCGGCATGGGCGCCGAGCTGTACCGCCACGAGCCGACGTTCCGCCGCGAGGTCGATCGCTGCTGTGAGCTGCTGCGGCCACACTTGAAGCTTGATCTGCGCAGCGTTTTATATCCCGCGACGACACAGACCGAAACCGCAGCGCAGCAGCTTCAGCAGACCGCCCTGGCGCAGCCGGCGCTGTTTGTGATCGAGTATGCGCTGGCGCAGCTCTGGCAGGAGTGGGGCGTCGAGCCGCAGGCGCTGATCGGCCACTCGATCGGCGAGTACGTCGCGGCCACGCTGGCGGGCGTGATGACGCTTGAGGATGCGCTGCTGCTCGTCGCAACCCGTGGCCGCATGATGCAGTCGTTGCCCGGCGGCGCGATGCTGAGCGTGCCGCTGGCCGAGCACATGCTGACGCCGCTGCTCGGTCCTGGCCTGGAGATCGCGGCGGTGAACAGCCCGATCCACTGCGTCGTCTCCGGCACCCACGCGGCGATCGATGCGCTCCAGACGCAGCTGGCGGAGCAGAACGTGAAAAGCCGCCAGCTCCACACCTCGCACGCTTTTCACTCGGTCGCCATGGAGCCGATCCTTGATGCTTTCGAGGCCGTCGTACGCACGGTCGATCTTCAGCCGCCGGCGTTGTCCTATATTTCAAGTCTGACCGGCACCTGGATCACGGCGGCTGAGGCGACCAATCCGCGCTACTGGGCCGACCAGCTGCGCCAGCCGGTGCGCTTCGCGCAGGGCATCGCGACGTTGGCCGAGGAGCCCACGCTGATCTTCCTTGAGGTCGGGCCGGGCACGACGCTCAACAGCCTGGTCCGCAAGCAGGTCGATCCGCACGGCGAGCAGCTGGTTGTCTCGGCCATGCGCCACCCCGACGATCGCCAGGCCGATCTGGCTGCGCTGCTGTCGGCGCTGGGCCAGCTCTGGCTGGCGGGCGCGGCGATCGATAGCGCGGGACTGTACGCGCACCAGTCGCGGCGACGAGTGCCGCTGCCGACCTATCCCTTCGAGCGCCAGACCTACTGGATCGGCGGCGAGGCCCAGGTGCAGGCGGCCCAGCAGCAGGCCGAGATCGTCGGCAACCGCGCGGCGCCGGCCGAGGTGGCGGATGTGGCGATCGCGCTGCATCCACGACCGCAGCGGCTGCGGCCCTATGTCGAGCCCAGCAGCCCAATCGAGGAGCACATCGCCACGATCTGGCAGGACTTGATCGGCATCGAGCAGGTCGGCAGCAACGATCATTTCTTCGAGATCGGCGGCAACTCGCTGGTCGCCAGCCTGCTGATTGCGCGCCTGCGTGAAACCTTTCCCGTAGAAGTTCCTCTCCGGCACATCTTCGACTATGCGACCGTCGCCGAGCTGGCAACGGCGATCGAATCGCTGCTGATCGAAAAGCTGACAGCCATCCCAGACGACCAGATCCCGAGCCTCAGCCCTTCCGCCTGACGTGAAGAGTGGAGTTGAACCATGATCGATCGAGATCATCTTGCCCAACAGCGAGCAAAGCTATCATCGGCCAAGCAGGCTTTGCTGGAACAATGGACCCGTCGGAACGGATCGACCCCCACGACCACCATTCCACGCCGTTCACCAGACGAGCCGCCGCCGCTCTCGTTTGCGCAAGAGCGCCTGTGGTTTCTGGATCGGCTTGCGCCCGGGGCGTCGGCCTACAATCTGCCGCTGATGCTGCGCCTGGCGGGCCAGCTCGATTACGCGGCCTTGCAGCAGAGCGCCCATCTACTGGGCCAGCGTCACGAGACGCTGCGCACGACGTTTCCTACCGTCGACGGCCTGCCGGTTCAGGTGATCGCTCCCACGCAGCAGATCGCGGTGCCGCTGGTCGATCTCAGCGCGGAGCCAGCCGCCGAGCAATCCGCCGCCGTCGCCAGGCTGGTCGCCGCCGAGGTCGATCGCCCGTTCGATCTGGCGCAGGGCCCGCTGCTGCGCCTCACGCTCTTTCGTCTGTCCGAGCACGAGCACCGGCTGCTGCTGGTTATGCACCATATCATCGGCGACGGCTGGTCGCTGCGGGTGTATATCGGCGATCTGATGGATCTGTACCGCGCCTGTGTCAAGCATGCCGCCGGCGGAAATCCTGAGCCCATGGCCTCGCCGCTGCCCGAGCTGCCGATCCAGTATGCCGATTTCGCGGCCTGGCAGCGCAAGCGACTTCAAGGCGAGCACCTGGAGCAGCAGCTCAGCTACTGGAAAGAGCAGCTCGCCGGCGCGACCACGATTCTGGAGCTGCCCACGGATCGGCCACGGCCGGCGGTGCAGACCTATGCGGCTGCCTGGCACTTTTTGCAGCTGCCCGCGTCGTTGATGGATGGGCTCAAAGCCTTGAGCCAGCAGCAGGGCGCGACCATGTACATGACGCTGCTGGCGGCCTTTAAAACCCTGCTCTACCGCTACACCGGCCAGGAAGATATTCTGGTTGGGACGCCGGTTGCCAATCGCAACTGGGTCGAGACCGAGGGCTTGATCGGCTGTTTCGTCAACACGCTGGTGCTGCGTACACAGCTCACGGGCTCGACGACCTTCCGCGAGCTGCTGGGCCGCGTGCGTGAAACCGCGCTGGGCACCTTCGCCCACATGGACACGCCGTTTGAAAAGGTTGTCGAGGCGGTCCAGCCCGAGCGCAACATGAGCCACACGCCGCTGTTTCAGGTGCTGTTCAGCCTGCAAAACGTGCCGCCGCCCAGCAAAGACAGCGCGGATCTGGCAGTCAGCCTGGTACGCATCGAGCGCGCGACCACGCAGTTCGATCTGACGATCGAGATCTCGGACGCGATCAGCCGTATCGGCTACAACCTGAGCCTCTTCGACGGCGCGACGATCGCCCGGCTGGCCGCGCACTTCGAGACGCTGCTGGCCGGCATCGTGGCCAATCCCGACGCGCGGCTGGCCAATCTGCCGCTGCTGACCACGGCCGAGCGCCAGCAGATTCTCCACGACTGGAACGCTACCCGCCGCGAGTATCCGCAGGATCGCTGTGTACACCAGCTGATCGAGGAGCAGGCCGCGCGCACGCCCGACGCGGTCGCGGTGCTCTTCGGCGACACGCAGCTGACCTACGCCCAGCTCAACCGGCGCGCGAATCAGCTGGCCAATCATCTGCGATCGCTGGGCGTTGGCGCGCAAGCTCAGGGCGATACGCTGGTGGGCGTGTGCCTCGATCGCTCGATCGATCTGGTCGTTAGCTTGCTGGCGGTGCTCAAAGCCGGCGCCGCCTACGTGCCGCTCGACCCGACCTATCCCCAGGAGCGGCTGGCCTACATGCTCGACGATGCGGGCGTGGCCGCCGTTATCACGCAGCAGCAGCATGCCACCACGCTGCCGCAGGTCGCGCCCGTGGTCTGCCTCGACGCCGACTGGACCACGATCGCGCTTCAGCCGGAGACGCCGACTGGATCACAGGTCGCGCCCACCGCTCTGGCGTATGCGATCTACACCTCGGGCTCGACCGGCCGGCCCAAAGGCGTGCTGATCCCGCATCGGGCGCTGACCAACTTTTTGTGCGCCATGCAGGAGCAGCCCGGATTCAGCGCGGCCAACACCTTGATCGCGGTCACCACAGTCGCCTTTGACATCACCGGATTAGAGCTGTATCTGCCGTTGATCGCAGGTGGCTCGCTGCTGCTGCTCAGCCGCGAGGCCGCCGCCGACGGCGCTCAGCTGCGCGAGGCGCTGGGACGCTTCCCGGCTCCCGTGATGCAGGCCACGCCCGCGACCTGGCGCCTGCTCCTCGAATCGGGCTGGACCGGCAACCCGGCGCTGCGAGCGTTCTGCGGCGGCGAGGCCCTACCCCGCGATCTGGCGAATCTCGTCTCGGGGCGCGTGGCCGAGCTGTGGAACCTGTACGGCCCCACCGAGACCACGATCTGGTCGACGGCCGGGCAGATCACGCAGGGTGAGCGGCCGGTCGCGCTGGGCCAGCCGATCGCCAACACGCAGCTGTACATCCTGGATCGCAGCGGGCAGCCGGCGCCGATCGGCGTGTGGGGCGAGCTGCACATCGGCGGCGATGGCCTGGCGCGCGGCTATCGTAATCGCCCCGATCTGACCGCCGAAAAATTCGTCCCTGACCCGTTCAGCGCAACACCAGGATCTCGCCTCTATCGCACCGGCGACCTGGTGCGCTATCGCGGCGACGGCACGATCGAGTTTCAAGGCCGCATCGACTACCAGGTCAAGATTCGTGGCTTCCGCATCGAGCTGGGCGAGATCGAGCATGTGCTGTCGGCGCATCCGTCGATCCGCGAGGCTGCGGTGATCGTGCACACCGACGAGGCCGGCGATCAGCGGCTGGTAGCGTACGTCGTTGGGGAACAAAAGAACAAAGAAACAAACGAACAAATGGAGACGCTAGCTCCCCCTTCTCCTGTCGCGACGGGAGAAGGGGGCTGGGGGGATGAGGGCCTGCTCACAAATCGGGGTGAGGGCCTCGCCTCGGCCCTGCGCGAGTTCCTCGCCGAGCGCCTGCCGGCCTACATGATCCCGGCCGCGTTTGTCGCGCTGGACGCACTGCCGCGCACGCCCAACGGTAAGCTCGATCGCAAGGCGCTGGCCGCCGACACGACGCCGGTGCTTGACCAATCCCAGGCTTACGTCGCGCCGACCACGCCCGAGGAGGAAATGCTGGCCGAGATCTGGGCCGGCATCTTGCGCCGGGAGCAGATCGGCATCCACGATAACTTTTTCGCGCTGGGCGGCCACTCCTTGCTTGCGACCCAGCTGATCGCCCGCGTTCAAAGCGCGTTCCAGGTTGAGCTGAACCTGAGCACCATTTTCGAAGCGCCGACCATCGCCGAGATGGCCTACACCATCGAAGATCGGCTGCTGGAAAAGCTGGCGGCTCTGTCCGACGATGAAGTGCAACAGTTGATGGCGGCGGCGCTCACTCCTGCTGCTCGTCCCAATCTATGAGGTGTTCTGTGGCGAACTCCGAACAACGCTTGACCCGGCGAGCCCAGTTTTCGCCTGAGCGCCAGGCGCTGCTGGAGCAGTGGCGGCGCGGCAGCATGCCGAGCGCTCCCGTTGCGGCTATTCCACGACGAGCTGACGACGGCCCGGCGCGGGTATCGTTCTCGCAGCAGCGGTTCTGGTTTCTGGATCAGCTTGAGCCGGGAAATACCGCCTATAACGTGCCGCTGCATCTGCGGCTGACCGGTCCACTCGACATAACCGCGATGGAGCGAGCGCTCACGTCTATCATGGAGCGGCACGCGGCGCTGCGCACAACCTTTGATGTGATCGACGGGGAGCTGCGACAGATCGTCGCGCCGGCCGCGCCCGTAACGCTGCCGCTCGTCGACGTGCAGCATCTGGTGGGCGAGGAGCGCGCCGACGAGGCGCGACGGCTAGCGATCGCCGAGCTGCGCCGCCCGTTCGATCTT
>DASWTW010000074.1:0-11820 GCA_036401895.1 Herpetosiphonaceae bacterium | reverse complement strand
TGGATTGCAGCGGGCGTTTCTCTATGCGGGAGCGCCGACAGTGGTTTGCACGCTCTGGGAGGCCGCCGATCTGGTCACGCGCTTTGTTATGGAGCGCTTCTACACCGATCTGCGCGACGGTCGTCCGGTGGCGGCGGCGCTGCGTGACGCGCAGATCTTTGTGCGCCAGCTCACGGGCCGTGAAGCGACCGCGATTGTCGAGCGCTGGCGGGATGAGTCGCCGCAGGATGCCGAGATGCTGGATCAGGTGGCGCTGCTGCTGGCCGAGCAGTCCGACGCGCAGCCCTTCGCCGAGCCGGTGTACTGGGCTCCATTCATGCTGATCGGCCGTCCGGTCTAGCGCGCCGATCCGTCTTGATCGCTCGGGTCGGTCGTGATCTCGATTGTTAAGTGCGGCAGATCCGCCAGCGGCACCGCCTCGAACGCGATGCAGCCGCCCTCGTCGGTAACTCCCTGCCAGGTCGCGTCGGCCGCGCGCATGACAACCTGGCTTGGTGTTTGATCGAAGGGGTCTTGATCCAGCGACTCGACATTGATGCGCATAAAGCCGAGCTGCTCGCCGACTGCAAACACATCGATATGCACGTCGAGACCCGGCGGCTGGATCGCGTACGAGAACACAAGATGTCCGCGTGCAGCGCCGGCCAGCGCGGGTGGTCGCAGCGAGTCCAGCAGCGCCTGCGAGAACGAGACGATCAAGCGGCCCCACTCGTCGAGCCGCCAGGGCTGGGCTGAACACCGGGCGGACAAGAACGACAGATCCGGCTGCGGATAGCTGCGTGTAGGCTCGATCGAGCCATCGTAGGCATCGATCGTCAGCGCCCGCAGATCGTCCAGAGCCGCGCGACAGTCCTCGCATTCGCTCACATGAGCTTTAACATCGCGGTAGCTTCTGCCCGGCTGCTGACCAAGCGCCTCGGCGGTCACATAGGCGGGGAGCAGTTCCTGGATGCCGGCGCAAAATGGGTCTGGCTGCTCCGTTCGGTGACTCTTGATGTCGCGCTTGGTCATCGCGTCACTCCCTTGTCTTGATGGATAAAGGCAGCCGGCTCCCGTCGATCTTGCACTTGATCCTCGCGCATCTGCTTCATAGCTCGCCGGTATCGGGCAGGATGCCGAGCTCGATCGCCAGTGCCCGCCAGTGCCGATCGTCCTGCAAGCGCTTGATCGCCCGCGACCGCAGCACATACACGCTGCTGACGGAGACGCCCAGCCGCTGCCCGATCGCTACGTCGTCCAGACCTTCGATATATTTGAGCTGGAGCGCGGCGATCTGCTGTGTGGCGCGTGGATGGACACGGAGAAATCCGCTAATAATCTCTTTGAAGCGCTGGCGTAGCTCTTCGGCGATCACACTCACGCTTAGCTCAGGCTGACGCTCATCCGCAACATACGTGCCCAGGGCTTCCTGACCGTTGCTGCGGGGCGCATCCAGCGATTGGGGAAGCCGCTGCTCCTGGCGCTGAAGCGCTCGGGCCGCGTCGCGCAGCTGCTGAAAGGCAAAGGCCAGAAACGTGCCCGGCTCGCGGCAGCGCTCAAACACCAGGAAGACGCGCTCAATCGCCAGCTGCGCGGCCTCGGCGGCATGATCGGGGTAGCGGCGCCGGGCGCTGTCGTAGAGGTAGCGAAAAAGCTCGGTATAGGCCAGATTCTGGCGCTCGGCTCCCTCCGCACCGGAACAGGCCATATACAGCGCATGGCAGTAGCTGTGGATCGCCGCACGCTGCGCATCGGCAACAGCGTCGCTGACGACGAGCCCCAGCGCGCGCTGCACGAAGGTTTCTTGATCGAGCAGCCGCCAGCTGTACCGCACCAACAAGCCACGAACAGCCTCACGGCACTGCTCGGCAAGCAGATCAAGATCTCGCTCTGTTTGTAGCATTAGCCTGTTCCTGATCGAATGAGCGCCGGTGACATGCATGATGAGTGGTAACCGCATCGGGTGGGGAAGATGTTGAGCGATGATGCGGCTAGTATATGTCACACCAGCAGAGAAATCAACAGGTTCTCCGAAACCGCCGATCGAATGTTTCTTGTTGTTCTAAATGCAGTTTGCTAGGGGAATGTAGCGTATGCCCGGATGTTAGGCGGCTCACAACGAAATGAGCGAGGTATCACCTCGCTCACAGGCTGCTGATGCAGGTTTGGTTGTTGGTTCTTGGCGAGTCCCTCACCCTCTGGCCCTTCGAGCAAACAAGCGAACAAAGGAACAAAGGGGCTTGTCCTGGCTTGTTGTTCGTTGGTTGTTGGTTCTTTGGCGAGGCACTCACCCCCGTCGCTGTCGCGACTCCCCTTCCCCGAACCTCGGTTGCGACAGGCGAGGGGAAGGTTGGTACAGCTTTGTTGTTTCGCTTGTTTTCCCTTGTTCTTTGTTCTTCCGTTCGGTTCTCGGTTCTCGTTCTTGGTTTTGTTCTTTGTTCTTTTGTTCCGTTGTTCTTGGTTCTCTAGCCCTCGATATTGATCGTCGTCGTGTGACCGGCCAGGCTGCGGGCATACTGTGCCGGCGGCAGTGTCGCCGCGCGCAGATACTCACGCATCGCGACGCAAAGACTATGGGCGATGATCAGATGCGCATCTTCGACCTGCTCGATCGAGTCGGATGGCACGCAGATCGCCAGATCCGAGAGCGCGAAAAGCTGCCCGCCGGTGCGACCCGTGAGCGAGACGATCGTCACGTCGGCCAGTCGCGCCGCCGCCACGGCCTCCAGCACGTTGGGCGAGTTGCCGCTGGCGCTGATCGCGAAGACCAGATCGCCCGGCCGCGCCAGCGCGACCAGCTGCTCGGCAAACACGCGCTCGTAGCTTGTATCGTTGCCCCACGCGGTCAGCAGCGGCACATTGTCGGTCAGCGCCACCACGCGAAAGGTCGGCAGGTCGTTGGTACGCGTGCCCTTGGCGAGATCGCAGGCGAAGTGCGATGCCGTTGCCGCGCTGCCGCCGTTGCCGAAGACGAAGATCGTTCCGCCGCGCCGCTGGCAATCCAGCAGCATCTCAGCGGCCTGCTCCATCAAGGCGTAGGGCATATTGTATGTAACATCGGCAAGCTCGCTCCAGTAGCGTTTAATCTGATCGCGCATTCCACATCCTCCTCTGCTTCGCTCATCCATCGACTGTCGCAGTGCAAGGCCATCGCGACGGCGCACAGGCATAGCGACACACCGCCAAGCGCAAGGGTTGTCGGGGGCAAACCTATTGCCAATGTTTGGAAACCATCGGCAAGCTGCCGCTCGCCTTCTCGCTACACTGCCATGCCAGCGCAGTCTGCTGTAGTGGGCCTGATAGCTGGGAGCCGATCGTTCTTTGCTGCTTTCATGGTACGCAATTTAGAGCCTGGCGGCATTAGGCACATGCCCAAATAACTTTTTCTTACCCGGCATAGTCATTGTGCATCTGCATGATTCGGGATGCGAAAGCAGGAAAGGAGCTTAAATGCATCGCAGCCCGCCATCATACGTGGCAGGCTGCGGAGCGATCGACGCCGAGGCTAGCGGTTGATCACACCGTAGTAGATGTTGATCGCGCCGTCGCCGAAGTAGGGCGAGTACATGCTGTTGGGATCGGCGTTGTACTTGTAGCTGTTCACGCCGTTGATGTAGTTGCCGCTGACCGAGTTATAGGTGTAGCCGTAGATCCATGGCCCGCCGCTTGAGCCGCCGGTCATGTTGCAGCCCATGCCGTTGGTCGCCGGGTTCTGGTTGTTGTCTACCCACGTGTAATCCTGGCACCAGGCCATGCGCTGGCCGTTGAACGGATACGCGGCCGGATAGCCGAAGGCGCTGATAAACAGGCCGCGCGGGCCGTTTGCTACCATGCCCAGCGAGCCGGTGTAGTAGGCCACGCTGTTACCGTTGGGCCACAGCACCGCGCTGCCGATGTCGTACCCCAGGTTGCCGCCGTTGATCCAGCCGTTGAGCGACCATAGCTCACGCGCATACCACTGGCCGTAGGGCGCGTAGCCGTCCGCGTAGGCCGGCACAAAAGTCCAGTTGGTGTGCCAGGTGTAGGTGCTCGGATCAAAGACACAGTGTCCTGCTGTCCATACCGCGTTGTTGCCCAGCACCGAGGCCGAGCAGACGTAGTTCAGGCCGTTGCTGGTGAAGAAGACCTTGCCGATGGTGCTGTGCGGAAAGTGCGTGTAGACCGAAGGATCGAGGATGCCGGCGGCGTAGTTCACCGAGGCGTCGCTTGAGCTGACCAGCGGATTGCCGGCCTTGATGCCGCTCTGATCGATTTTGGGCGCGCTGCCCTCGATCTTGAGCTGAGGACCGTTCGCCGAGGGAGCGGGAGCGCCGGGCTTGCTCGGGCGGGCGACCTTCTCGACCGGATATGGGATTGCGCTCAGCATTTCTTCGCGAGTCCACACGTGGGCATCGGCGATATTGATACTCGGCGAGGCGATCGCTTGATCGGCGGTGCCGCCCTGGCGCTTGCCGCCGCTGGACGCGTGCGAAGAGCTGGCCGATGCGGTGCTGCCAATACCGGCGATGGCGATCAGGGCGATCAGGAGCAGGAGTTTGCCGATGACGGTCCGAAGTGCTTTGGGTGACATGGCTGCTGATTCCTTTCGACAACAGGTGACGTATGACATCCAGAACAAGGTGGGAACCGTTTCTCGGGGGGCGAGGTATCAATCGCTGGCGTGCCACCTCCTTTTGCTGTCCGTGAAGAAACAAAGCTATGCCGACGATGTAGCTAACCTCGGGATGGTGATCGCTTTACATAGCGCGAGATGGACAATCTTACAAGCTACGTCTCGTTAGATATGGTTGGGGGGTTAAAATAACTATAATATGAAGGTAAAAAATCGTCAATGGGGGGAAATCCCTACCTCCTCAGGCCGCATCTCATGGTCGATTCGGGAGCGTGCTACAATCCTAGGAGAGCGCAAGCTGCCAACAATCACAAGACTGGCTCAAGGAGTGTGTGATGGAGGTTTTCGAGGCGATTCGTACGCTGCTTTCTGTACGCAGCTATCAGGACAAGGCCGTGCCGGAGGAGAGCATCCGGCGCATTCTGGAGGCGGGACGTTTGACCGGCAGCGCGAAGAACGCGCAGCCCTGGCAGTTCGTCGTTGTGGAAGAGCGCGAGACACTGCGGCGCCTGGGTGAGCTGGTACGATCCGGGGCGCACGTGGCGCAGGCTCCGCTGGCGATAGCGGTCGCGATCGAGAAAACGCCGTTCGCCGTCTCGGATGCCAGCCGCGCTATTCAATCGATGCTGATGACGGCGTGGTCCGAGGGCCTCGGCTCGAACTGGGTCGGGTTTGCGCCGATGAGCGATGTCGGCGCGCTGCTGAATATTCCCGAGAACATGGAGATGCTGGCGCTGCTGCCGATCGGCTATCCCGCGCAGTCAGTCGGACAGGGCAAGAAGCAGCGCAAAGCTCTGTCCGAGATCGTCCACCGCGAGCGTTTTGGCCAGCCGTTCGAGTAGATCCGCCGACGATCCGGCGTCGGACGCGCGGCTACACATCTCTGCATCGCCGGTTTACGTAATATCTTGTGGAGCCGGTATCGGGCTTCAGGATGCAAAGGTGATTTTTCCATGAGCGACACAACCAATCGAGCGCCGCAGGGAACCGAGGTCGCCACGCTGGCCGGCGGCTGTTTCTGGTGCCTGGAAGCGGTATACAACGAGCTTAAGGGCGTGACCAGAGTTGTCTCCGGCTATGCGGGCGGCTCGGTTGCCAATCCTTCGTACTACGAGGTCTGCAACGGCACTACCGGCCACGCCGAGGTCGTGCAGATCCATTTCGATCCCGCTGTGGTCTCGTTCCGCGAGCTGCTCGAAGTCTTTTTCACGATCCACGATCCGACGACGCTCAATCGTCAGGGCGCGGATGTCGGCACGCAGTACCGCTCGGCGATCTTCTACCACACGCCGGAGCAGCGATCGATCGCCGAGGAGGTCATTCGCGATCTCAGCGCCGATCAGCTTTGGCCCAATCCGATCGTGACCGAGATCAAGCCGCTTGACACCTTCTATGCGGCGGAAGATTATCACCAGAACTACTTCGTGCAGAATCCGTATCAGCCCTACTGCCAGGCGGTGGTCGCGCCCAAGGTCGCCAAGTTCCGCAAGCAGTATCTCGCTCAGCTCAAGAAGTAGCCCCACCGCTGGTATCGCCACTCGCGCGATGCCAGCGCCGATCGAGTTTCCTCGGTTGTCTGCCACCAGCGCCACCGCGTCGAGTCGATTCAGGTACACTGTTACCTGAACGATTGTCAGCACGAAAGAAGGCGCGCATGTCTTACCAGCTCCTCGGCTATGGCTATGCCTGGTGGTCCTCCGATCCGTTTCCACAGCTCTCATCGCGCGTCGATCTGCGCGTCACGCCCACCGATGATGCCGCGCTGGTTGCCGATCTGGCCCGGCTTAATCCCGAAGAGATCGTCAGCCGCATGGAGCAGGGCAACCAGGCGTATGTGGCCTACGTGCGCGATCAGCCGATCGCGTACGGCTGGTCGGCGGCGAAGATCGGCGCGATCTATGAGCTGGATCTAGTCTTCGAGATTCCGCTGGGCAATCGCTATCTCTGGGATTTCACAACTCTGCCGGAGTGGCGCGGCTGCGGTGTGTATCCGCGCTTGCTCCAGACGATCATCGAGCAGGAGCAGCCCGCTGCTCAGCGGTTCTGGATCGGCCATACCGCCGATAATCATGCTTCGCGACAGGGCATTCTCAAAGCCGGCTTCCAGACAATCGAGGCGCTGGTGCGAACAGAATCCCGTCAGCTCAAGATTCTACCGATCGACGGCAGCCCCCGCGCGGCACTGAGCCCGATGGGCCTGCGGCTCGGCGTGCTCACGCCAGACGCAGACGACGAGACATAACGTTTGTTGTGATCCGAGCTAGAATCCAGCGTCGGAGGCACGCGCGATGTCCACGATGTTTCCTGGCGCAAACTGTGTGATAAAGCCGCGCACAGAATCGCTGCGGTCTTCTGCGCCAAGATCGGGAGCAAAAAAGACTTCCTCGACGTACGCGCCCATGTCCTGCACCGCCCACGCATAGCGATAGTAGGTCAGCGCCCGCTGGTCGATCGCGGAATCTCCGTAGCCCTGCAAAAAGCTGCTGGTCTCCTGCGCGCTCACCAGATCTCGCCCAATCCCGCCAATCACGAACATCAGGTCGCGCTCTTTGGGCGCCAGGATCATCTCGTCCCAATCGATAATCCAGATCTGCCCCGCGCTGTCGAGCAACATATTCCAGGTGTGCAGATCGGCATGGCACAGCACCAATGGCGGGGAAGCCTGGCGTAGCTGCGCGCCCAGCGTGTCGGCCCGCTCGATCACAGCACGAATCTCGTCCTGGCGCGATCGCCAAAACTCGGCCAGCTCGTGCTGATCGCCGCTCAGGTTACCGCCGGCGATGATCGCTTCAACCTCGGTCAGCAGCTCGCGGCGCCAGGGAATAAATGTTTCCTGCCGCAGCATCTGTCGCAGCTCAGGCGGCAGCGGGCTGTTGTGGACCTGCTGAATCGTCGTGCCGAGCGCCTGCCAGTGCTGCGCCGACAATCCGGCAGCGGCGGCGGTGCGCGCGTCGAGAAAGGGATAAAGCATCAGAGCATAGCTATCCAGATCGACCCACAGGCGCTGGTCCGTTGTCGGTACGGGCGCGACGATGTGCGGGATGCCCTGCTCATAGAAGAAGCGCGGAATGATCAGGCTCGGCGCGCGGAATCCCCGGTCGGCGCGCAGCTTCAGCAGATAGCTGGTCCCGTCGCTGGTCTCGGCGCGGTACACAAACGACAGCAGGTCATTGCCGATCGGCAGAAAGTCCAGCGCTGTGAGCGACAGATCGTAGTGGGTGAGCACCGCCGCGTGGATGGCTGCGTCGGTGAGCTTGGGTAGTTGGCGCATCGAGAAGAAACCGGCCCTTTCAGCTAAGCACAAGTCCGGACCGATTATAGCATCTCGCGTAGATCAGCTTTTGATGGTGCGAAAGCGCAGATGGGTCACGCCCGATCCCTGGATCACGCGGGTGCGCTCCAGGTTGAGCGGCTCGGCGCCGGTCTGTTCGAAGAGGCGGACGCCTGCGCCGAGCAGGATCGGCACCAGGTGCAGCTGGATCTCGTCGATCAGCCCGGCGCGGATAAACTGCTGCGCCGTCTGCGCGCCGCCCGCCACGCACACCAGCTTGTCGCCGGCAGCGGCTTGAGCCAGCGCAAGCGCGTGCTGGATGCCTTCCGAAACGAAAATAAACTGCATTCCGTCACGACTCACTGGCTCGCGCGCGGTGTGCGTCAGGACGAAATGCGGCATTTTGTACGGTGTGTCGAAGCCGTCAGGCTGATCGCCGAAGGTGTGCCGGCCCAGAATCATCGCCCCGATCGTCGTGAGCAGCTCGTCTTTCACGACGGTTGCTTCATCCGAGGGCGCGAAGTACCAGTCGTAGAGGCCGGCGTCCTCATCGTTTGGCCCGCCGACAAATCCGTCCAGTGAGATCGCCATATCGAGAAGCACGTTGCCCATACAGCCTCCAGGTTGAGATTACTGCGATCGTAGCAGCTGCATGAGACACGGATTGTCACAGCGGGCTGGACATTCTCAGGGGGTTTCGGCGGTACGCCGAGGAGCAGGGATGCAGCTCGGCGTGCCCGGCGCGATTACGGCGTGGTCGACGGGTCGACGGTGAAGCCGAGCTTGACCGTCACCTGCCAGTAGGCGACGGCACCGTTCTCGATGTAGCCGCGCGTTTCCACGACTTCAAACCAGCGCATATTGCGGATGGTATTCGAGGCTTGACCGATCGCGTTGTTGACTGCGTCTTCGATGCTGTTTCGGGAGGAACCCACCAGCTCGACAACTTTGTAGACATGTTCGCTCATCGTGACCGTCCTCCTGCACTAGCTGTCCGGGCCGAGAAGTTGGATGGCTGAAACGCGAGAATGATCGATGCCATGAGTATATGAGATACGCTGACGGCTGTCGAGTCAAGTTGGCGGCTGAGTCGACGGACTGCCGCCGGCTAACGCCATAGGTTCATGCGGTACTGGTACACGTCGTACTGAAGCTGCGGATGCTGCTGGATCTGCTCGTGTACGTCTGCGAGGCTGACCGGATCATCCGTCGCCGTGAGAAACCCGGTCGGCGGTACTGATTCAGCACGCAGACTGAGCGTTCTACGGATCATGCGCTGAAGCACACCTCGCTCTGTGTCCTCGTTCAGCAAGCGCACGAATTGGCCAAACGTGGTTTGATAGCCTGTATTGCCGATGCTTGAGTACTCCACGTTGCGCAGGTTGATGGGAACCATCGAATCGCAGTGCGGGCATGGCCGGGCGAGACCAAGCCGGTAGTAGGGACACTCGAAGTGCTGGGCACAGGTGGGACAAGTTGCGATCATCGAATGCGCCAGCTTTCCAGGCTGGCGTGCAGAGCCAGATAGCGCAGCCACGCGCCGACGCTGATCGCGCCGAACTGGTTGTGGCGGACCGCCGTGTCTTTGGCGATGCCCTGAGCCTGAAGCTGCCGCGCAAGGGCGATGCTTTCCTGACGGGTCGTCTGGAAGGATTGGCTGAGCTGCGACAATGTGTCGCCGGCCGGACGATAGGAATCGTGCTCGTCGTCGATCAGGGGCGCGCCCAGCGCGGTCTGCAATCGTCGCTGGCCCCAGCGCTCAATTCCGATGATATGCTGCAACGTGCGGCGGTTGCTGGCGGTGTCGGGCCTGGCGGCGATGCGGGCCTGAATGCCCTGTCCGGCAGTCTCCAGCGCAGCGATCAGCTGGTCATAAGATCGGCGCTGGGCTGGCTGCTCAAGCACGGCGCGCGTGACGAAACGAGAGATGCGGGTACGGATGGTCATAGCGTTGGTGCCTCGCAAACATGTGCGACGATGCGCGGCAACTCCTGAGTCCGCGCGATTCGCCGGAGTCAAGATTCGACGTCGCGGCCACGGTAGCGCGCCGTGCGCAGCTCGTTGATGTAAGGCTGGAGATCCGGCATCTGCATTGCCTCCGCGTCGCGAACGGCTTGCTCGATGTCGTAGGGTACGCGCATAAGCTGGATCGCGAACGGGCTTTCCTGCTGGCTGCCGTACTGCCCTTCCAGGATAGCATACGACGCCTGAGTCAGATCCAGCGGGTTGCCCACGCTGCCGACGTTGAACAAGATCCGCTGCTCGAAGCAGTGAACAAAGGCCCAGTGGATATCGCCGTAGCCGACGACGCTCGGCGTGAGGCCGTCGCCGGTGAACGCGGTGTTCTCGAACATCGCCAGCTGCACGTCGAACGGAGAGTTCATGAACACGCGGTGGTAGATGCCGATCTGTGAGGCATGAAACAGGCGAATCGGCTTCCCGCTCATCCAGAAGTCGATCACATACGGCAGCTCGGCGAGATATTCTAGCCGCTCGGCTCCTAGCTGCTCGCGGTGCCACTGCGCGAGTGGATGCTCGTGCTGTGTCACGATGAAGTCGTCCCAGTTGCCACGGATGGTGATCTCGCACGCCTCGCGGCAAAGATCGACGGCCTGGGCGGAGTGCGGCCCTTTCCCGACGATGTCGCCCAGACAAAAGATGCGGCTGATGTCACGCCGCCGAATATCCTCAAGTGTGGCTTCCAGGGCTGGAATGTTGCCGTGAAGATCCGAGATGACTGCGATGCGATCCATTCTGCAATCCTTCTGCTGTGCATGTGTTAGCGAGGATGAAGGATAGCATACTGGAAAATATGTGGTGGTGGCGGATCAATCGAGCGGGAGAGCAACGAAAGGGCAGCTCACCTGTAGATGCGAGCCAGTCGCTTACTCGTGTTTCCCTGTTACAGCCACAAACGCCCCCAGTCCGATCAATGCGCCACCGGTTGCCAGGCGCTGTCGGCGGCGCCAGCGGGCGCTCGTTCGTAGCCGCTGGCCCAGTGGCCCTGCTAGCAGCGCAACCACAACATCGGCGGTGGTATTGAGCAGCACCGAGATGGAGCCAAGCAGGAAGAATTGAAGAAACAGCATGCCGTGGGGATTGATGAACTGCGGAATGAATGCCAGAAAGAATAAGGCTGTTTTGGGGTTGAGAACTTCGGTGGTAATGCCTTGATAGAAAGCGCGGCGGGTATTGGTTGTCTCCAAGGGAGCGTCGAGATCTAGCTCATCGTTGCTGAGCCATGTGCGAATGCCTAGATAGATCAGATACGCGGCGCCAATATATTTGACCGCTGCAAAAGCCAGGGCAGACGTTGCAAGAATAGCAGATACGCCAAGCGCTGCCGCGAGCACATGCACCAGCCCACCAATCGCTGTGCCGAAGCTCGAAGCGATGCCTTCGCTGCGCCCGCCTTTAAGGCTGCGAGTAAGAACATAGAAGATGCCCGGTCCCGGTGTGATCGCAAGAATAATAGCGGCTGTTAGAAACAGCCCAAAGCTCGTCGCAGTAGGCATAGATACACCTCAGTAAGTATCGAGTGACGTGTGTCACACGAGTATACCAATTTCTACAGCCGGAAACAAAAAGGATGCCAGCTCGCGTAACGCCGAGATGAACAATCTTCGCTCCAGCCAGCATTCTTTAGCTCTCACGGCTACCCGGCTCTACCGCTGGCACTGCGGGCAGTAGTAGGTCGCGCGCTTGAGATCGCCCTGGCGCGTAAACGTGATGCGCTCGCCGCAGCGAAAGCAGGGACGGCCCTGACGGCGGTAGACCCAGCCGCGATCGCGCTCCGTGCGCAGCGGCTCAGGAAGCGTGGTCGTCGGGCCGTAGTGCAGTGTGCCCTCCTGCATCAGCGGAATCAGCTCATCCCAGATACGATTCACCGCCTCGTCGCCGACCTCAGCCACGGTGTGACGCGGATCGATGCCGGCCAGGAACAGGCCCTCGGACTTGT
>DASWTW010000073.1:0-1847 GCA_036401895.1 Herpetosiphonaceae bacterium | reverse complement strand
GAGTGCCTGTTCCAGGTAGGCTTGGGCTTGACCATAGAGACCAAGGAGCCCGACATGCACGCCCAGCGCATGGCATAATGCCGCCGCGCGGGCATCCGCACGTGGTTGCGCCGCGTCGACGATAGCGCGGAGATGGGGCTGAATCGCCAGCAGTGGGCGGGGATGATAGGTCGTATTCAGGTCATCCGCCACGCGCAGCATCGTCGCTTCCACGGCTGCCTGGGCGGCTTCGTGACCCACCACCGCTCGCACAAAAGCCACCACCAGCCGATGCAGACGTAGGTTTCCTGGCGTGTCCGTGTCCAGCAAGCCGAGGTCGATCAGGCGTGTCAGGGCGTCCTCAGCCAGGAGGACGCTCTCCGGGTCATCGGCTGGCAGATCCAGGGTTTGGAACAATAACCAGCGTGGGAGGGGCTCACCGGGCGCGAAGGCGGCGGCGTGGCCCAGGAGCGTATGCGCCAACGCATCCGTGGGATCACCGGGATCGATCCGTGCATAGCTCTGCTCAAAGGTGCGGGCCACATGCTGCACATGCTGGGTGGGCGACAGCCCGGCTTCCCGAAGCGAGCGATCGTCGAGGATGGTTGGAGTGTGGAGGCGCGCACGATACTGTGCGGGCGTGAGCGCATGCCGATATTTCGCGAGAAAGCTCCCCGCGAGATGGAGCGCCAGCGGCAGATCGCCCAGCGCTTCGGCAATCGCCGTGAGGTCGGCGTCGTCAGCAGGCAGATCCGGGCGGAACTGGCGCAGCAGCGCCAGACTCTCAGTTCGGGGGAGCACATCGAGCACGAGCGGCTGCACCCCAAGCGCCGCGTCCCAATGCTGGCGGCGGCTGGTGAGGAGCACGCAGCAGGCACCATGCTTGGGCCGCCACTGCTGAAGCAGCGCCGCGTCCTCGCAGTTATCGAAGACCAACAAGCGCGGCGTCGCGCTTTCCCAGGCCGCCACCACCAGCCGCACCTGATCATCAAGGGGTAGGTTGCCGAACTCCGGGTGCAGCCGCAGGCCATCCAAGCCGCCACACGCCGTCACCTCCGCCGGCACCGCCGCCGGGTCCGCGAAGCTGAGCCAGAACACGCCACCAGGGAAGAACTGGCCATAGCGATGCACAAACTCGCAGGCCAGTTGCGTCTTGCCGATCCCGCCAAGGCCCGTGACGGCAGCGATCGCCCCCTGTCCAATCGCCGCCGCCTCGCCTCGCTGGAACGTAGCGGCGACGTGGCAGAGGTCCGACTCACGGCCCACAAACACGGGATTGCGACTGAGGGGCATGCGCGAACCGGAGGGGAGCGGCGCGGGCGGCGGCACGCGGTCGAGCGGGATCGGTGCGACCGGTATGGGGGTGGTGGACAGTGGTATGGCGCTGGGGGTGACGGCTGGACGTAAGCGATCGGGGCTGCACTCCCCACGGGCGACCTGGAGCAAGATGGCCTGTTCGTCGGGAGCGAGGTTCAAACAGCGGGCGAGGCGCTCGGCGATCGTCGGCGATGGACGTACCAGATTGGCTTCCAATTTCCGAATGGTCACTTCGGCACAGCACACCTGCTGCGCTAACGCCGCTTGCGTGAGATCGAGCGTTTTGCGACGGCGACGAATCCACGATCCCAGCGATGACACGGTCTCAACATCCTCGGGCATAGCATGGTCTCCTGAACACGAGAGCGACACGCGATGGCGCTGGACGTCACCTTGGGGGAGGCGGGGGGGATCGCTTAACTATATCGCTTTTGGATCGGAAACCGATCTCCTGTTTTTCGTTAAAAAATGATTTACTTGAGGCACAGTGAGTTCGCTATCGGTACGACCGGAGCCAGGCAGCGACCCTGGAGCAGCATACCTTGTCCCTG
>DASWTW010000072.1:0-10841 GCA_036401895.1 Herpetosiphonaceae bacterium | reverse complement strand
CGTCCAGGAGGGATTGGAGACTTTGCTTGATGTCGTCGACGGCGTAATAGGCGGTCATGCCCGCCTTGTGGCCGTTGGGGTCCAAGCCTATATCCATGTCTCCAACCTTGAAGCCAACATAATACGGCGAATCGGCGTAGGGCTCGACGCCCAGTAATGTTTGGAGGGTTGCCTTGGCGCGGTTTAAGTCGCTGGTGGGATAGACGACAACTTTGATACCCTGATTCATGTGGAATCTCCTAGCTTACCGCTTTCTTCACGAGCGCGGCGATCCTTTCTTCTTCGGCGGCGGTCAGCTCGGTCAGCGCAAAGGCGGTCGGCCACATAACGCCGTCGTCGATGGTCGCGGTGTCGTTGAAGCCGAGCGTTGCGTACCTCGTGTTGAACTTCGCCGCGCTCTGAAAGAAGCAGACGATCTTGCCGTCCCTGGCATACGCGGGCATCCCGTACCAGAGTCGCGGCGCGAGGACCGGCGCGTTGGCGGTGATGATCTCATGAATCCGCTGGGCCATGGCGCGCTCCTGCTCCGGCAGCTCGGCGATCTTCGCGAGCACGTCGCTTTCTCCTGCCGCCCGGTTTTTGTTTGCGCGCGCTTCCGCCTTCAGCTCTTTGGCGCGCTCCTTCATCGCGGCTCGTTCCTCGTCTGTGAATACCTGTGTGCTCTTCTTTTCAGCCTGGCTCATAGAAATCTCCTTGCGCTGTTCGCATGTGCAAATATTCAGGTATGCCGGCTCAGCATTAGTATTCCTGCGGCATCGGCTCGCCGGTCTCCAGCAGGGTCTTCATGTTGCTGAGAATCCACGCCCAGCCGCCGCTCTGCAAGCCCGCGTAGGTCGCAGTCTCGCCCTGGAAATCCTCGTGGACCACGGTAACTTTGGTCACGCCGCCGGGCATCGGCTCCAGCTCCCAGGTTACTTTCGTGGCCGCGTCTTCATTCATCGGGGGCCAGAGCGAGTGATAGGTGTGTACCAGCCTGGTGGGTGGCTCGGATGCAACCACCTCGCCCTCGACGATAGGCGAGCCGTTCGGCATGTGATAGGTAAAGGGCGAGCCGACGGTGAGATCGGTCTTAAGCGTGCTGCCATAGTAGTAGCGGGAGGTAAACTCCGACCTGGTGATCGCCTCCCACACTCGCTCCTGCGGGGCCTTGATGATGATCTGATACACGAGCCGGGGCTTTGAGTCGGTGGTCATGACATTTCCTCCTTCGAGCGCGATTTTGAGATCGGCGAGCGTACTCACCCGCGCTGCCGAGTATTTGTTGATCCAGCGATCCGAAATAAGCTGGATGGGAACCGGATTCAGGTAGTGCAGTCTTTCGCGACCCACTTTGCGCGTGGTGATCAGGCCGGCCTCTTGCAGCACGCGCAGGTGTTTCATCACTCCGAACCGCGTCATCGGCAGCTCCGCCTCCAGCTCGGTGAGCGGACGTCCGTCGCGCTCAAAGAGGAGGTCAAGCAGCCGCCGACGGCTGGGGTCGGCGAGGGCGCGAAAAACAGATTCATCTTCCATACCAGTATTATACGTGACTAAATGGTCACATGTCAAGAGTCAGATCATGCAACAAGCTGCGCGGCGCTCATTACGGCGCTGCAAAGGAGCAGCCTGCTTGAATATGAGACGAGACATGCTGCAAGCGGAAGAGGAGATCGGTGCGGCAGCACGAGGTGAAAAGGAGTGCCTGTGAGTGTATGCGGCACCATAAAGTGAACAGCCTCAGGATTCAGTCTTGCTCTGAATCATGAGGCTGGCAGTCAACGGATCGGCTTGTTTGGCGGCGTGGGCTAGCTCTCGATCAGTAGCGCGAGTTGCTCATACCCGCATTGGCAAGCTGAGCCCGCCCGGCTGCGTTCGCGCTCTATCCCTCGGCGGCACTGCTCAATGAGCACGCTGCTACCGGCCGCTGTGTTGTGCGAGAAATGCTGCTACTTCCTCGGTCCATAGCTCCGGTGCGGAAAGCTGTAACAATTCGTGGCCTGCATTCGGGATGCGGACGAGCGTTTTTGGTCCGGCAAGTCGGGCAAAGATCGTTTGCGTTTCTTGTTCCGTCACGCGCTGATCGTGCGCGCCATACAGGAGCAGCGCTGGACAGGTCACGTTCGGCGCGTACGCGACAGGATTATGCGTAAAGGCATTCATGCCTTGCTGCACGCTGCCCCAAAATAATAAAAGCTCTGCTGCGGGAAATGAAGGTAGCCCCATCGCCTCAAACCGATGACGCGTGGTCTGGATTAGCCGATCAAAGGGACTTTCAAGCATAACCGCGCTGGGCTGGACTTGAGCATGTGCGACGGCGCGTAGAATCGCTGTACTTCCCATCGAGACGCCATAAAGGACGAGCGGTTGTTGCGGCCATTGCCGCTGAATATAGTTTACCGCTGCGGCAACATCGTCGGCCTCGCGGACACCGAGCGTAGTATCGTATCCCGTTGAGCCACCAGCGCCCCGAAAATCGACAAGGAGCGTGCTATAGCCGAGATCATGCAAAGCTTTCGCCGGATGAAGCAGACTTTCCTTACTTGCCGCGTAGCTATGAAACATCGCTACGATGCCATGCGCGGGCTGAGCCGGAATGTGCCAGGCTTCGATGGCTGTGTCGTGCGTCAAGGAGATGCTATGAGTCTCAAACGGCAGATCAAGATCACGCGGCGAGTGCGTATTGCGCGCCTTTGGAATGGTCATGCCCGTCATGATGGCTCGGGCTTTGTCCAGAACTGACATCGATTCAGGCCGGGCCGCTGACTGACCAGCATCGGCAAAATGGGTAAAGGCCCGAGCTTGCAGGTAGGCAATCATGTTGATCGCGATGATACCGGACAGCGCCAGGCGGATGACGTGCTTCACCCATGTGCGTTGCTTCAACAATCGGCTACCTTTCAGAGCGCGCCTGCGACGTAGGGCGCGCCGAAAAGATCGACGTGACAGCCATCCTCTGCGGCAAGCTGCTCTACTTCATCTTGAGCCATCTGCATAGCGAGCCGGAGCGCCTGGAAGGAGTCCACGCCACAGGCTCTGCGCTCACGAATCGTGTCGCCGTCGACGATGCGCACCGGGCAGCGCCAGTCGTAGCCGCTCACCGTCTCGACGTCCTGAATGGGTATTCCGATCTCGACGCTGAGTTTGCCGGCAACTCCCGCTCGGATAACGGTAAACTCCCGCTGTGCAGCCACCGACGTAAAGTCAGTCGGGATAGGCCCTGGATCATGCATTGGATGCTCCTCTGATTCAGCCGTATAGCGCCCTCTGGCTTATTGCGAGAGCACATGGCTGGTTGTAATATCTGCCACCAGCTTTTCTCCTGCGCCGACCACCGTCGTTCGGACCACGCTGACCGTTCGGCCCTTTTTGACAAAGGTTGCCGTAGCGGTGAAGCTGCCTTCAGTTTGGTTGGACAGAAAGTTGGCATGGAGGTTAATCGCCAAGGGAAACCCTCTCATGCCCGGAGAAGGCTCGACGTTGCCCAGCACCAGCACACTGGCTGTAACATCGGCGAACCATAGAATGGCGCCGGCATGAGCGACGCCGAAGGGATTCGTGATCCCCGCAGTGACCGGCATTTCCGACACGACCTGCTCGGTGCTCTGCTCCACGATCGTAAATTCAATCGATCCCTGGACTTTCACTATACAGCTCCCTTCAGGGCGGAACGTTCAAGCTGAAACGCGTGCTCTACAGATGGTAGAGTGTGGCGGTTTTTCTGCATACAGCGCAAGCTCGATACAAGCAGCATGTCCTCGTGAGTATGATACAAGAAAATTCCCTGCTCGCTTCTATGCCTGAAATGTCGGGTATACGTCGCTCACCAGCATGATTGTCTGATGAGCCAGCCATTGCTGTTGATATGAGCGTTCGAGTTCAGCTCTTGCAGATGTGAAGGCCAGGAGTCGTATACCCATGATTCATCAATTGCGGATCTACGAAATCTTCGAGCATAACAAAAGCGCTTTTCATGCGCGCTTTCGCGACCACGCCGCGCGGATTATGCGAACCTATGGTTTTACAATCATCGCCATGTGGGAGGCCAAAACCGAAGCGCGAACCGAATTCGTCTATCTGTTGGTCTGGCCCGACGAGCAGACGATGCGCAGTGCCTGGGCCGTGTTCATGGCCGATGAACAATGGAAGGATATTAAGCGCACGACGAGCGCCGAGCACGGCGACCTGGTCGGCGCGATTGAGGAGCGCGTGCTTGTGCCGACCAGTTACTCACCGGATCTGCTTCAGCAGGCGCCGGCATAAGCGCTGGGCGAGGCGATCTCATCGACCGTGTACACGCTCAGCTCGCCTCGATACCAGTTGTCTGCCGGATCAGCAGACCAGTCGTAGGGAGAGGATCGATGCTCGCGGAACAAAGCACAGATATCCTGATTGTCGGCGGCGGCCTGGGTGGCATTGCCGGCGCGCTGGCGGCCTTACGCCTGGGCCGGAAGGTCATTCTGACGGAGGCCACGGACTGGATTGGTGGTCAGCTCACGGCGCAGGCGGTCCCACCTGACGAGCATCCGTGGATCGAAGGCATAGGCTGTACTGCAAGCTATCGCCGTTTGCGCCAGGGCATTCGCGCCTACTATCGCCGGCATTATCCCCTGCTGCCCGCCGCACGCGCGCAGGCGCATCTCAACCCCGGCATGGGCTGGGTCAGCCCGCTCTGCCATGAGCCGCGCGTGGCGCTGGCCGTGCTCGAAGAGCTGCTGGCTCCCTTTCGTGCCAGTCGACAGCTACAGGTGCTGCTGCGCCACCGGCCGATCGCCGTCGAGACCAATGGCGATCATGTGCGTGCCGTGCATCTGCGCGACGAGCAGACGGGCGAGCCGGTGGTCGTCGCGGCGCGGTACATCCTCGACGCTACCGAGCTGGGCGAGTTGCTGGAGCTGGCGCAGGTTGAGCATGTGATCGGAGCCGAAAGCCAGCGCCAGACCGGCGAGCCGCACGCGCTGCCGGGCGATGCCGATCCCCTGGATCAGCAGGCGGTCTCCTGGTGCTTCGCGCTCGATTATCTGCCGGACGAGGATCACACGATCGCGCAGCCGGAGGAGTATGCATTCTGGCGCAGCTATCAGGCCGATTTCTGGCCCGCGCCGCAGCTGAGCTGGACGGACGTGGACCCTGAGACGCTGCAAACCCGGCAGCGCGCGATTTTTCACGGCCCGAGTGACGCGGCCCATGCCGAGGATTTCTGGCACTTCCGCCGCATCTTTTATCGCAAACACTATCCCGATGGCCTCTACCCGAGCGACATCACGCTGGTGAACTGGCCCCAGATCGATTATTGGCTCGGCCCGCTGCTCGGCGTTCCCGACGCGGAGGCCCGCAGCCACCAGCGTGCCGCGCGTCAGCTCAGCCTGTCGATGCTGTACTGGATGCAGACGGAAGCGCCGCGACTCGACGGCGGCTATGGCTACCGTGGCCTCCGCCTGCGCCCCGATATTGTCGGCACCGGCGATGGGCTCGCCAAGCACATCTACATCCGCGAAAGCCGGCGCATCCAGGCTGAGTTTACGGTGCTGGAGCAGCATGTGGGTGTCGAGGCGCGCGGCCGGCAGCAGGGCTCCGAAACGTTCGCCGATAGCGTGGGCATCGGCAGCTATCGGATTGATCTACACCCGAGCACCGGGCTGCGCACGTATGTGGATGTTCCCAGCTGGCCGTTCCAGATTTCCCTGGGCATGCTGATCCCGGTACGGGTAGAAAATCTGCTGCCGGCATGTAAAAACGCGGGCGTCACTCACATCACCAACGGCTGCTACCGGCTCCATCCGGTCGAGTGGAATATCGGCGAGGCTGCCGGCGCGCTGGCGGCCTATTGCCTGAACACGGGGCTGGCGGCGCGCCAGGTACGCAACACTCCGCAGCATCTGGAAGGGTTTCAACGGCTGCTGATCGATGTGCTGGGCTTTGAGCTGGCATGGCCGGAGCCGCGCCGCACCATGCGCTAAGCGGAGCCTGTCACCGCTTGCCTCCTGCTTGTTTCAGATAGGTTTACCGTAAGCAGGCTTCATTTTCAGCGTCCGTCAGCTATAATGCCTCGGAAAGGGGAATTTATGCGGCATTTGAAACATATCGCTTTCGCGCTGATGATTCTGGGAGTGACCAGCAGCGCGCTTTCGGTCGACGTTGAGCTGGATCATTCCACCGCTGTCTCGGTCAATGTGCAGCTACCAGATTGTAGTCCCTTGACCTGTGGCGGCGGCGGCAGCTAATCACCATCTGGGGCTGAGCCAGAATGATCGAATGTGCTCAGCCCTTGTGTATCGCGATGCGCTCGAAGAACACGTCAGAGCAGCGTGCGCAGCAAGCTACGGCCTTCTTCGGCGCGCTCAAGGAGCAGCCACGTGACGGCTGACCATTGCCGGAAGATTTGATCGATCGGACGCTTCCAGCGCGCCTCAGTCTCGGAGATGTACCGATTGCTGGGGTCGAGCGTGATCGACACCGGCCAGCAAGCAGTCGAAAATACGCAGCGTAGCGCCGCAGCTGTCACAAAAGCCGCGCGGACAGCCCGCAGATCTCCGTCCCAGCCCGCCTCGTGCAATCCCGCCACATATTCCTGGAAGATGATCTGTTCCAGCTCCAGCGCCTGCTCGGCCTCGACATCAAAATTCAGCAGACTGACGCCGAAGAGATTGGCTACATCTTCTCCCAGCGCCCCCAGCCCGACCAGCTCCCAATCAATCGCCACGGTCTGCGCGTGACCGCCGGTGCTCGGCCGTGAAAACAAATTCTTGCGCCACATATCGTGATGGCAGATCGTGCCGGGCAGTCGCTCAAGCGCAGCGCACAGCCGATCTTGCTCGTTCCATAGGCGCACAATCTGCTCGGTAGGCGGGGTTGGGAAGGCTGCGCGAAGCAGTGAATGCTCCCACACGCCGCGCCGCTGAGTGCGCTCGATCTGCGCCGCCGAGTCTGCAATCCAGGCCTTGATCATTCCCCGGCTGAGCCAGGCTGCGGGCGCGGCGCGGCGATTTGAAGTATAGGCAGCGCCGAAGAATCCCAGGTGGCGCGCGGCAAGTCCATACCGCGAGAGCGGCCAGGGTGTCTCGTCGGCGGCGCCCAGATCCTCAAGCCACAGCCAGATCTGCCCATCAGTCCGCTCAGTGATTCCAAAGCTGGCTGGAGCGGCGAGTCCGGCCGGCTGGCTTGGCAGCAGGCCCGATTGATAGGCCAGCGGCTCGCGGTTCCAGTAGAAAGGCTGGCCTGGATCGTCGCTCGACTCAGGCGGCGCTTTGAACGCTTTGAGGATCAGCGACCAGTCTACCGTCGTGCCGCGATCGGCGACAGTTCCAGATACACGGTAGAGCGCGCGCGAGGCGGGACTAAGATTCATGTAGTCGACTGGCTGAATCTGCCACGTATCAAGCGCTATGTCAGCGCGGCGCGTGGCCTGCCGCAGCACGGTAGTCAGGAGATCTGGATCGAGTTTGGGAATCGTATCTTGCATGGCAAGTCCTTACCTCGTGACTGGAGAGCACACGGCGCTGATGAGATGCTAACGTGGATAGCACGCTCCACGACGGCTATCTCGCATACTCGCCGGCCAGAGGCAAAGGTAGATTATAGCCCATACATATGGTGATTGATGAGGCTGCAATGGGTTACATTCGAGACGAAGTTATAGGCGCTGCACAGGCTGTGGGCAGGTCGATTGTCGAGCTGAGGGTGGAAGAAGGCGGCGTAAGCCCGGCCAGCAGATCGATCTGCTAGCCTTTTTCTTGATGGACTTCATAGCTGTGATACAATGTGACTAATAAGTCACACACTGAATATATAGTCATTCCGAGCAACAAAGCTTATATTCAGCGCTGGATCGAGAAAGAAGCTAGCTATGGAACAACAACGCCGTCGATCGGGCTTTGCGCCGCATCGCCTGTTATCCATGGAAGACGTCTTCCAAACCTTCCAGTGGTTTGCGCAGATGCGCGCCAGCCAGCCGGTCTTCTACGATGAACAAACACATCTCTGGCAGATATTCCGCTACGACGATGTGAACGAGGTTGTCACAGACTACAACCGCTTCTCGTCTGAGTCGCTGCCGGGCTTCTCCGAAAACACGTTTTTGGAAGGAACGATCGTCGCCACCGATCCGCCCCAGCACCGCAAGCTGCGCAACCTGGTGAATCAGGCCTTTACGCCCCGCGCCGTCAACGAGCTGTCGGGTCGTGTCGCCGAGATTACGCAGGAGCTGCTGGACGATGTGAAAGAGCGGGGCCGACTCGATATTGTCTCCGACATCGCGTTTCCGCTGCCCGCCAAGGTGATCGCCGAGATGCTGGGCGTGCCCGCCGAGGACTGGGACATCTTCCGCCGGTGGGTCAGCGGCGCCGATATTGCCGTGGCCAAGGATCGTGAGTCGGCGATGCGCATGCAGCACAGCCAGGAACAGCAGATGTACGATTACTTCGTTCAGCTGCTGGACGAGCGGCGGCGCGCTCCCAAAGACGATCTGATCAGCGACCTCAGCGTTGCCGAAGTCGACGGTGAGCGGCTGAGCGAGCGTGAGCTAGTGAGCTTCTGCCTGCTACTGCTGGCTGCCGGCCAGGAAACTACCAAAAATCTGATTGCCAACGCGGCCTACTGCTTCACGGAGTATCCCGAGGCCCGCGAGCGCTTGATGCGTGAGCCGGGCCTGATGCAGGGCGCGGTCGAGGAGATTCTGCGCTACCTGCCGCCGGTCTGGTTCACGCTGCGCCGGGCAAAAACCGATCTTGAGCTGGCGGGACAGCATATTCCGGCCAACGCGATCATTCAGGCCTGGAATGCGTCGGCCAATCGCGACGCCGCGCAGTTCTCGGAGCCGGAGCACTTCGCGATCGAGCGCCAGCCCAACAAGCATCTCTCCTTTGGTCACGGCATTCACTTCTGCATCGGCGCTCCGCTGGCGCGTCTCGAGGCCAATGTCGCCCTGCCGATGATCCTGTCCCAGCTCAAGAATCTAGAGCGCGTGCCCGACGTGCCGGTCCGGATCAGCGCGGGGATCGTCTTTGTCATTCGATCGCTGCCTATGACATTTCAGGCGCGATGATGCAATCACGGCGCTGAGCCGATTGTCCTGGCGCTAAAGGAACACTATTGTGGCCGCAATACGATCTCGACAATCGCGCCACGCTGATCTTCAACAGCGAAAGTCACGTCGAGCACGATCCGCAGGCCGAAAAGCGCCGCCTGTGGCTGGATAAGACTCTGGGCTAACGCTGCGCGCATAATCGCAAAGACAGGCCGTCTACTTCCGGTAGCGGCCTGTTTTCGTGCATGTAGCAGATTCCACTGAAGCCCATCGGCGAATCGCAGCAATGCCTGCATGTCAAGAATTGTTCTTAGGACGGATGGGTTTCTTGCCCTTGTGGTCCGCCCTGCTGACGCGGTGCCGCGATGTGATGCGCAACCTTAAGCGTCCGCAGCAGATCCCAAAGATTTACCCATCCCTGCTCGGCCAGATAACTAACCCAATCTTGCTGCTCCTGAAGCTGGACCTGGCTGAGCGGGTAATGGCGTACAAGACATGCCACGCCGTCACCTGTTACAGCCCATGTTCCAAATCGGTATAGCACGGCTTCCACGCCAAACGCGGCGACAGCCTGGAGCACCTCCATGGGTCCCTGCTCTGTAAAGACTGTTCCTGCCAGTGGCTGGCTTTGTGCAAGGAGATCATCAATGGAGTCAAGATGGGCCTGAAGGTAGGCGAGCTCGATCATCCGTGGATCAGGCCCGCGCATATCCGTTTGAAAGTCTGTAGCGGAGTATGCTTTCATAAGTGTTTTCCCGTGGGTGCTCCCACTTGTTCTATTAATCCGGGCGGCTTACTGTGGATGAGATACTTGCTGCTCGCCCTGTCTTGTTGCTCGATCGAGATCACTTCCATAGTCCTCTACTGGTTGTGGCTGATAGCCGCTATGCTCTTGCACGGTGTACCGAACGAAAATATCGCCAGGCTTAACCTGTAGCGCATCACACATGCGATCGAGCGTATCGAGATCAATCCGTGTTGCGCGACTTGTGTAGAGCGCGTGCGCGGTGTTGTAGGCAACTCCGGCCCGCTCAGCCAACGCTTTGATCGTCAGGCCCCGTTCGCGGGCTAGCTCACCAATCTGTAGCTTGATTGGCATAGTTCCTCCTTGTGTGTAGCTAGCAATACTATAGACAAACCTATAAATGAAGTCAAGTAATAGGGTACTCAACTACTGCTATACAAATAGCTGAATGTGTGCTACACTTGAGGTATCCTGCTGAACCTCACTATAAACATGGATGCTTCGTTTCTAGTGCTAGAGCGGGGCAACCAGCGCGGAGCGTCTCAACGCCGTCAGTGTCGAGGGTACCTGATCGTGGCGAGGCGTGTCAGGCATGTATGCTCTTTAGGCGAGTATATACGAAAGGATTATCCATTATGCTCCATCCTGAACCAGAGAACGTAGCTCATGAGCAATATGGTGGTGCGACACGCTCGCCCATTCGCTCGCTTGAGGCGCGGTGGCACTATCTTGGCGATCGGACAGCTGCTGACGCGGCCTACTGTCTTCGGTTTGATGTAGCTCAGGCTCCTGAGCCGGAGGCTATGCCTAGCAGCGTCTGGTCCTATGCTATGCCGCTGGTCCAGACCAAACGTTAAGGTGATGCGCCTTGCCGCAGGCTGAGCCAGCACTCCGGTCATGGCAGATTCGCCTTGTCCGTCCATTGGAGGTATGTCTATGTACGCACCTGACTCGTCTCAGCCAGTTCAAGCTCCCACGATCGTGGATGATGTGGCGTTGATCGCGGCGGAAGATGCCGGGCCGGAGCAGCCGATAGCGGCAAGCGCTGATCCCATCGCTGCTCTACCGAGGAGCACCGACATACTCAAAGTCAGC
>DASWTW010000071.1:0-22646 GCA_036401895.1 Herpetosiphonaceae bacterium | reverse complement strand
AGCCTGCTCGATCCACGGATCAAGCTGGGAGCGTAGCGCGCGCTTTGTCTCGAAGGAGAGAAACATGGCTGTTCCAAATGCTCTACCCCAGACGAGCGCGGGCGAGCTGCCGGTTCCTGAAACGCTGCTGCGGGTCTTCTGGCGGCGCTACTGCCGCAACCGCATGGCGCTGGTGGGTCTGGCGCTGGTGATCGTGTTTGTGCTGGTCGCGATCTTTGCGCCGCTGATCGCGCCGTACCACTACAACGCGCAGAATCTCTCGCAAACCTGGCAGCCGCCATCGGCCGCACATCCTTTCGGCACCGACGACCTGGGCCGCGATCAGCTGAGCCGCATCATCTACGCGGTGCGCACGGCGGCGATCGTCGGGCTGGGCACGTCGGCGCTCTCGCTGCTGATCGGCGGCGCGATCGGCGCGATCTCGGGAATGCGCGGCGGTATGCTCGACGCGCTGCTGATGCGGCTGGTCGACATCTTCAACTCGTTTCCCTCGATCCTGCTGGCGGTGATCCTGGCGGCCACGCTGGGCCAGAGCGTGTTCACGATCGTGATCGCGCTGGCGATCACCAGCTGGGCCGGCTACGCGCGTCTGATACGCGGCCAGGTGCTGGCGCTCAAAAACAACGAGTATGTGCAGGCCGCGCGCACGCTGGGCGCCAGCGAGCGCCATCTGATCACGCGCTATGTGCTGCCCAACATCCTCGGCCCGATCGTCGTGGCGCTGAGCTTTGGCATTCCCTACGCCATGACCGCCGAGGCCGGGCTGTCGCTGATCGGCGTGGGCATCCGGCCGCCGGAGCCGTCCTGGGGCAACCTGATCAACCTCGGCATCGGCAAGATGCGCGGCTTTCCCCACCTGGCGATCTGGCCCACCGCGCTCTTCAGCGTGACGCTGCTGGCCTTCACCTGGCTCGGCGACGGACTCCAGGAGATCTTCAACGCGAAAGGAGAGCGCTAGGATGCCTACGCCACTGCTTGAAGTCAACGATCTGTGGGTCGAGTTCAAACGTCCGGGCGGGATCGTCCACGCGGTCAACGGCGTCAGCTTCAGCCTTCAGCCCGGCGAAAGCCTGGGCATCGTCGGCGAAAGCGGCTCCGGCAAATCGGTGGCGATGCTGGCGCTCACGGGGCTGATCGCGCGCAACGGCCGCATCATGCGCGGCCAGGCGCTCTTCGACGGCGAGGATCTGACGAAGCTGAGCGCTCACGAGCTGCGCGAGATTCGCGGCCGTGACATCGGCATGATCTTTCAAGATCCGATGACCAGCCTCAACCCGATCATGCGTATCGGCAAGCAGATCACCGAGGGCATGCTGCTGCGCAACTACCCGCCGGCCGAGGCCAAAGCCCGCGCGATCGAGCTGCTGCGGCGAGTCGGCATTCCCAATCCCGAGCAGCGCTTCAACGATTATCCGTTTCAGTTTTCAGGCGGCATGCGCCAGCGTGTTATGATCGCCCTGGCGCTGGCGCTCAAGCCCAAGCTGATCATCGCCGACGAGCCGACGACCGCGCTGGACGTGACGATCCAGGATCAGGTGCTGACCTTGCTGGACGAGCTGCGGGAGGAGATCGGCATGGCGATGATCATTATCACGCATGATTTCGGCGTGGCGACCAATCACTGCGACCGCATCAGCGTGATGTACGCCGGCGAGCTGATGGAGACGGCGCGCGTCGATCAGCTGATCGCGCGCACGGCGCATCCGTACTCGGTGGGCCTGCTCGAAAGCACGATGGAGATCGGCCACGGCAAGCAGCCGATCCAGCCGATCCCCGGCAATCCGCCCAGCGCGATGATCGTACACAAAGCCTGTCCGTTCGCGCCGCGCTGCCGCTTCCACACCGAGCAATGCTTCGAGCAGAAGCCGCCCCTGCGCCGGGTCGAAGCGGGCCATCTGGCGGCCTGCCACTACGCCGAGGAGGTGATGCAGCATGTCGCTCAACAGATCCACGCCTGAGCCCGGCAGCTCGCCGGGGCCGCTGCTGCGCGTCGAGCATGTGTCGAAGATCTTCCTGCGTGGCCGCGAAAAGTTCAAAGCCGTCGACGACGTGTCGATCGAGCTTGAGGCCGGCAAGACGCTGGGCATCGTCGGCGAGTCGGGCTCGGGCAAGTCCACGCTGTCGCGCTGCATCATCCGGCTGTACGAGCCCGACACGGGCCGCGTCTTCTTCGACGGCCAGGACTTCACGGCGCTGGCGCCCAACGCGCTGCGCCGGAAGCGCCAGGACATCCAGATGATCTTTCAAGATCCGCTGGCCAGTCTCAACCCGATGATGACCGTGGCCAAGGCGATCGAAGATCCGCTGATTATCCACAAGGTCGGCACACCGCGTGAGCGAGCGCGCAGGGTCCAGGAGTTGCTGGAGCTGGTCGGGCTCGATCCGACGGCCGCGAACGCGTTTCCCTTCGAGTTTTCGGGCGGTCAGCAGCAGCGCATCGGGATCGCGCGGGCGCTGGCGCTCAAGCCCAAGCTGCTGATCTGTGACGAGGCGGTCAGCGCGCTGGACGTGTCGATCCAGGCCCAGATTCTGCGGCTGCTGCAAGATCTACAGGCGCAGCTCGGCCTGGCCTATCTGTTTATCTCGCACAACCTGGCCGTCGTCGAGCACATGAGCGATCATATCGGCGTGATGCACCTGGGCAAGCTGATCGAGTACGCGCCGGTGCAGGAGATCTTTCGATCGCCGAAGCAGGAGTACACGCGCGCGCTGATCGGAAGCGTGCCGTACATTCCCCGGCCGGGCGGGCGACATATTCGCCAGCCGAGTCTGGACGAAACGATGATCGATCCCGTGCAACCAGCGCCGCAGCGGGAAATCACGCCCGGCTGATCGTAAGAGCCGGACAGAGCGATGAGGAGGAGAGTCATGCAGTACACCGCGTTAGGACGTACCGGCCTTCAGGTCAGCCGCCTGTGCCTGGGCACGATGAACTTTGGCCCGCAGACGAGCGAGCCTGATAGCTTCGCGATCATGGATCGAGCGCTGGAGCTGGGCATCAATTTCTTCGATACCGCCAACGTCTACGGCTGGAAGCTGGGCGAGGGCGTCACCGAGCAGATCATCGGGCGCTGGCTGGATCAAGGCGGCGGCAGGCGCGATCAGATCGTGCTGGCGACCAAGGTCTACAACAAAATGGGCGAGGGTCCGAACGAGCGCGGTCTTTCGGCCTATCACATCCGCAAAGCCTGCGACGACAGCCTGCGCCGGCTCAAGACCGATCACATCGATCTGTATCAGATGCACCACATCGAGCGCACGACGCCCTGGGAAGAGATCTGGCAGGCGATGGAGATTCTGGTGCAGCAAGGCAAGGTGCTCTACGTCGGCAGCAGCAACTTCGCCGGCTGGGACATCGCCACCGCACAGATGGAGGCCAGAGCGCGGCACTTCATGGGCCTGGTCTCGGAGCAAAGTCTTTACAATCTGAACGCCCGCACGCTGGAGCTGGAAGTAATTCCCGCCTGCCGTCACTACGGGCTGGGCTTGATCCCGTGGAGTCCGCTGTCGGGCGGGCTGCTGGGCGGCGCTTTGCAAAAGGCAACCGAGGGCCGGCGCTCCGATCCCGACCGGCAGCAGGAGATCGAGAAGCGCCGACCGCAGCTTGAGGCGTACGAGCAGCTGTGTAAAGAGTTGGACGAGACGCCAGCCGACGTGGCGCTGGCCTGGCTGCTCCACAATCCGGTCGTCACCGCGCCGATCATCGGGCCGCGCACGCTTGACCAGCTCAACGGCAGCCTGCGGGCATTAGAGATCCAGCTGTCGGATGAGACGCTGGCCAAGCTCGACGAGATCTGGCCCGGCCCTGGCGGCGAAGCGCCCAAAGCCTACGCCTGGTGATTCGGCAGCCACTATTCAAGCGAGGCCCTTGATGCCAACCTCAACCTCAGCACCCGGTGTCGGCGATGCACGCTTTGCGCGTCTACGGCGCGGCATTAATCTCAGCCACTGGTTTGCGCAGGCTCACAGCTATGACCAAGCACATTTCCAGTCGTACATCACGCGTGAGGACATCCAGCTGATCCGGTCGATCGGGTTTGGCCACGTTCGCTTCACACTCAACCCGGCGATCCTGCTCGACGAGGATGACCCAGGTACGCTGAACGCTGAGAATCTCGGCTACGTAGATGCCGCGCTGGATATGATCCTGGCGCAGGATCTGGCGGTCATCGTGGATCTGCATCCCGAGGACGATTTCAAGCTCAAGCTGCACGACGACGAGGCGGTGAGGTCATTTAGGACCTTCTGGCGGGCGCTGGCCAGCCACTTGTCGGCGCGCAATCCCGAGCTGGTCTTTCTGGAAGTGCTCAACGAGCCGGTGCTCAAAGAGGCTGAGCGCTGGTTCGCGATTCAAGCGCAGCTGCTGGCGGCCATGCGCGAGGGAGCGCCGGCCCACACTTTGATCGCGACGGCGCACATGTGGTCGAGCCTGCCCGAGCTGCTAATGCTCGAACCGGTCGCCGATCCCAACGTTGTGTATAACTTCCACTGCTACGATCCGCATATCTTCACGCATCAGGGCGCGACGTGGAGCATGGATTTTTTGCCGTACCTGGCGCATCTGCCCTACCCGTCGAGTCCCGAGGCGATCGCAGCGATTCTGCCGCAGATTACGCATGAGGAGGCGCGACAGGCGGCGCTTGAGTACGGCGCTGAAGCGTGGGACGCGGCCAGGATCGACGAGTGGCTGGGACAAGCCGCAGCCTGGGCCGAGCAGCATCGTGTGCGGCTGACCTGCAACGAGTTCGGCGTGTACCGGCTGAAATCGCTACCTGAGCATCGCAACGCCTGGATTCGCGATGTTCGCAACAGCTTAGAAAAATACGACATCGGCTGGACCATGTGGGACTATGCCGGTGGCTTCAGCGTGGTGAACACACAGCATGGTCGCCGCGTTACGGATGTCGATACGGCCCAGGCGCTTGGTCTGGCCTGAAGGGTTTGGTTATCATGACAGGATCAATCCACCAGTCGCTCAACGGCGAGTGGCAGTTTCAAGAAGTTGGTCGCGAGGAGTGGCTGCCGGGCACGGTTCCCGGCGGCGTGCATACCGATCTGCTGGCCGCCGGCCGCATCGACGATCCGTTTGTGGGCGATGAAGAAAAGCGCGTGCTGTGGGTCGCCGAGCGCGACTGGATCTACCGGCGCGGCTTCGAGGTCCAGCCCGAGCTGCTGGCACTGCCGCAGATCTTTCTGGTCTGTGATGGCCTTGACACGCTGGCCGAGGTCTGGCTGAACGGTCAGCGGATCGGCGGCGCGGAAAACATGTTCCGCCAGTATCGCTGGGACGTGCGCGATCTGCTGCACGGCGGCGAGAACGAGCTGCGCGTGATCTTCCATTCGACGGCCGCGTACGCCGCCGAGCGCCAGCGCCAGCGCCCGATGATCGAGGTCAACGATCCGCTGCCGGGCGCGCCCTATGTGCGTAAAGCGCCAAGCCACTTCGGCTGGGACTGGGGCCCGAAGCTCGCTCCGACCGGCATCTGGCGCGACATTCGGCTAGAGGGCTACACGGGCGCACGGATCGACGATCTGCATCTGCGCCAGCACCACGATCAGGGCCAGATCACGCTGACGGCGACGTTGACGACCGAGCAGTGGGATCAGGCTCCGCTCCAGGTCACGCTGCGACTGACCGCGCCCGACGGTCAGGTCCAGACAACCGAGGCCGATCTCGATAACGGTCGCGGCACGATCGAGCTGGCGGTTGAGCAGCCGCAGCTCTGGTGGCCGCACGGCTACGGCGCGCAGCCGATCTACCAGGTCGAGGCCGTGCTCACCAGCGGCGAGACAATTCTCGATCGGCGCGGCTTCCAGATTGGCCTGCGCACGATCGAGCTGCGCCAGGAGCCAGACCAGTGGGGCCGATCGTTTACCTTCGTGGTCAACGGCGTGCAGATCTTCGCCAAAGGCACCAACTGGATTCCGGCGGACTCGTTCCCGACGCGCATCTCACACGCGCAGCTCGACCATTTGCTCGGCTCGGCAGTGGCGGCGCATCACAACATGGTCCGCATCTGGGGCGGCGGCTACTACGAAGACGAGCATTTCTACGATCTTTGCGATCGGCTGGGCCTGTTGGTCTGGCAGGATTTTATGTTCTCCTGCGCGACCTACCCGCTGGCCGACGAGACAATGCTGGACAATATCAAGGTCGAGGTGATACAGAATATGCGGCGTCTGCGTCATCGCGCGTGTCTGGCGCTGTGGTGCGGCAACAACGAGATCGAGACCGCCTGGGCGCACTGGGGCGGCTGGGACGCGGCCGAGTTCGCCGATCTCAAGGCCGCCTACGATCAATTCTTTCATCACACGCTGCCCGCCTGGGTCGCCGCCGAAGATCCCGATCTCGCCTACTGGCCATCCTCGCCATCCTCGGGAACGCCCTTCGACGATCCCAACGGCGGCGCGGTCGGCGACATGCACGAGTGGACGGTCTGGCACGCGATGATGCCGCTGCATCACTATCGCGAGATCTCGGCGCGCTTCATCAGCGAGTTCGGCTTTCAGTCGCTGCCGAGCCTGCCTACGATCGCGACGTACGCCGAGCCCGCCGACTGGAACATGACCTCGTACATCATGGAGCATCACCAGCGCAATCCAGCGGGCAACGGCAAGATCATAACCTATCTAACGTCGCATATGCGGCTGCCGAAAGATTTTCCATCGCTGGTGTACCTGAGCCAGGTGCTGCAAGGCGAGGCGATGCGCATCGGCGTGGAGCAGTGGCGGCGCGATCCGGCCTGTAGCGGCGTGCTTTACTGGCAGCTCAACGACTGCTGGCCGGTTGCCTCCTGGGCCAGCATCGACTATTTTGGCCGCTGGAAGGCCGCGCACTACGCCAGCCGTCGCTTTTTCGCGCCCGTGCTGCTCTCGATCGCGGATGAGGGCGAGCGTATGGATCTATTCGTCTCCAACGACACGCTCGATCCCTGGGCCGGGCAGATCCGCTGGTCGCTGGAAACACTCGACGGTGAGCAGCTCGACAGCGGCACAGTGGATGTGCAGGTCGAGCCACAGTCGACGGCGCGCGGCCAGGAGCTGAACTTCACGGGCAAGATCAGCGACGAGCAGCGCCGTCAGACGGTTGTGGTCTGTGAGCTGTGGCAGCACGACGAGCGCGTCTCGCTGGCGATCGCGACCTTCGCGCCGAACAAGCACCTGGCGCTGGTCGATCCGCAGATCGGTGTGGAAGTGCAGCAGGACGGCAAGCAGATCAGGATCCAGCTTCAGGCTCGCTCGCTGGCGCGCTTCGTCGAGCTGTCGCTGGGCGGCGCCGACGTAATCTTCGGCGATAACTACTTCGATCTGCCTGCCGGACGCTCCGCTCGCATCACCTGTACGCCGCCCGAGTCCCTGACCGCCGAGCAGCTGCGGCAGTCGCTGCGCGTGCGCTCACTGTTCGATTCGTACTGATCGTGAAAGAGGCGAGGTTATGTCAACGAAGATCATATCCTTGATCGGCATGCTGCTGCTGGCGCTGACCACGACGTTTCAGCCCGCAGCCGCCCGCGACGACAGCCGCTTCGTCACGCGGCAAGGCGACGATCTGATCCTGCACGGGCGCGAGTTTCGTTTCGCCGGAACCAATAACTACTACCTGATGTACAAATCGCAGCTAATGGTCGACGATGTGCTCAACGCCGCCGCCGCAAATAAGTTTGATGTTGTGCGCACCTGGGGCTGGCTCGACATCGGCAACCAGGACGGCTCGAACTCGCTGCGCGGTAAGGCCGACGGTGTGTACTTCCAGTACTGGGACGGCACGCGGCCGGCCTACAACGACGGCGAAGACGGCCTCAGGCGACTGGACTATATCATCTACAAGGCCGGCCAGCTGCGGCTCAAGCTGGTGATCCCGTTCACCAACAACTGGAACGACTTCGGCGGCATGGATCAGTACGTGCGCTGGCGCGAGTCCAGCTCCGCCGAGAGCCGCACCTGGTACCACGACGATTTCTACACCGATCCGGTGATTCGCGGCTGGTACAAAGACTGGATCGCGCATCTGCTGAATCGCACCAACAGCTACACCGGCGTGCAGTACAAGCACGATCCGACGATCATGACCTGGGAGCTGGCCAACGAGCCGCGCTGCATCAGCGCCGGAGCCTACGGACGCTCGCCCAGCTGCACGACGACCACGCTGACCACCTGGGCCGACGAGATGTCGACCTTTATCAAAACGATCGATCGCAACCACCTGGTCTCGGTCGGCGACGAGGGCTTCTACTGCATTCCCGACGCCACGAACTGGATCGATAACTGCGGCGAGGGCGTGGACACGATCGGTCTCACACAGCTGCCCAACATCGACGTGATGTCGTTCCATCTGTATCCGGATCACTGGGGCCAGACCACCGAGTGGAGCACCGAGTATATCACGCGGCATATTCGAGATGCCAAGCGGCTCAACAAGCCGGCGATGCTCGGCGAGTTCGGCTCGCTGAACAAGCAGACCCGCAACGTGGTGTACAAGGAGTGGACCGACACCGTGTTGCGCGAGGGCGGCAACGGCGCGCTCTACTGGATTCTGTCCGGCATCCAGGACAACGGCACGCTTTATCCCGACTACGACAACTTCACTGTCTACGCGCACGATCCGGTCTTCCGCACGCTGGGCAACTTCGCCAAAATGATGCGCGAGAATCACCCGCCCGACTTCCGCCCCGTCGCCGACCACGACAACGTCACGACCACGTTCGAGACGCCGATCGCGCTCAGCCCGGCTGCCAACGACATTAGCTACGGCCGCGCCACGCTGGATCTCCGGTCGATCGATCTCGACCCGAGTGTGGAGCGCCGCCAGACCAGCCGGACCGTCGCCGGTGGCAGTTTCGTGCTCCAGCCCGACGCGACGGTGCTCTTCACGCCGGTTGCCGGATTCACGGGCCAGGCGCAGATCAGCTACACGATCAAAGATAGCCGCGATCAGCGCTCCAACGTGGCCAACCTGATCGTCAACGTGCTGCCCGATCCCGGCGGGGCGCTCAAGCTGTTCTCGTTCGAGACCGGCACCGAGGGCTGGGCTTCGGCCAGCTGGGAAGCCGGTAGGGCCACGCCCTCGCAGAGCGCCGACTACGTCACCGACGGCAGCTACGGTCTGAAAGTCGACGTCAACGCCGGCGGCTGGTTTGGCGTCACCTTCACGCCACCCGCCGACTTTGGCGGCCGCACGCATCTCAAGTTCGATATTCAAGCCGGCGTGCCCGGCACCTCAACCGACGTAGCGGTTCAGACCGGCGACAGCTACACCTGGCGCCAATATCCGTCGACCTGGGTCAATGGCGGCACGGCTACCACGATCGACATCGATCTGCTGAGCACGGGAGCCGCGCCCGGCGACTTCGCCAGAGTCCAGACGATCTTTATCTACCTGCAACCGGGCATCCATTACCTCGACAACGTACGCGTCGAGTAGATTGCAGTTTGGGAGGCCGCGTCGGTGGGCGTGGCTTCCCGCTTGTGTGGAGCAGCGACGATGCCGCACTACGGCTTTAACTTTCTGTGGATGTTCATCTGGGAGCCGGAGCGACAGCCACAGCCGCCCGACGAGCGCGCGCTCGATTTCATGGCCGCGACCGGCTTCAACTTTGTGCGCGTCCCCAGCGATTACCGCTTCTGGACTAAAGATTTTGACTACTTCCATCCCGACGAGTCAGTCTTCGCCTACTTCGATCGCTACCTGGATGCGTGTCGAGATCGCGGCCTTCAGATGAGCCTGAATCTGCATCGCGGGCCGGGCTACTGCATCAACCGCAATGATCTAGAGCGCCACAATCTGTGGCTCGATCCGGTCGCTCAGGATGCGTTCGTCTTCACGTGGGAGAACTTCGCCCGGCGCTACCAGGGCGTTTCCAGCGATCACCTGAGCTTCGATCTGCTCAACGAGCCGCCCGGCATCGAGCAGTACGGCATGACACGCGAAAACCACGCGGCGCTGATTCGGCGCACGGTCGCGGCGATTCGAGCGATCGATCCCCAGCGCGAGATCGTGATCGATGGGCTGGGCGGCGGCAACATCGCCATGCCTGAGCTTGCCGATCTCGGCGTGATCCACAGCGGGCGCGGCTATCAACCAATGCCAGTCAGCCACCATCAGGCCGAGTGGTGGGACGGACACCAGCAAGCGCCCGATCCGATCTATCCTGGCCTGGTCTGGTACGGCCACACCTGGAATCGTGATACACTGCGTGCGTTCTACCAGCCCTGGCGCGAGGTCGAGGCTGCCGGGGCGCGAGTGCATATCGGCGAGTTCGGCTGCTACAACAAAACGCCCAACGACGTGGCGCTGCGCTGGTTCGCCGATCTGTTCAGCGTCTTCAAGGAGTTTGGCTGGGGCTACGCGCTGTGGAACTTCGCGGGCGACTTCGGGATTGTCGAGCATGGGCGGCCGGGCGCGCGCTACGAGCAGCTGCACGGCTACAACGTCGATCGCGATCTGCTCGATCTGCTGCTTGAGAGTCGCGTGACGGGCTGATCCAGGCCCTCACCCCTGCGCTATCGCGCTTTCCCCTCTCCCATTGCCATAGGCGAGGGGAATAATCGGTACTTGCTTTGGTTCTTGGTTCCTTTGGTTCTTGGTTCTCGATAAGGACACAGGATGACCGATTCAACCGCTTCTGAGCAGCCACTGGTGATCGTCGGCAGCTACGCCAGCGCCGAGCAGCCGGGCATTTATCTTTTCCGCCTCGACGAGACGACCGGCGCGCTGAGCGCCAGCGAAACCTTTGCCGGGATCTTCAACCCATCGTTTGTGGTGGCGCATCCGCAGCAGCCCTGGCTCTACGCCGTCAGCGAGACCAGCGCCGAGCAGGACGGCGTGTCTGGTCACGTTTGGGCGCTGCACTTCGATCGCGACCCGCTGCGGCTCCAGCCGCTCAACCATCAGCCTAGCGCCGGCGACCATCCCTGCCATCTTGAGCTCGATGCGTCCGGTAAGTGGCTGCTGGTCTCGAACTACAGCAGCGGCACCGTCGCCGTCCTGCCGATTCGGGAAGACGGATCGTTGGGCGAGATGACAGATCTAATCCAGCACACAGGCGGCAGCGGTGCCAACCGCGAGCGCCAGGCCGGGCCGCACGCACACTCGGCGACCTTCACGCCCGATCAGCGCTCGGTGATCGTCGCGGACCTGGGGCTGGACCGGCTGCTGGTCTACACCTTCGACGCCGAGAAGGGCAAGCTGCTGGCCTGTGGTCACGCCGACGCGCAGCCGGGCGCCGGGCCGCGACATATCGCGTTTCATCCCAACGGCCGCTTTGTGTACGTCGCCAATGAGCTGAACAGCACGGTGAGCCTGTACGACTACAACGCCGTCAGCGGCACGTTGCAGCAGCGCCAGTCGATCGACACGGCGCCGAGCGGCCGGGAAAACTGGATCGCCGACATTCATCTTTCGCAGTCGGGCAAACATGTGTACGTTTCCAATCGTGGACACGACAGCATCGCGGTGTTCGATGTGGCGGAGGATGGAGCGCTAGCGCAGGCCGGTACGATCTCCTGCGGCGGGAGCTGGCCGCGTCACTTCATGCTGGCGCCGGGCGGAAATGTTGTGCTCGTCGCCAACCAGCACAGCGGTGATGTCGCGGTGCTGCCGCTGGATGCAGAGTCGGAAATGATCGGCGAGGCCACAGCTCATGCCGCCGTTCCACAGGCTTCGTGTGTGCAGTTCCGCATCGGCTTGTGAGGCAGCATATATCATTTGGAACCGGTCCCATTGTGGCGCAGAGTAGAGGCATTGGAGAATTGACAATGAAGGTGCTTTTTATCGGCGGAACCGGGATTATCAGCACAGCCAGCACGCGTCTGGCGATCGCGCAGGGCATCGATCTGTTTCTGCTCAATCGCGGCCAGCACGCCGAAACACCGCAGGGCGCGACCAGCCTGATCGCCGACATCAACGACGCGGAGGCGACGGCCCGGGTGCTGGCGGATCACCGGTTCGACGTCGTCGTGAACTGGATCGCCTTCAAGCCCGCCGACGTCGAGCGCGATCTCAAGCTGTTTCGCGACAAAACGCGCCAGTATGTGTTCATCAGCTCGGCCAGCGCCTACCAGAAGCCGGGCAGCTTTTATCTGATCACCGAGGACACGCCGCTGGCGAATCCCTTCTGGCAGTACTCGCGCGACAAGATCACCTGCGAGGAATTGTTGATGCGGGCCTATCGCGAGGAAGGCTTTCCCTGCACGATCGTACGGCCATCGCTGACCTACAGCCAGACCCAGATTCCGCTGGCGGTCAATAGCTGGCAGCGATCCTACACAGCGGTCGCGCGGATGCGCCAGGGCAAGCCGGTGATCGTTCCCGGCGACGGTACCTCGCTCTGGTCGGTCACGCACAACACCGATTTTGCCAAAGGCTTTGTCGGGCTGCTCGGCCACCAGCAGGCGATCGGCCATGCCTTTCATATCACCTCTCACGAGACACTGACCTGGAACCAGATCTACGCGGCAGTCGCCGAGGCGGCGGGCGTCGAGGCCAACATCGTGCATATCGCCTCCGACTTTATCGCCGCGTGTTTGCCCGACATGACCGGCACGCTGATTGGCGATAAGGCCGTGAGCGTGGTCTTCGATAACACCAAAATCAAGCGCTTCGTGCCCGACTACTGCGCCACCACGCCATTTTCGCGCGGCATTCGCGAGACAATCGCCTGGTTCGACGCCGACCCGGCGCAGCAGCAGATCGACGAGGAGGCCGATAGGCGCTGGGATCGTTTGATCAGCGCCTATCAGCGCGGGTTAGCAAGCGCGATGCAGGAGTTCGAGCGCTAGGCGGCCAATCCCAGCCAGCGCAAAATCTCCGGCGGCACGGCATCACGCCCGACAACCTCGACCAGCCGGTGCAGATCTTTCTGGCCCTGATCCCAGAGAATCAGATACTCGCCGGGATCGTACGTCCGCAGCTCGGCGTCCAGCCGTTCGCCGGCGGCGTAGCGCTCACGCTGCCCGCGTAGCCAGGCCAGCGCGGCGTCGAAGCGGGCCAGCAGCGCGGCGTAGCGGTCGAGATTGACCTCGATCTCGCTGCGGTGCGACGAGAGCAGCCACAGCCGCTCGAACTCCGCGACCATCGGCGGCAGCTCGGCGCGCAGCGCTTCCAGCCTGGCGATCAGCGCGTCGAGCTGTGGCGCTCCCTCGGATGATGCGGTTGTGTTTGCTGCCAGATCGCCAAGCGTGCGGCGAATCTCCTGGCCGAGCAGCACCTTGCGGGCGGCGTAGATCATCTGGGCGGCGGTGAATTGCAGCTCATGGCGCAGCGTGGCATCAGCCAGCCGCGCGAAGGCAGGCAGCGCCGCCTCAGCCGCCGCGATCATCTCTTCGAGCGCAGCCGGCGGAGTTTCGCGTGCCATGCGGCCGGTCAGCGGCTCATCGTAGAGCGCGTACACGGCATCTGAGCTATTGGACCGAGCCAGCGCCGGCTGCTCGACCGCACGGCCAAGCCGCTGGATCGCGGCGACTGTTTGACCGGATGCATCGCCCAGGAAGAGCGGCCCGAACGCCTGGTTGAACAGCTCCGTCGCCGTCGTCGCGCCGCTCCAGGCCATCTCCGCGCCGAACAGGTAGCTGTACCACGAGTTCGACAGCGGCTGATAGTGGCCCATATCGCCCCAGTCCGTCAGCAGCATTCCGATCGCGCCGGCCGCCACGCCATCGCGCACATAGCTGCGGATATTGCCCAGCGAGTTGTCGATGCGCGGAAAGATCGTATTCCAGGACGACGTGCCGGGACAAACATAGAACGGACGCCCGGAGTCGGCCAGCGCTTTGAGCGTGGGATACGAATCTTCGGCCTCGTACCACCAGTCGAGCAGGATCACATCTTCAGGAATCTCGGAGATCAGCTCGGGATAGTGGTTGAACACATCGGCCCAGATCATGATCTTGCGCCCGTGTCTGGAGGCCAGCTCACGCAGCTTCAAAATATGCTCAAGGTAAACGCGCCCGTATCCGCCGACTGCCGACAGCTCCTTGGCCTGGCCGCGACCATGATCCCAGGCTTCGTCGGAGTCGACATTCAGGATCGGCACCGAGAACGCGGGCAGGAAATCGGCGTACAGCTCGTCGAGAAAATCGTACGACTCCTCAAGCGCGGGCGTGATGCTCCAGCGCCACTCCGTTTCGGCCAGATGCTGGTACGCGGGCAGGCTCAGAATATGGCGCATGTGGCCGGTCGATTGCAGATTCGGCACCAGCGCGATGTGACGCTCACGGCACACGGCGTCGAGCGCCAGCATATCGTCGGCGCTCAGCGAGCCGCTGTTCTTGCCAATCTCGGGATGCGACGGAAACTGAAACGTGTGCTCGGTGTAGAGCTGTAGCTCGTTGATCTTGTAGTGCGCCAGCGTCTTTGCCAGCTTTTCGAGCGTTGCCAGAGTTGGCACGCGCGCCCGCGAAATGTCGAGCATAATCCCGCGCTGCGGCAGAGCCGGATGGTCGGCGCAGGTGCAGCCCGGTAGCCGCCGGCCATGCATACGCACAAGCTGAATCAGCGTTTGCACGCCGTAGAAAAGGCCGGGCTCGTCCGCCGCCGTGATCGTCGCGCCGGCTTCGGTGATCGCCAGCCGATAAGCCTGCGCGCCAGGCGCTTCGCCTGCTCCGCCCTGCGGTTGATCTGCGGAATCGTCGCGGCCTTGCAGGATCAGCCGGATCGCGTTGGGCCGCGTGGCCGATGTGGCAGCCTTCACCAGCGGCAGCCGCAGCCCCGAGATCTCTTCGATCGCCGACTGAAGATCGCGGGCAGCAAAGAGCATGGCGGCGCTGGCCTGCGTGCCCAGCAGAATGGTGGTTTCACCATTGAGGCCAAAACTGCCGGAAGACCAGGCAAAGCTGTGCGGCTGTGGAATAAGCATCGGTGCACTGGACGTCATTGTGCCTCCATCGAAAGATTGTCGGTTAGCCAGAGCAAGAATCAGTGTCAAGCCTGATTCTTGACAACCTCAACATTGTAAGCTATTCTTGCGACAACGAAGTGAAAGCGCTTTCAACACACAAAGGAACGTAGCTCGCGCTAGACGCTTCGGAGGTACCATCCTACCACTGTTCTTCAAGATTTTTTACGCGCCTGTTTCATCGTCTAAACACCGTCCGGTCACAACGAAGTGAGAAAAATGCTCATGGCAGCATTGACGATCGAACAAATTGCGAAGCTGGCGTCCATCTCCCCAACGACAGTTTCGCGGGTGCTCAATAACCATCCTAACGTACGGCCGGCCGTACGGGAGCGGGTGCTCCAGGTTATTCATGAACACGGCTATGTTCCGCGCGCCGCCGCGCAGAGCCTGGCAAAGCAGCGATCGCAGGTGATTGGGCTCCTGGTTCCGGTTGCCGCAGCGGAGAATTTCTCCGATCCCTTCTTTGGCCCTCTGGTTCAGGCGATCACAGTATCGAGCACGCGGGCAGGCTATTTCGTGGTATTGTCGATCATCACGGCCGACATGGAGCGCGGATTTTACGAGCGTGTTCTGCGCAGCCGGCACTTCGACGGTGTGCTGATGTTCTCGGGCGACATCGACGATCCGGTGCTGCCGCTGCTGATGAAAGATAAAACGCCACTGGTGCTGATCGGCAGTAATCCGTACTTCCAGGATCTGACCTGGGTCACCACCGAGCAGCGCGAAGGCGCGCGGGCGGCGGTCGCGCACCTGATCCGGCTGGGGCACCGCTGCATCGCGACGATTACGGGCAGCCTGCACACGGTGGCTGGCATGGAACGGCGCGACGGCTATAAACAAAGTGTGCTGGAAGCAGGCATACCGCTGCGCGCGGAGTATATCGTCGAGGGCGACTGGATGTGGCAAGGTGGCTTTGATGGCATGCGACATCTCCTGAGCCTCCCCGAGCCGCCCACAGCGGTTTTTATTGCCAGCGATACCATGACGATGGGCGCGATGCGCGCGATCGTGCAGATGGGCAAGTCGATTCCCGGCGATGTAGCGCTGGTCTCATTTGACGATCTGCCGTCGGCTTTGTACGCCAATCCGCCGCTGTCCACAGTGCGCCAGCCGATCGCGGAGATCGGCGAGATCGCGGTGCAGCTGCTGGTGGATCAGATCGAGCACCGGGCGCATGGCGGCCAGCATATTTATCTTCCAAATGACCTTGTCGTGCGCAGCTCGTGCGGAAGCGCGCAAAAATCAACCTTGGCTGTCACTGGGACCGCTCCCAGTTTTGGATAGCAGACTGAGTCGCTGGCTCGGTAGAAGACTTATGTGTAGCAGGTTGTAGCGAAAGGAGCATCTAAACACTGCGGCCACCATTCTCGTTCGCCGGTTGTTTCCTTAAGGAGGCTCGAAGATGAACTCAGTTCGCGTGAAACGCCGTCCAACATTGCAAATGATCTTTCCGTTACTTGTCGTTCTGTCGCTGATTCTTGCCGCGTGCGGATCGCCCGCCGCGACGACACCATCGGCCAGCGCTCCGGCATCCGCAGAACCATCCGCAGCCGCCAGCCCGGCCGCCAGCGAAGCAGCTAGCCCGGCTGCTAGTGAAGCTGCCAGCCCGGCCGCTAGCGAGTCTGCGGCAGCCAGCCCGGCCGACTCAGGTGCCGCCGCTCCCGCCGGCAACGGCATCATGACCGTCTCGGTCCAGCAGCAGCCCACCTGGGTGCGCAACTTCAACCCGTTCAGCAACGCCTTCCTGTTCCCCACTGTTCACGGCATTTATGAGCCGCTGATGATCTACAACGTCGTCAAGGGCGAGCTTACGCCCTGGCTGGCGACTGACTATAAGTGGAGCGAGGACAACAAGACGCTGACCTTCACGCTGCGCGAAAACGTGAAGTGGTCGGATGGTCAGCCCTTCACGGCCAACGACGTGGCCTTCACCTTCAACCTGCTCCAGAAGACGGCCGGCCTGATCGGCTCCGGCGCGGTCGCGATGAACGGCGACACCGCCTATGTCGAGAGCGTGAGCGCGCCCGACGAGAAGACCGTCGAGTTCAAGTTCAAGCAGGTCTTCACGCCTGGCCTGTACGACATCGCCAACCAGGACATCGTACCTGAGCACATCTGGAAGGACGTGCCCGACGCGACCAAGTTCACCAACGACAACCCGGTCGGCACCGGCCCGTTCACCGAGGTGACGGTCTTCCAGAACCAGATCTACCAGATCGAGAAGAACCCGAACTACTGGCAGGAAGGCAAGCCGTACATCCAGGGCTTCCGTGCTCCGGCCTATCCGGGCAACGACCAGGCCAACCTGGCGACGATCAACGGCGAGAACGACCTGGCCGCTAACTTCATCCCCGACATCGAGAAGACCTACGTCTCGAAGAGCCCGGACACCAACGGCTACTGGTTCCCGTCGGTCGGCGCGACAGTCATGCTGTACACCAACACCACCAAGGCGCCCTTCGATAACGCCGACGTGCGCAAGGCGATCAGCATGGCGATCAACCGCGAGCAGATCGTCAAGGTGGCCATGTACGACTACACCAAGCCTGCCGATCCGACGGGCCTGAGCGACGCGTACCCGAACTTCAAGCTCCAGAACGCGGCCACCGTCGCTGACTGGACCACGCTGAACGTCGAGAAGGCCAACCAGATGCTTGACGCGGCCGGCCTGACCAAGGGCGCGAACGGTATCCGCAACAAGCCGGACGGCACGCCGATGACCTACGAGATCAACGTGGTCTCGGGCTGGTCGGACTGGGTCTCGGCGGTGCAGATCATCGCGCAGAACCTGAAGGACGTTGGCATCGAGGCGACCGTCAAGACCTACGACTTCAGCGCCTGGATCGATCGCGTGCAGAAGGGCGAATTCGACATGTCGATCGGCTGGAGCAGCGGTGGCGCGACGCCGTTCAACTATTATCGCGGCCAGATGTCGGCCAGCACCAAGAAGGACATCGGCGCGATCGGCGGCGAGAACTGGCACCGCTTTGCCAGCGCCAAGGCCGATGAGCTGCTGAACCAGTTCGCCGGCACGGCGGACCCGGCCCAGCAGAAGGCGATCGCCGAGCAGCTCCAGCAGACCTTTGCCGAGGAAGCTCCCGCGATCCCGCTCTTCCCTGGCCCGAGCTGGTACGAGTACAACACCACCCGCTTCGAGGGCTTCCCCACCAAGGATGATCCGTATGCGGTTGGCTCGTTCTTCAACCAGGGCACGCCTGAGCAGCTGATCGTGATGACCACCATCAAGCCAAAATAACCCGCTGACTGTAAGGGAGCGATCTCCACGCGTAGATCGCTCCCTTGCTCCATCGCCGTTACATGGAGTTGCCCCGAAACTTCGTGCAATGGCAGCGCGAAGGAGTGCGACGATGCGATTTATCCTCCGTCGATTAGGATTTTACCTTCTGGCTGCGTGGGCATCGCTCACGATCAACTTTTTTCTCCCGCGTCTGATCCCTGGCGATCCCGCCTCGACGATCATCGCCGGATCGCGTGGTCAGATGCGTCCTGAGCAGATCCAACAGTTGCGCGAAGCATTGGGCCTCAGCGATGCGCCGGTGATCCAGCAGTACTTTACCTATCTTTCGCATGTGATGCGCGGCGATTTCGGCATCTCGTTCTCGTCGTTTCCGTCGCCGGTGACGACGGTGATCGGCACGGGGCTGGTCTGGACGGTGCTGCTAGGCGGCGCGGCCCTGATCATCAGCTTTTTGCTGGGTAATCTGATCGGCGTTGTCGCCTCCTGGCGTCGCGGCGGGCTGCTCGACACCACGTTACCGCCGCTGCTGGTCTTGATCGGAGCATTCCCGCCATTCTTCCTGGCGCTTATGGCGCTCTTCTTCCTCGGCCTACGCATGGGCTGGTTCCCACTCCGCCACGCCTACAGCGACGCGATCGCGCCGGGCTGGAATTTTACCTTCGTCGGCAGCGTGGTACGGCATCTGCTGCTGCCTGCAATCACCATTGTGCTCGTATCCATCGGTGGATGGGTGCTCGGTATGCGTAATACCATGATTGGCGTGCTGGCCGAAGACTATATTACAATGGCGGAAGCCAAAGGTCTGTCGCAGCGCGAAGTTATGTTTAAATATGCCGCCCGTAACGCGCTTTTGCCAAGCGTGACCGCGTTTGGTATGGCGCTCGGCTTTGTGCTCAGTGGACAAATCTTGATCGAAACGATCTTCTCGTATCCGGGATTAGGCTATCTACTTGTCAAATCTGTCACCAGTCTCGACTACCCGCTGATGCAAGGTTTGTTTCTGATGATTACGTTCGCGGTGCTGGCCGCTAACTTCATCGTCGATGTGGTGTACACGCGGCTCGATCCGCGCGTGCGAACAGGTTAGGAGAGGAATCGCTATGCAAGCTCAAGATCAGCCTATCGAGATTCAGGCGACTCCTGCCGGTCAAGTCACGCCGGTTCCCGCGACTATACCGCCGAGCCGCCAGCGCTTTGCCTGGGTTGGACAGCTGCTGCGCAATCGGAAAGCTGCGCTGGGTGGCGGCATTGTGCTGTTCTTTATTCTGATGGCTGTCTTCGCACCCGTGGTCGCGCCCGGCGACCCGACCGATTTTGTGGATCGGCCGCACCTGCCGCCCTCGCGCGAATACTGGCTCGGCACCGAGGGCCAGGGCAAAGATGTTTTCGCGCAGACGGTGTGGGGCGCGCGCATCTCGCTGACGATCGGCTTTGCCACGGGCATCGTCACGACGATCGTCGGCGTGGTGATCGGCATGACGGCGGGCTACTTCCGTGGCCGCGTGGACGATGTGCTGTCGCTGCTGATGAATCTGTTCCTGGTGATTCCGGGCCTGCCGCTGCTGGTGGTGATCGCGGCGTATCTCAGGCCGGGAACGCAGACGATTATTCTGGCGCTGGCGTTTACCGGCTGGGCCTGGGGCGCCCGCGTGCTGCGCGCACAGACGCTATCGCTGCGTGAAAAAGATTTCGTCTCGGCGGCGATCGTGAGCGGCGAGAGCAACTTTCGGATCATCTTTCGCGAGATTTTGCCCAACATGGCGTCGATCATCGTCGGCGGCATGATCGGCTCGGTAACCTACGCGATTGGTGCCGCGACCGCGCTGAGCTTTATCGGCCTGGGCAACGTCAGCGATGTCACCTGGGGCACGAACCTGTACTGGGCGCAAAATAACGCGGGCCTGCTGGTCGGCGCGTGGTGGACGTTCATTCCCTCGGGCATGTGCGTGGCGCTGGTGGCGTTTGGCCTGTCATTGATCAACTACGCGATGGACGAAGTGACCAATCCGCGCCTTCGCGCCGAAAGGGATCTCAGCAATGTACTCAAAGACCGAAAGCTCCGCGACATCCACGCGACCCCAGTCGTCCGGCGCGCACACTAAGAGCGCACCGCCGCTGCTGGACGTTCGCGATCTGTATGTCGAGTATGTGACCGCCCGAGGGCCGGTGCGCGCCGTCGACGGCGTATCGTTTTCGATCGCGCCGGGCGAGGTGTTTGGCCTGGCGGGCGAGTCCGGCTGCGGCAAATCCACAATCGCTCACGCGATCATGCGTGTGCTGCGTCCCCCCGCGATGATCACCGGCGGCCATGTGCTCTTCAACGGCGACGATGTGCTCGACATGAGCCACGAAGAGCTGGAAGACTTCCGCTGGAGCGACGTGTCGATGGTTTTTCAGAGCGCCATGAACTCGCTCAACCCGGTGATGCGAGTCGGCGATCAGATCGCCGATGTGCTGATCAAGCATAACAAACAAACGCAGCAGGAGGCTCGCAGTCGGGCGGCCGAGCTGCTGGATGTGGTCGGCATCGAGCGGCGGCGGCTGGACTCGTATCCGCACGAGCTGTCGGGCGGCATGCGTCAGCGCGCGGTGATCGCGATCGCACTGGCGCTCAATCCGTCGCTGATGATCATGGACGAGCCGACGACCGCGCTGGATGTGGTGGTGCAGAAAGATATTATGCAGCAGATCGAGCAGCTCAAGCAGGCGATGGGCTTTTCGATCCTGTTCATCACCCACGATATGTCGCTGATGGTCGAGTTCTCGGATCGCATCGGCATCATGTACGCGGGCGAGATCGTAGAGCTGGCGCCGGCCAAAGAGCTGTTTACTAATCCGCTGCATCCCTACACGCAGGGCCTGATCAACTCATTCCCGCCGCTGACTGGTCCCAAGCAGAAGCTGACCGGCATTCCGGGCTCGCCGCCGAATCTGATCACCCCGCCGAGCGGCTGCCGCTTCCATCCGCGCTGCACTCAGTGTCAGCCGATCGAGACGCAGGTCAAGCCGAAGCTGCGCGAAGTCAAGCCCGAGCACTGGGTCGCCTACCATGCGGGAATGCCAATGCCGGAGGGTGTGGCGCTGTAATAAGAACAAAAGAACGAAAGAACAAAAGAACAAAGAAGAGAAAAGATCGCTTGTTCCTTTGTTCCCTTGTTTCAGTTTCTTTGGTTCTGGCGAGAGGAAACTATGACACAAGCTGGCATAACAATTGAGCGACGCGACCTCGGCGTGCAGGGCGAAACCGTGCTCGAAGTTCGTAACCTGACCAAGCACTTTCCGGTTGGGACCCTGTTCAAGCCCAAGAAAGTCCACGCGCTGAACGATGTTTCGTTCACGATCGAGCGTGGACAGGTGATCGCGCTGGTGGGCGAGTCCGGGAGCGGCAAATCCACGACGGCGCGCTTGCTTGCCCGGCTGATGCCGCCGACTAAAGGCGCGATCCTGTTCAAGGGTCATGATGTGCTCAAGAGCGAGCCCCGCAGGGCCTCGCTGAGCTACCGCAACGATGTGCAGATGATCTTCCAGGACCCCTTCGGCTCGCTCAATCCGGTGCATACCATCGGCTATCATATCGAGCGGCCGCTGCTGATCCATCGGCAGGTCCAGGGCAAGGCCATGCGCGAGCGCGTGCATGAGCTGCTGGCCACGGTGGGGCTTACGCCGCCGGCCGAGGTTGCGCAGAAGTATCCGTATCAGCTCTCAGGCGGCCAGCGGCAGCGCGTCGCGATCGCCAGGGCGCTCGCCGTCGATCCCGAGATTATCCTGGCCGACGAGCCGATCTCGATGCTCGACGTATCGATCCGTATGGGCGTGCTCAATCTCATGGAGCGCCTGAAGGAAGAGCGCGGCATCGGCTTTCTGTATATCACGCACGACATCGCCAGCGCGCGCTACATCGGCGACCGAACAATGGTGATGTATGCGGGCCACGTGGTCGAAGGCGCCGAGAGCAGCGAGCTGATGCATAATCCCGCGCATCCGTACACGCGGCTGCTGCTCGCGGCCGTGCCAAATCCGCAGGCCGGCCTCAGCGTCCGCACGATCCAGGCGCGCGGCGAGGTTCCCTCGCTGATCGATCCGCCGCCCGGCTGCCCGTTCGCGCCGCGCTGCCCCAAGGTGATGGATGTTTGCCGGCAGGTGATGCCGGGCCGCGAAGAGGTCGCCAAGGATCATTGGGTGCGCTGCCATCTCTACGGCCCCGGCGAGGTCAGGCCAGCGCCGAGTATGACGCCGGCCTAGCAGTGAGTCAGCCTATGTTGACGGTGCTGAGCAGTAGATGAGGGTATCGGGCGCGCCGATGCCCTCATTGTTATGTCTAGCTTTCGCCGGGATGGGCTTTTTCCTCAAAGCTGCGCAGCTGCGGCAGCGGCTTGCCCGACTCCAAAAACGTCTTGAGCGAAGACAGAATCGGCGCCCAGCCTTCACGAAAGTCTCTGGCCGCCTGCTCGTCCGGCAGCTCGTCATGGATGAGCGTCAGCTTGACCATGCCC
>DASWTW010000070.1:0-18053 GCA_036401895.1 Herpetosiphonaceae bacterium | reverse complement strand
GCACATAGGTTGCGCCGGCCTTGAGAATGCCCAGCACCGCCGCGATCATCTCGGGGCTGCGCTCCATGTACACCGCTACGACCTCGCCCGCGCCGATGCCGAGCGCCTGAAGCTGGCGCGCCAGCTGGTTGGCCTGCGCGTTCAGCTCGGCGTAGCGTACCTGCACCCGCTCACGGGTACCCGCCTCGAACGCGATCGCGATCGCGTCGGGCGTGCGCGCAGCCTGCCGCTCGAACAGCGTGTGCAGACACGCATCGCGCTCGTAGCCGGCGTCGGTGGCGTTCCAGTCGTAGAGCATTTGCCGACGCTCGGCAGCCGGGATCAGCGGCACGTCGCGCACGCGCAGATCGGGATTGGCGCCGACACTTTCCAGGATCGTCTGGAAATGGCTCAGCAGCCGCGTGATCGTGCCGGCGTCGAAGAGATCTGTGTTGTACTCGATCATGCCGGTCAGGCTTTGCTCACCCTCCCACAGCGACAAGAGCAGATCGAAGCGCGCGGTTGAGGTATCGATCTCGACAGCGCTGGTCGTCAGATGCGCGAGATCCAGGTGTTGCAGCGGATCGGGCTGTAGGACAAACATGACCTGGAACAGCGGATTGCGGCTCAGATCGCGCTCCGGCTGAAGCGCCTCGACGATCATCTCGAAGGGCAGATCTCCATGCGCGTAGCCCTCCTGCGCGATGCGCTGCACCTGCGCCAGCAGCTCCCCAAACGTGGGATTGCCCGCCAGATTTGATCGCAGCACCAACGTGTTCACAAACGAGCCGATCAGCGGCTGGGCCTCGGCGCGGCCATGATTGACCACCGGCGTACCGACCGAGATCGCGTCCTGCCCGCTGTAGCGATGCAGCAGCAGCTGGAAGGCGGCCAGCGCCGTCGTGTAGAGCGTGGTGTTCGCCTGGCGGCTGAGCGCGCGCAGCGCCGTGACCAACTCCGGTGGGAAGGCGATCGCCTGCCGCGCGCCGTTGAAGGTCTGCACCGATGGACGCGGCCGGTCGGTCGGGAGCTGGAGCGGCGTCAGATCGCAGCCGAGCTGCTCCGTCCAGTAGCTGATCTGCGTGTCCAGGACTTCGCCCGCGACATACTCGCGCTGCCAGACGGCAAAGTCGGCGTAGCTCACCGGCAGCTCCGGCAGCTCAGGCGTCGCACCCTGCGTGAAGGCGCGGTACAGCTCCGACAGCTCGCGATAAAAAATGTTGTGCGTGCCGTCGAACGCGATATGATGCGTGACCAGCAGCAGAATATGCTCGTCACCGGCCAGGCGCAGCAGCTCGGCGCGCAGCAGCGGAGCCCGCGTCAGATCAAAGGGCTGCTGCGCCTGCTCGACCAGCCGCCGCTGCGCCTCGTGCTCGCGCTCGGTCTCGGTCCACGCGCTCAGATCGAGCACCGGCAGCGCCAGTGGGCTGACATCGTCGATGTTCTGCACCGGCTGCCCGTCGACCACATCGAAGGTTGTGCGCAGCGCGGCGTGGCGCTCAAGGATCGTGCTCAGGCTGCGCTCCAACGCGGCCACGTCCAGCGCTCCGCGCAGGCGCAGCGCCGACGGCGTGTTGTACACCGCGCTGCCGGGGATCAGCTGATCCAGGAACCAGTAGCGCTGCTGCGCAAACGAGAGCGGCAGCTCGGTGGTGCGGGATGCCGGGCGGATTGCGGGAGCCGACGACTGCTCCGTCTGCTGCATGGCCGCGATCCGCTGAGCCAGACCGGCGACGGTCGGCAGCTCGAACAGGCTGTGCAGCGGCAGATCCTGCTGAAAAGTTTCGCGTACCCGGTGCATCAGCCGCGCGGCGATCAGCGAGTGCCCGCCCAGCGCAAAAAAGTTGTCGTGGATGCCGACCTGCTCCAGGTTGAGCACCTCGGCCCACAGCGCGGCCAGCGTCGTCTCGATCGGCGTGCGCGGCGCGACATACGCGTCAGCTGCCTGATCCCCGAAGTGCGGCGCGGGCAAGGCGCGGCGATCGAGCTTGCCGCTGGGTGTACGCGGCAGCTGATGGAGCGCCACAAACGCCGCCGGGATCATGTACTCAGGCAGCCGGGATTGGAGAAAGGCGCGCAGGCCCTCATCCCCGGCGCTGCGCGCCACCCCTTCTCCCGTCGCGACAGGAGAAGGGGAATGGTGGTACTTCCCTTGTTCCTTTGGTCCCTTGTTCTTTTGTTCCCCTGTCACATACGCCACCAGCCGCTTGCCGGCTCTCGCGTCCTCGTTGACCACGACGACGGCCTCGCGCACCTCGGGATACTCGCGCAGCGTGGCCTCGATCTCGCCCAGCTCAATGCGGAAGCCGCGCAGCTTGACCTGCTGATCGATGCGGCCAAGATATTCAAGCTGGCCGTCGGCGCGGTAGCGCACCAGGTCGCCGGTTTTGTAGAAGCGCGCGCCGGGCGTGTCGTCAAACGGATTGGGCAGGAATTTTTCTGCCGTCAGCTCGGGCCGCTGCAAGTAGCCGCGCGCCAGCCCAGCGCCCGCGAGATATAGCTCGCCCGCCACGCCGATCGGCGCCGGCTGAAGCCAGGCATCCAGGATATACGCCTGCGTATTGCTGATCGGACGGCCGATCGGCGGCGTGGCATCTTGCGGCTCGACCAGCGCAAACGTCGAGTAGGTCGTATCTTCCGAAGGCCCGTACAGGTTGAAGACGCGGCAGTGCGGAGCCGCCGCCTGAGTCTGCTGCACCAGATCCTGACGCAGCGCCTCGCCGGCCAGATTGATCACACGCACCGACTGCGGAATCGCCGCCAGATGCAGCAGCTCGCTCATCGCCGAGGGCACCGTGTTGATCAGCGTCACGCGCTGGGCGGCGGGAAGCTCCGGCAGCTGAAGCACATTCTCAGCCAGGATAGCGCTGCCGCCACTGCTCAGCGGCGCGAAGATCTCGAAGATCGACAGATCGAAGCAGATCGAGGTTGCAGCCAGCACACCCGCCAGGTCATCGGATGTAAACGTATCCAGCGACCAGTGGATAAACGCGGCGGCGCTGCGGTGGCTGATCGCCACGCCTTTGGGGCGGCCGGTCGAGCCCGACGTGTAGATCAGATACGCCAGATTATCGGCCGCGACCATGCTGGACGGCGCGTGCTCGGGCTGGCTGTCGAGCTGATCAGCCTGACCAAGGTCGATCACCGGAATGTCGAGATCCGGCAGATAGGAGCGCAGCGCGGTCTGTGTGACCAGCACGCGCACCTGGGCATCCTCAAGAATCAGCGCCAGCCGCTCCTGCGGATAGGCCGGATCGAGCGGCACATAGCAGCCGCCGGCTTTCAGAATTGCCAGCGCGCCGACGATCAGGTCCGGCGTTCGCCCCAAACACAGCCCGACCGGAGTCTCTGCCGTCACGCCGAGCTGTTGCAGCCGGTGCGCCAGCTGATTCGCCCGCCGGTCCAGCTCGCGGTACGTCAGCGTTGCAGTCTCGCCCACCACCGCGATCGACTCGGGAGTGCGCGCCGCCTGAGCTTCAACCAGGCTATGCAGCAGCGCGTGGCTCGGGTAGGCTGTAGCGTTCGCGTTCCACTGGTGCAGCGTCAAAGCACGCTCGTGCTGGCTCATCAGCTCAAGCTGCGCGATCGGCTGCGTGGGATTGCTCGCGATCGCGCCGAGCAGATGCTGGAAATGCTCGGCCATGCGCGCCAGCGTCGCGGCGTCGAAGAGATCGGCGTTGCCTTGTAGCGAGCCGCTCAGCCCGCGCTCGGACTCCGCCAGCGACAGCGCAATATCGAACTGCGCGGTCTGCTGCGTCGGCGGCAGCGACTCAAGCACCAGCTCGCCAAGCTGTACCTGCGCGCCGGGATCGCCCAGGGCCAGCGCCGTCACGTCGGCAGCCTGCTGCTGCTGCACTTTTTGCAAGATAAACATCGCCTGAAACAGTGGCGATCGACCGGGATCGCGCTCGGCCTGAAGCCGCTCGACCAGCCAGGCAAACGGATATTCCTGATGCTCGAATGCCGCCAAAACCGTCTGGCGCGACTGCTCAAGCAGCGCCGTGAAGGCCGGATTGCCCGCGAGATCGGCCCGCAGCACCACCGGGTTCACAAAGTAGCCCACCACATTGGCAAACTGCGATCGGGTGCGGCCGGCGGTGGGCGAGCCAACCAGAATATCGTGCTGGCCGCTGTAGCGATGCAGCAGCACCTGGAAGGCCGTCAGCAGCAGCGTGTAGAGCGTGGTGCCGCGATCCTGCGCCAGCTGCTTGATCTGCTGTGTGAGCGCGGCGTCCAGCGTGAAGCTGCGGGCCTCACCACGGTAGGTTTGTACCGGCGGTCGCGGTCGATCGGTGGGCAGCTGAAGCACCGGCAGCTCACCGCCTAGCTGCTGCTGCCAGTAGGCCCACAGCCGCTGGCCGCGCTCGCCTGCCAGATCCTCGGCCTGCCAGCGCACATAGTCGGCGTATTGGAGCGCGAGTGGAGTCAATGCGGCATCGGCCTGATTGCGCTCGGCGCTGTAGAGCGTGCCCAGCTCTTGCAGCAGCACCGCCAGCGACCACAGATCGGCGATGATGTGATGCAGCACCAGCACCAGGATCTGCTCCTGGGCCGAGCGTCCAAGCAGATACACGCGCAGCAGCGGGCCGGTTGCCAGATCAAACGGGCGCTGCGTTTCGGCTGTGAGAAACGTTTCGAGCGCCGACTCGGACCAGCCCGACGCGTCCTGCGCCTGGAACGACACAGCAGCCTGATCGAGCACCCGCTGGATCGGCTCGCCTTCCGGCGCGACGATCACGCTGCGCAGCGCTGCGTGGCGGTCGATCAGCTTCTGGAACGCGCGCTCTAAAGCCGCAGCGTCCACGGCCGAGCGAATACGCACCGCGTTGGCAAGGTTGGAGGCGGCGCTCTCCGGCGCGAGCTGATGCAAAAACCAGAGCGCGCGCTGGCCCGGCGAAAGCGGCTGATCCGCGCCTGCGCTCTGCGCTCGCTGCGGCCCTGCCTCCTGCCGCGACAGCTGATCCAGCAGCTCGGCGGCAAGCTCGGCAATATGCAGATCGCGCAGAAAGCTCACCATCGGCAGCACGATCTGAAGATCCGCCTCGACGCTGTGCTGTAGCTCGATCGCCATCAGCGAGTCCAGGCCCAGCGCATTGATCGACTGAGCCGGCGCGATCTCCGAGGACGCGATCCGCAGCACACGCGCGATCTGCTGCTTGAGGTAGCGCTCGACCAGCGCCGGGCGCTCATTAGCGGGGCAGGCCATGAGATCGGCGCGGCTGAGCGTGGCCTCTCCAGCGGTCGCTGCGGCAGCATCCAACAGGCTGGAGCCGTAGACCTCAAGCTCGCCGGCTCCGAATTTGGCCTGACAGGCGCGGCGCTGGATCTTGCCGCTCGACGTTTTCGGCAGCGAGCCCGGCTTGATCAGCACCACGCCATACACCTGAAGCTCATGCTGCTCGGCCACGGCTGCTCGAATCGCCTGGATCGCCGGCGCCGGATCGATCTTGCGGTGCTGGCGCTCGACCTCCTGCACCACCACCAGCCGCTCCTCGCCGTCCACGGTGACCGAAAACGCGGCACCGCAGCCGGGCCGCAGCGCGTAGTGGCTGCGCTCGACGGTCAGCTCAATATCTTGCGGGTAGTGGTTGCGGCCGCGAATAATGATCAGATCTTTGAGCCGCCCGGTGACAAACAGCTCGCCGTCGCGCACAAAGCCGAGATCGCCGGTGCGTAGAAATGGACCCGCGCCGGTGTCGGCCAGCCGCGCCGCGAAGGTCGCCGCGCTTTCCTCGGGCCGGTTCCAGTAGCCGTGTGCGACGCTCGGCCCGGCTACCCAGATCTCGCCAACATGCCCATCCTCACGCGCAATGCCGGTCTGCGGATCGACGATCGCCAGGCTTTGATCGAAGCGCGGCGCGCCGGCGCTGACGAGTGACAGCGCGTCGGTCTCGTCGACGGCGGGAATTGCACGATCGCCGGCCAGCGCCGACTTTTGAACGGCCTGGATCGTCGGCCGGGCTGAAGCGGCGCCGCCCGACACAAACAGCGTGCTTTCGGCCAGACCGTAGCAAGGATAGAACGCCTCAGCCCGGAAGCCATACGGCTCGAATGCCGTTGTAAACGCCGCCAGCGTATCGTGGCGCACCGGCTCCGCGCCGTTGAAGGCCACGCGCCAGCTGCTCAGATCCAGCGTTTGGCGCTGCTCGATCGTGGTTTTTTGTACGCACAGCTCATAGGCGAAGTTAGGGCCGCCGCTGGTCGTCGCCCCGTAGCGCGAGATCGCTTGCAGCCAGCGAATCGGGCTCTGCAAAAACGCAACCGGCGACATCAGCACGCAGCTCGTGCCCAGATAGAGCGGCTGTAGCACATTGCCGATCAGGCCCATGTCGTGATAGAGCGGCAGCCAGCCTGCCACGATCGTCTGCTCGCTGTGGTCGAACGCTGACTGGATCAGGCGCTGGTTGTGCAGCAGATTGCCGTGGCTGACCATCACGCCTTTGGGCAGCGCGGTCGAGCCCGAGGTGTACTGCAAGAAGGCGATCGAGGCCGCATCGACCTGCGGCGCGGCCCAGACCTGAGCCTGCTGCTGATCCAGGCCATCGGTTGCCAACCACTGGAGCTGTTGAAACGCCGGTTCCTGCGTCACGCCCGGCGCCATCATCGTCAGGATCGGCGTGGTCGTCAGGGCTGCGGCCGGCTGCGCATTGGCGATCATCGCCTGAAGCCGGGGCAGCACGCGCTCAAGCCGCGACGAGCTCGGCGGATAGGCGGGAACCGCGATTGCGCCCGTGTATAAACAGCCGAAGAACGCGGCGATATATTCCAGCCCTGGCGGATACAGCAGCAGCACTCGATCGCCAGGCTGCACCATGGCCTGCAACTGCACTGCGATCGCCCGTGCCTGCCGATCCAGCTGGGCATAGGTGAGATGAATCGCGTCCGTCTCGCCATCTTTGAGAAACGTGTAAGCCCGCTGATCCGGTTGTTGCCAGGCTCTCTGGCGTAGAAGATCAACCAGCGTAGTGGCTGACTGCATGGTGTTCACCTCTAATTGGGTATAAGAATACAGATCCGCCGCGTGACGGACTTGAATAAGTTACTGAGATGTCAGATAAACGAGAAGAGTTGGTTGCGCGGGTAGGAAATAAACGACTTATGCTTTGGCTATGCGAGTAACATGCAACATATTGGTCAGCTCCATGACATTTAAATGCTGCACTATAGTATGTAATCCATATGCTTGCTCAAAAAATTGGACTTATGGCTCGACCTGGCTCCGGCGATGGAAGGAACCTGCTGGCGAGCGCTGCTGCCTGCTGCTGCACGCCGTATCGAAGATGAGCCTCCGCCAGATCCCGCTGTGGCTAATAGCCATTATCTTTCATAATGAATGAGACAAAGCAAGAAATATCACACCTGAGAATAAGATTGATCTAGATAGCTTCAAGATCTTCGATCTGAAAACAGATATACATGTGCTCGGCAATAGGATCGTTTAGTTAATTGATATAAACAAACCTTTTACTTATCTTAATTGAAGCGTTGATATACAGAATTGAAGGCATATAAATACAATTGTTGACAAAAAAGCATCCTCCCTTTATATCAAATCATCTAGGACTTATGGAGTATTCGATCGCAATGGGTGTGAGCACGCGAGGTTGTGCCGGGGATTGTCTGGCGGTAACGAGAGGAGAAGCGCACCCCACACTATCAGCAGCGTCGTACACACATCGCCGTGAGTCCCAGTCTATGACGAACAGAGGAATACCCGGTAATCGGTCAATCTCGCCCTGGCGAGCGCCAACAAATCTATCTATGATTCACGCAGCGCACTGCTCATCTCCACTGGCACCGCTAACAACGACGTTGCTCTAAATCACCGCAGAGTTTCTCATTGTGCTCCACTGTTGGAGATAAAGCGCAGCCAACAGCATTGAGATCAGTACCGGCAAAGCAGATCTGTTCTCATGATAACAACGGTTCGTCCCAGGGAGCCAGGACATGCCGTCCCGAGGATGTCCCGATCATAGCCCGGTCGGCGCACGGCCTGGTTTATGGAGCGAAGTGCTTGCTCAACGCCTCATGCGCGTATCAGCCTCGTTCCAGAATCGCGTGGTAGACTGACCGGCGAGAGATAACACGGGTCCTGGCGCGGGACCTTTGAGTAACGGAACCACGATGGCTAGGAAGAAGACAACAACCCATCTGCGCCAGCGCCTGAATCTCGACGACTGGTGCTCACATTATGAAGTGCTTGTGACTCGCCACCAGGTTGAACATCTGATCGCGCGAGTCGCATCGCCGGCGGCAGCAGAGCGGCTTATTGCACAAACCTGCCGCGAGGTGGAATTGAACCGGCAGGCGTTTCACTGGCAGCGCGTACCAGGGATTCACCCCTGGAAAGCGGCCCAGGTCTGTATGTGGTTCCTGGTGCTGACGGCCCTGCTACCGCTGGGCTGGCTGAGCGGAGCGCTGAGCCTGCTGTGTCTGGCAGCTATCTGCGGCTTGCTGAGCAGCGGCCGTCGGTGGCGGTGCGGCGGCGCAGACGACCGCTAGGCGCCCGTCACTATCAGTAGTCTTGAACGTCCCAGGCGGCCCGTAAACATACACGGGTTAGCGCCTGGGACGTTTGCGTTGGCGCGTGAAGATCTCCCCGAGCGTCAGCTTCTGATCCCAGGCTGCTTCGGCACAACGATCCTTCAAGCAATCCACATAACTTCTCCACGACTTCTACATAAGTTGTAAACATCTGCCCGGTATGCTTGTTTCTGCAAAGCAGGAACGCACCTCGCTTACACATGTATCTGAGTGCTACGGAGCAGATAATGATTATGACGCAACACCCGACGCGCGTGCTCAACATGCCGATTCTGGTGCCACATGCAGCTCAGCGGCGGACCGGCGCGCTCAGGTCAGGCCGAGCGAACCCGGAGCTGGCGCGCCTTCTGAGCAGCTGTGAGCCGATCGATCTCGCCCAGATGGACGGTGTCGCGTTACAGGATCGGATCGATACCAAGTATGTGTTTCATGCCGGCCTGATCCAGCATACTCTGGCGGCGCTGGCTGAGCACTACCGGGTTCTGGAGATCGACGGCAACCGGATTCATCGCTACCAGACGCTCTACTTCGATACGGCCGACTTCACGCTGTACCACCAGCACCACGCGGGCGGAGGCAACCGCTACAAAGTGCGCAGCCGCAGCTATCTCGATACCGGCCTGTCCTGTCTGGAGATCAAGCTCAAAGCGCACGGCGACCGGACGATCAAGCAGCGCCTGCGCACGCCCGAGCCGGTGACGGCGCTCACCCCTCAGGCCAGCGCATTTGTCCGCGAGCATCTGCCGCCGACGATCGCCGGGCTCCAGCCGCAGCTCTGGAATAGCTTTTCTCGCATCACGCTGGTCGGCAAGCGGCAGCCCGAGCGCGTCACGCTGGATCTCGATCTGCACTTTTCCGGCAACGGCGACACCGTGGTGTTGCCCGGCGCTGTCGTGGCCGAGATCAAACAGGGCCGGCATGGACGCACGTCGCCGTTCATGCGCCTGATGCGCGAGGCCGGCATCCGCAGCACGGGCTTCAGCAAATACTGCATCGGCGTGAGCCTGCTCTTTCCCGAGATTAAGCACAACAATTTCAAGCCACACCAGCGATTGCTCCGCAAACTGGTCAATGGAGTCTCGTTATGACAACTACTGAACTGTTTACCGGCTTCGCCGTCAACCTGCTGGTCGCACTGATCATTGTGCGCTTCATCTACTATCCGGCCAAGCAGGATAAAAACTACGTTTTTACGTTTCTGGCGTTCAACACGATCATTTATTTTGTGATGAGCTTTCTGGCTACGGCCGAGTTGGGTGTCGGCGTTGGCTTCGGCCTTTTCGCGATCTTCTCGGTGCTGCGCTATCGCACAGTGACCATGTCGCCGCGCGAGATGACCTATCTGTTTATTGTCACTGCACTGCCGGTCTTGAACTCGGTGGTGCTGCGCGCGAACAGCTGGTGGGTCTTGCTGGCGGTCAACGCGACGGTGATTGCGGTGCTCTTTGTTCTGGAGCAGGAGTGGGGCTTTCATTTTGCCAGCGCGCAGCTGATTCGCTATGAGCAGATCGATCTGATCAAGCCGGAGCATCACTGCGCGCTGCTGGAAGATCTGCGCCAGCGCACGGGTCTGCCGGTCACGCGGGTCGAGATCGGGCAGATCAACTTTTTGAACGACACCGCCGAGCTGAAGGTCTACTTTGACGAGCCAAAAGCCCAGCGCCGGACATTGTCCTACGAGCTAGGCCAGGCCGACGACTAGCGCTCGGGCTGCACGACTACGCTAGCTCGGGCGCTGTCCCGCTAGCTGATCGCGCAGCACGGGCGGCGGCGTGCGGCGATACGCCAGACGCAGCGATACCAGCAGAATCGCCAGCGAGAGGATGCTCCACAGCGCTGCCCAGGCGATCGCAGGAATACCTGTCGCCTGGGCCATGATCTGCGCGTCCGTCCGTATCGCGCCGCTGGCCGCCGAGATCTGCACCAGATCAAAAACGCTGTCGAGCGCGCTCAGCATCATCTGCACAGCCAGGAACAGCAGCAGTCCATCGGCCCAGATTTCGCGCAGCCGGCGACCGGCCACCAGCAGCAGCGCCGCGAGCACAATCCCCGCTCCCAGGCCAAACAGGTTACGCACAAACAGCAGCGACAGCACGCCCAGCACGATACCCAGGCCAACCAGCACCCGCCGCGCAGGCACCGCCGACGCCGAGAGCAGCGTCAAAATCCCGCCGAAGATCGCGCTGCCGAGATAGCCCGCGCTGACCACGATCCAGCCGATGCCGCCCGCCGAGAGCGCCGTGCCCGACAGATCGGGGTTGACGACGAAGCGCCGAAACGCGCCGCCCGTCAAGATCGCCGCGAGACCGTGGCTTAGCTCATGCACGAAGGTGCCGTACAGCTGGAAGGGATAGAGCAGCCAGCCCACGAGCGGCACGCGCCAGGTAACAATCGTGGCCAGCGCCAGGCCAAGCACGATCAGTACTTCCCGCTGACGCCAGCCTGTGAGATATGGTGATACACGCAACCGTCCGTACACTGAATCTTTGCTCATCGCTGCCTTCCTTTTCCAGGAAATACGCTCCGACACAGCCGCTTGTTGCAGCCGTCACGCAGGCAGCTGCCGGAGTATTTCCAATTCTTCCCACATGAGATCCTCACACCTGCTGCATACCTTTTGGGCCTGATCTGCGTTATAAGCAGTATAACGTCCTCGCACAGTGTTTCCCCCACATCTCGCGTGTCGATCTCCCCTCCTACCTCTGGGATGTTTCTGTGCCATTGTGTTCATTTGTGTGAAGCGCAAGGAGCAGCAGATGACCGAACGTGTACGAGATGACGATCTCGAGCGCCAGACCATGCTCGATCGCAACCTCCAGCAGCGCGCCTTCTATGACACACCGTCCTACCAGCGCGGTAATGTCATCACCGGTCTCTGGCGACGAGCCCGGCGGTCCTTGTATTACGTCCGCGATCACCTCCAGATCACGGCCCTGATTGAGCAGCGTCACCGCGAGTGGCTGGGCGATCTTGCGGGTAAGCGCGTGCTTGATCTTGGCTGCTATGCCGGAAATCCTCTGAGCCTGGAGATCGCGCAACAGTCGGCCTGCTATCTGGGCCTGGATCTCAGCGCGGCAGGTATTACGCAGCTCCAGCAGCAGCTTGAGCAGGAACATATTCCCCATGCGACGGCGCAGGTTGGCGATTTTCTGGCCCGCGACTTTCCCTATCCTCCCTTCGATGTGGTGTATGCGGTCTCGGTGCTCCATCACTTCGAGCATTTCGACACCGTGCTCAAGCTGCTGCATGCGCGGCTCGTCCCTGGCGGATCGGTGATCACCACGGACCCGCTCAACACGTGCTGGAGCATTCGCCTTGTGCGCCGCCTGTACCGACCATTCCAGAGCGATGCAGCCTGGGAATGGCCGTTTACGCAGCGCAGCCTGGCCCAGATCGAGCGCTATTTTGAGATTGAAGCGGTCCAGGGAGTGATGGGCTATGCAAAATGGGCGGTTCCCCTGGCGATGCTGCCCTACGGCAGAGGGCCGGCCATTCGCGTCGGGCGACGGCTCCACGCCTGGGATCAGCACGCGGCGACTCAGCCGGGGCCTGGGCTGTGGCGCTGTTTACACGTGGCGATGCATCTGCGACGGCGCGACGATGCGATGTGGTAAGGTGTTTGTTTCACAGCCTCTAGCATCCTGTGAGCGTGCCTTGCCGAGACATTCTGATCGATACGCTAAACCGCCTGCCCCAAGCAGGAGCAGGCGGTTGACTGTATGTATATTGCCGAGCTGTCGGAAAGCTGAGCTAGCGGCCAAACCGGGCAGGCGTGCCGATCGTCGTGACGCCAGCGGCGAGGGTTGCGCTGGCATATTCTGTGCCGGCCGTATAAGTCGCATCCTGGTACCAGCCGGCCGTTGCGCTGCCGGTTGCGCTGCCGCCGCTGTAGACCGTGTAGGTCTCACCTGCAACCAGCGAGGGCGACGAGACCGTGAGCGACTGGTAATCCTTGGCGGGCGCAAAGGTCAGGATCGCTTCGCCGGCGCTGTTCTGGATATGCACCAGCGTTCCTGCCGCCTGGGCTGCGGTGTAGCTGATCAGCAGCGAGTTCTGGCTTGAGTAGGTGCCCGGCGCCTGGGCCATGCCGGAGCTGCCCGCCGCGACAAGCAGGCCGCCGCTCATCTTGAAGCCGCCGTCGTAATCCAGCGCGCCGTTCATGCGCTCGGTCGGGCCGTTGACCAGCACCGTGCCGCCGGTCATCTCGATCGCGCCGTTGGCGTCCAGCCCATCGCCGACCGAATCCACCACCAGCGTGCCACCGTTGATATATAGATAGTCATTGCCGGAGTAGGTAAAGGTATCCTGGCTGCCCGCCTGTCCGGGCCTGCCGCCCATCCTGCCGCCCATACCCGAGCCGTCGTTGCCGCCCGCGACATTCACGCCGTCATCGCTTGACACAAGCTGGATGTTGCCGTCGTTGATCGTGATCACGGCGCTCTCGATGCCCTCGTAGGAGTCGGCGATGTCGATGTCGCCGCCGTTGATCGTCAGCGTCGCATCGGCATGCGCGCCGTCATCGCCCGAGGCCAGCGCCAGCGTCCCGCCGTTGATCACCAGGCTGCCGTTGGAGTGCAGCGCATCGTCAGCCGCGTCGATGGTGAACGTTCCGCCATCGATCTGCACGCTCACAACGCCCTTGATGCCTTTGGCCGAGGTTTCCGCGTCAAGCACGCCGTCGTTGCCGCCGCCCGCGACCAGCGTGAGATCGCCATCGGTCACCAGCACATCGGTCTCGGCCGCGATCGCATCGCCGCCCGCCGTAATCTTCACGACGCCGCTCGCGATCGAGATATAGCCTGCGCCGGCATCTTCCGCGTTATCAGCTTTGAGGCCGTCGCCCTGCGCGCTGACCGTGATGTTTCCGTCTTTGACGACCAGATAATCTTTGCCCCGAATGCCATCGTCGACCGCGTCCACGGCGATCGTGCCGCCGGCGATGATCAGGCCGTCCTTGCTGGCGATGCCATCGTTGTAGGTGCCGTTGACCGTGAGCGAGCCGTTGCCGGTGATCGTCAGGTCGGCCGCGCTAAAAACCGCCGCGTTAGGCTCGTCCACGCCGTCAGCCGCAAACACAGGCGATGCTGCGTCGTTCACCGCATTCTCGGTATTGTCGGCTAGCACGAGCATCGCTTTTTCGGCGCTCATGATGTAGATCGGCGCGCCCGTGGCGCTGCTGAGATTCGCGCCGTTCAAGATCAGCCGGACGATCGCCTCGTCCTGCGTATCGATGATGATCTGCCCGTCGGACAGCGAGCCACTCAGGCTGTAGGTTCCGGCGGTGGTAATCGTGGCCGTGCTGCCGTCGACGGTTACGCCGTCGCCATCCACGCTGATCGAATCGCCGCTCAGTGTGATCGGGATCGCGGCGGCATCATCCCACGCGTAGTCTTCGGCAGCATCATGCGTCTCGATCTGCTCCACATTCGCCACCGCGACTGAAGACGCCGCCGGTGTCGACGCCGCGCTATCGGTCGATGTCGTGGTGCCGGCTGTTGTCGAGTCGCTCGCCACGACGGTTGTGCTTTGGGCCGGGATCGCTTCAGGGTCAGATTCAACCGGAGTGCCCGAGCACGCGCTCAGCGCCAAGACGAGCAGGCCGGTGGTAACAAGGCTGATTGGTTTGTTCACAGCACATCTCCTGTGGTGTTCGGTATCTGATGTGCGCTAATGATACTGAAACGATATGTAGAACTTGTGTAGAACAGATGAGGAAAGTATGTGCATGGCTCGGCGCGGGAAATAAATTAAAAATTGATTAAATTTTAACCATCCTCTATACTGGTCTAGACCACTTTTGCCCGAAACCGATATACCGCCTGGATCGTCGTCGCCGCTTTGCAGAAAGGCTCTGAACGTATGCGCCACCACCATCGTCTGAGTTCGTTCGCCTTGTTTGTCGTCGCCATACTTGGGCTGGCAGCCTACTCACCAGTTGCATCCGCGCGTCAGTCTCAGAAGAGCAGCCACGTGTCAACACAGACCATCTGGATCAAACGGCAGCTGCGGGCGGCCTGGATCGCCACCGTGGTCAACGTCAACTGGCCGTCGGCTCCCGGCCTAACGGTCAATCAGCAGCAGCAGGAGCTGATTCGTATGCTGGATGCGTCGAAGCAGATGGGCATGAACGCCGTGATTCTGCAAATTCGGCCCACCGACGATACGTTCTATCCTTCGACGATCAACCCGTGGTCGAAATATCTCACGGGCACGCCCGGCAAAAACCCCGGCTACGATCCGCTGGCCTTTGCGATCAACGCCGCCCACGCCCGGAATCTTGAGCTGCACGCCTGGTTCAATCCGTATCGCGTCAGCATGGATACCAACCTGAGCGCGCTGGCGGCGACGAGCTGGGCGCGACTCAACCCGCAGTATGTGATCAGCTACGGCGGCAAGCTCTGGTACGATCCCGGACAGCCGGCGGTGCGCAAGCATGTGGTCGACAGCATCGTCGAGGTGGTGCGCAACTACGACATCGACGCGGTCCACTTCGACGACTATTTCTACCCGTATCCGTCGGGCAGCACGGATTTTCCCGACAACGCGACCTATCAGACCTATGGCGCAGGCCAGTTTCCGGTCAAAGCCGACTGGCGGCGATCGAACGTCAACACGCTGGTGCGCGAGGTTTCGACGGCGATCAAGCAGACCAAATCTTACGTCAAGTTCGGCATCAGCCCGTTCGGCATCTGGCGCAACCGCTCAACCGATCCGACCGGCTCGGATACGTCGGGCTTCCAGGCGTATGACGGCATCTACGCCGACGCGCGAACATGGATTCGCCAGGGCTGGCTCGACTACATCGCGCCGCAGATCTACTGGAGCTTTGGCTTCACGCCAGCGGCCTATGAAAAGCTGGTCAGCTGGTGGACGACCGAGGTGCGCGGCTACCGGGTCAAGCTCTACATCGGCCACGGCGCGTACAAGATCGGCAACGACACGGCAGCCTGGGATAATCCCGACGAGCTGCCCAACCAGCTAGCCTACAATCTGCAATTCCCGGAGACGATGGGCAGCATGCTCTACAACATCGACAGCGTGACCGCCAATCCGCTGGGCCTCCGCGACCGGCTGACCGGCGACATCTGGCGCTATCCGGCGCTGGTCGATCCGTATCCCTGGCTGGACAGCACAGCGCCCAGCGCGCCAAACGCCATAGCCACGACCCGATCCGCGAGCGGCGTGCGTGTAGACTGGACCAGCACAGCCGGCGATGATACCGCGTTTGCCGTGTATCGCTTCGGCCAGGGCGAGCCGGTCAACCTCGCCGATCCGGCCAAGATCCTGGTTGTGCAGCGCGCCACGACGGCTACCACGCAGAGCTACCTGGATACGCGCGCCGTCGCCGGTGTCGCCTACACCTATGTCGTGACGGCGCTGGACCGGCTGCATAACGAGAGCCCGGCCAGTAACGCGCTGTCTGTGCCGGCTCAATAATCACGTATTAATCGGCAAGTCCGCGTAGACAGCACGTGTCTGCGCGGACTTTTCATTGATCTTTCTCTGCTCAGCTACGAGCGATCATGAGCCGACGTGTGGATCGCGCATATCAGCGAGCGACTGCGCGTGCGGGCAGCCAGCCGCGACCGCCGCAGCCATCGTAGCCTCGTCCATGGCCGGAGTCTCACGCCGGCGATACCCGATCAAGGTTGGAGTCGGGCGAGTTGCGCCGCTGCCATGCTCGGCCTGCGGATCGGGCGTGCGCAGCGTCAGATCGAACTGCGACACCAGCAGCGCGGTGATGATCGCCATTTCGTTGGTGGCGAAATTCATCCCCGTACACTTATGCATCCCGCCGCCGAAGCCGATCATGGCAAACCGGTGCTGGCGATCCTCGGCGCGATCGGGCGCGAAGCGGAGCGGATCGTAGCGCCGGGGCTCCTTGAAGAGCGATGGCAAAAAATGCGCGACGCCGGCGCTGGCGATCACCATCCAGCCCCTGGGAATGCGGTAGGCGCCGACATCCAGATCTTGCTCGGCCAGGCGCAGGAGCAGATCCGCCGATGGATGCATGCGCCCTGTTTCTTGCACTGCCCACAGCGTATGCTCCAGCGCACGCAGCGTTTTGGCGTCGATCGGATGTCCCGGCACCACGTGCGTATCGACCTCGGCGCGCACCCGAGCGAAGTAGTCCGCGTGCTGAAGCAGCTGGATGATCGTCCATGCGGCTTGCCCCACGGTAGTCTCGTGGCCGGCGAACATCAGGCCCATGAGCATGCTGATGATCGTCTCGTCGTCGGCCGGCTGACCGTTGGCCAGCGGCGTGGTCACAAAATCCTGCAAAAAGTCGTCGTAGCTCTCGGGATGCGCGCGGCGCTCGGCGATGATCGGCTTGAGCATGGCGCGCAGCCTGGCCTTGGCGCGATCGCGGCGAATGAACTTGGGCAGCGGCAGATGCGGCGGCAGCACCGGATCGAGCGACTTGCCGAGAATGCCGTAGAGCTGCCAGAACTCGGCGCCCAGCTGATCGCGAAAGGTTTTGCCCATCAAGGCATGGGCTGCGACATTTTGCACAACCGTATTGATCGACGAGACCAGCTCGAATTCGCCCTCGGCGCCCAGCGTATCGAGCCACTGCTGGATCTCGCTGTGCATCACACGCAGATACGTGTGCATCTTTTCGGCCTTGAAGGGCCGGGTCATGACTGGCCGCTGAAGCAGATACGTTTCCGGCGAGGCCGCAAAGCCGACATCGCCCAGGGCAGCGGCCAGAAATTTATAGGTCTTGTCCATGCTCAAGGATGCGTCGGTTTCCTTGAAAAAGAACTCTTGATATTCCGGCCCGACCAGCACCGCCGCCGAGCGTCCGGCCAGCTTGAGCCCAAAGATCGGACCGAAGCGATCCAGGCCGCGCTGGAACAGCCCGTGTCGATCGCGCATGAACTGCGGGAGATTGCCGATCACCGGAGTGCCGGGAACCATCGGCGGCGTCGGTTTGGCGGCGAGTACGCTATGCGGTTGCGATGATGTCGTCATCAGGGTTTCCTCTTGTTGCAATGTTTGTGCATTCGAGCTTGCGAATATCTTTCGCTACGATCTACATCTTATGATACATAATATATCATAACGCAGCAAGGGCTTGCGGCGCGTCCGCGCTCGATCGAACGCCGGGCAAGCAGTATAATCGCAGGCATGACCACCGCACGAATTCGCCGCATAGCTCGTCGGCTGGCACTATATGTTCTTGTCGCGCTGCTGCTGACGTTTTTTTTGTTTCCCGTCTACTGGCTGATCGTCTCGTCCTTCAAAAGCCCGGTCAGGCTGCTGCAAGTCGAGTACTGGCCGTCGTTCTCGCTGTTCAACTACATCGTGATCGCCGCCGACCCGCGCTTCAAGCGGGCGCTGTACACCTCGATCGGCGTCACGCTGGGCACGCTTGCGCTGACACTGCTGTTCGGCTCGATGGCGGCGTACGCGATCGGGCGGCTGCGCTTTCGTGGGCGGCGACCGCTGCGCACGCTGCTGGTCTGGACGGCGGCGTTTCCGCCGTTTGTGTTGCTCGGCGGCCTGTATGCGCTGCTGGTCAATCC
>DASWTW010000069.1:0-15152 GCA_036401895.1 Herpetosiphonaceae bacterium | reverse complement strand
CGCTGAGCGCCTTCTACGCGGGCATCGCGGGCAGCCTGTACGCCCATCTGATCCGCTTCATCAGCCCCGAAAGCTTCACGCTCTTCCTATCGATCGAGTTTCTGGCGATGATCGTCGTGGGCGGGCTGGCGACGATTCGCGGCGCGCTGCTGGGCACGTTTCTGATCATCGGCCTGCAAGAGGTGCTGAATCGGGTGGCGTTTGTGCGCGAAAATAACCTGTTCATCATCGTCTTTGGCGCGCTGCTGGTCCTGACGATCATGTTCCTGCCGCATGGCCTGGCGGGATTGCTGGCCGGTCAGGGGCTGCGCTGGCCCAGACGTGCAGCGCTGCAGGTCGATCCCGATGCCACGCGGCCGGCGCTTGAGATCGAAGATGCCGGCGCGCGAGTCCGCAGCCAATCCGCGGCCAAGGAGGCGCCATGATCGGCACTGCGCAGCCGCTGCTGGAGATCAGCGACCTGACGATGCGCTTTGGCGGCATTGTGGCGCTGCAAGGGCTGAGCCTGACCGTGCATTCCGGCGAGATCGTCGGGCTGATCGGGCCGAACGGCGCGGGCAAAACCACGGTCTTCAACTGCATCAGCCGCTTCTACACGCCGAACCGAGGCACGATCCGCTTTGCCGGCCACGATATTACGCGCACAGCGCCGCATCGCGTGATCCGCCAGGGAATTGCGCGCACGTTTCAAAACGTGGAGCTGTGCCGCAGCATGACCACGCTGGAAAACCTGCTGGTCGGCCAGCACACGACGTTTCGCGGCGGCATCCTGAGCGACGGTCTGCGGCTGCCGGGCTTAAGGCGGCGTGAGGCTGCGGCGCGCGCCTGGGCCGACGAGGTGATGCGCGATCTGGAACTGCTGCCCTACCGCGATCGTGTTGTGGCGACGCTGCCCTTCGGCGTGCAAAAAACGGTTGAGTTGGCGCGGGCGGTTGTCTCACGGCCAACGCTGGTGCTGCTGGACGAGCCGGCGGCGGGTGCAGATACGCAGGAGACAGGCGCGCTAACCGATCTCATACGGCATATTCAGCAGCGCTTCAAGCTCAGCCTGCTGCTGGTCGAGCACGATATGTCGCTGGTGATGGGCCTGTGCGATCGGCTGTATGTGCTGGACTTCGGCAAGCTGATCGCGGAGGGAGCGCCGGCCGAGATCCAGCGCAATCCGGCCGTGATCGAGGCGTACCTGGGCGAGGTGACGACGGAACAAGGGAACAAACGAACAAAAGAACAAACGAGAACCTAGGACGAGAACAAAGAACAAAGAACAAAGAACCTAGAACCTAGAACCTAGAACCTAGGGGAAGAACAAAGAACAGAGAAGAAAGAACACAGGATCGACCGAGCACAGGAACAAAAGCAAGTTCCACTCTTTCCCCTCGCCTGTCGCAACCGCGGGTGTCTTGTGGGCGAAAGCATGGCGAGGTTCGGGGCCGGGGATGAGGGCCAGCAAAAGAACAAACGAACGAAAAAATAGTCCCCTTTGTTCCCTTGTTTCCTTGTTCCTTTGTTCATAAGGAATCTGCATGAACGCAACGCCGCCACTATTGATCGTCGATGAGATCGAAGCGCACTACGGCCGGATTCGAGCGCTGAAAAACGTGAGCATCCAGGTGCCGGAGGGCAGCATCGTGGCGCTGCTCGGCGCGAACGGCGCGGGCAAAACGACGACGCTGCGTGTAATCTCGGGGCTGCTGCGCCCAACACGCGGCACGATCGTATTCGATGGGCGCGCGATCGAGCGCGTGAGCACCGAGCGGCTGGTCCGTGAGGGCATCGCGCATGTGCCCGAGGGACGGCAGATCTTCCCGGAGCTGAACGTACACGAAAATCTCCGGCTGGGCGCGTACACTCGCCGCGATCGCCAGGGCATCGACGCCGATATGCAGCGCGTGTTCGGCTACTTTCCCCGGCTTCAGGAGCGCGTCGGCCAGCTGGCGGGCACGCTTTCGGGAGGCGAGCAGCAGATGCTGGCGATCGGAAGGGCGCTGATGACCAGGCCCCGGCTGCTGCTGCTCGACGAGCCAAGCCTGGGCCTCGCGCCGCTGCTGGTCAAAGAGATCTTCGGCATCATCGCGCAGATTCGCGAGGCCGGCACGACCGTGCTGCTGGTGGAGCAGAACGTTCATATGGCGCTGAATGTCGCGGATTACGGCTACCTGCTGGAAGGCGGTCGCGTGGTGCTGACGGATACCAGCGCCGCGCTGCGCCATCGCGAGGAGGTGCAGCACGCCTACCTGGGCCAATGATGCGCGTGGAGCGATCAGCTCGCTCTGGATCGCTTCCCTAGCGAATGACTGTATGGACATTGGGAGCATTTGACGAAGGAGTCAGCGTATGGTCGATCAAAACCAAACCGTAGGCCAGCCCCCCAACACACGTCGCAGCCATCGGACGCAACCACGGATGCAGCGGATTGTCGCGCTGGTGGCGCTCTGCGCTCTGCTGCTGAGCGCATGCGGCACGCCCGCCAATCCAACCACCGGCACCGACAACACCGGCGGCGCGGCCAGCGCATCGCCTGCCGCATCCGCAGCCGCAAGTCCTGCCGTCAGTGCGGCGGCCAGTCCCGCAGCCAGCGAGGCGGCTAGCCCTGCCGCCGGTGAGTCCGCAGCGGCCAGTCCAGCGGCCAGCGCATCGGCAGCCGCAACCACAGCAGCTACAGGCAGCACAACCGGCGTCACCGATTCCGAGATCGTGATCGGCAGCTGGGGGCCGCAGGATGGCCCGGCCGGCGCGTACGGCGTGATCAACCGCACCATGGACGGCTACTTCAAGAAGCTCAACGACGAGGGCGGCATCAACGGACGCAAAATCCGCTTCGTCTACGAGAACGACAGCTACCAGCCTGCCAAAACCGTCGCGGCGGTGAAAAAGCTGGTCGAAGAAGATCAGGTCTTTGCGCTCGTCGGCGGCCTGGGCACGCCCCACAACCTGGCCGTGATGGAATACCTGGTCCAGAACAACGTTCCGCATATCGCGCCCGCTACCGGCTCCACGCTGATGTCGCAGCCGCTCAAGCCGAATGTGTTTGCGCTCCAGACCAACTACAACATCGAGGCCACGCTGCTGACGCGCTACGCGCTCGACAATCTCAAAGGCCAGAAGTTCGCGGTCTTCTACCAGAACGATGCTTTCGGCAAAGAAGGGCTGGACTCGGTCAACGCCGAGCTTAAGGCGCGCGGCCTGGAAGAGGCGGTCGGCGTTTCCTACGAGGCCGCCGATACCAATTTCAGCGCGCAGGCGCTCAAGCTGCAAACCAGCGGCGCGGATAGCGTGGTGATCTGGGCTGTGCCCAAGCCGGCCGGATCGATCATCTCCGAGATGGACAAGATCGGCTACAAGCCACAGCTGCTGGCAACTGCGGTGATCAACGATCCGGCGCTCTTCCAGCTGGCCGGTCCCGGCATCCAGGGCCTGGTGCTCGGCTCGTGGCTGCCCGACTTCAACGACATGAGCAATCCCAAGATCGCGGCCTACCACGAGTTTATGCAAAAGTACCTGCCCAACGAGCCGGTCGGCGGCTTTAGCCTGGCGGGCGTGGCTTACTCCGAGGTGCTGGTCGAAGGGCTGCGCCGCGCCGGCCAAGACCTGACCCGCGAAAGCCTGATCGAGGCCCTGAACGGCATGCAGAACTTCACCGACGGGCTCGTCCCCAGCGTGAGCTACGGCCCCGACGATCATCAGGGCGCGGCGGCGATCTACTTTATGCAGGCCAAAGGCGATAAGTTCGAGAAGCTGAGCGACTTCGAGGAGCTAAAATAGCGTCGGCCGAGAGCAGATCGCAAGAACACGGCGCGAGCGGTGAGCGTTTTTGTTCACCGTTCGCGTGATCGTTTAGAATGATTGGCTCGTAGGGGCGTGCTGCGCAAGCCCAGGGCGTATCGCAATACGCCCCTACCGGATCGATCAACATACTTATTGCTGTAGGAGTTGTGCCTTTTAGCCATTTATGAGCACACTGATTCTTGTACGCCACGGCCAGGCGTCGTTCGGCGCCGGCGACTACGATCGGCTATCGGCGCTGGGCGTGGCGCAATCCGAGGCGCTGGGCCACGAGCTAGCCGGACGTGGGCTGCGCTTCGATCGCATCTATCTCGGGCCGCTGCGCCGCCACGCGCAGACGCACGCGGCGGTGATGGCAGCTTACCAATCGCACGGCCTCCCGTGGCCCGATCCGATCCACCAGCCGGAGCTTGACGAGCACCACGGCATGCTGGTGATGGAGCGGGTCTTGCCCCAGCTTGCCGAGCAAGACGCCGCGCTGCGCGAGCTGCTGCGCCAGAAGCACGCCGGCGAGGAAGCGGCCAATCAGGCATACCTGAAAGTCTTTCAGCAGGTTACACGACGCTGGGCGCGCGGCGAGCTGCATGTGCCCGAGCACGAAGCCTGGGCGGATTTCAAACAACGGGTGCAGCATGGCCTGGAGCAGATCCGTGAGCAGAGCGGCGGCGGTAAAACCGTGGCGGCGTTTACCTCAGGCGGCGTGATCGCGGTGGCCGTGGGGCTGGCGCTCAACCTGGACGACGAGCAGATCCTCGCGCTGAGCTGGATCGTGCGCAACGCCAGCTACACCGAGTTTTTGTTCGCGCCCGGCCGCTTTGGGCTGAGCGTCTTCAACGCCACCGCGCTCGGCGATCGTCCCGAGCTGCTGACGTACGTGTAGAAGGAGAGCATCATGGCTGTGAGGGCTGACTACCAGATCGACGCGCTGCTGGAGCAGATTCGCGGGTTCATGCGCGACGAGGTGTATCCGCTTGAGTCGCGGCTGCTGCGTGAGGGCTTCGGCGCGCTGCTGCCTACGCTGCGCGAAAAGCGGCAGCTGGTCAAAGAGCACGGGCTGTGGGCGCCGCATCTGCCGCAGGAGTACGGCGGCCTCGGGCTGTCGCTCTCCGAGTTCGGCCGCGTGAGCGAGATCCTGGGCACCAGTCCGCTCGGCCATTTTTTGTTCAACTGCCAGGCGCCCGACATCGGCAACATGGAGATCTTGATCGAGTATGGCAGCGCCGAGCAGAAGGAGCGCTATCTCAAGCCGCTGGCCAGCGGCGACATCCGCAGCTGTTTTGCCATGACCGAGCCCGAAAACCCCGGCTCCAATCCGGTCTTGCTGAGCACAACGGCGGTCAAAGACGGCGAAGATTACGTGATCAACGGTCACAAGTGGTTTACCTCGTCGGCGGACGGTGCCAGCTTCGCGATCGTGATGGCGGTGACCAATCCCGACAGCGCGCGTCACGATCGCGCCAGCCAGATTATCGTGCCGACCGACACGCCGGGCTTTCGGATTGTGCGCAACATCTCGATCATGGGCGAGACCGGCGAGGATTATCTGAGCCACGCCGAGGTCATGTTTGAAAACTGCCGCGTGCCGCAGTCCAACCTACTGGGCCCGGAAGGCCACGGCTTTGCGCTGGCGCAGGTGCGGCTCGGCCCTGGGCGCATTCACCACTGCATGCGCTGGATCGGCATCTGTGAGCGCGCCTTCGATCTGCTGTGCCGCCGCGCCGCCACACGTGAGCTGGCGCCGGGCAAGCTCCTTGCCACCCGCCAGTCGATTCAGCACTGGATCGCCGAGTGCCGCGCCGAGATCAACGCCTCGCGGCTGATGGTGCTGGATGCCGCCGCCAAGATCGATCGCGAGGGCACACACGCGGCGCGCGTCGATATTTCGCTGATCAAGTTCTATGTGGCGAATGTGCTTCAGCGCGTGCTGGATCGCGCGATCCAGGTGCATGGCGCGCTCGGCGTCACCGACGACACGCTGCTCTCGTTCTGGTATCGCCACGAGCGCGGCGCCCGCATCTACGACGGAGCCGACGAGGTCCACAAAACCGTCGTGGCACGGCAGATCTTGAAGCAGTACGGCGTCGAAATATCGTTGTAGCGAAAGAACAAAGAACAGCGGAACAAAGAACAAATGCGGATGGACGCAGGATGATGATCCTTTGTTCTTTGTTCTTTGTTTGTTTGTTCTGCTTAGAAGGATAGAGCCATTGTGAGTGGAACACCAGACGACACGCCAAACCGGCAGGCGATCGATCAGCCAGGGGCGGTGCGGCCCGGCGAGACGCTGGATACCGAGCGGCTACAAACGTTTCTGCGCGCACAGCTTCCCGATGCAAGCGGATCGTTGCAGATCGAGCAGTTTCCCAGCGGCTTTTCCAATCTGACCTACCTGCTGCGGCTCGGCGAGCGTGAGCTGGTGCTGCGTCGGCCACCCTTCGGCGCGAACATCAAGTCCGGCCACGACATGAGCCGCGAGTATCGCATCCTGAGCGCGCTGTACAGCAGCTATCCCAAGGTGCCGCGCCCGCTGCTGTACAGCGACGACCTGTCGATCATCGGCGCGCCCTTCTATGTGATGGAGCGCGTCAACGGCGTGATTCTGCGCACGCGGCTGCCGCAGGGATTGACGATCGAGCCTGAGCTGATGCGCCACATCTGCTACGCGCTAATCGATACGCTGGTCGAGCTGCACAGCCTGGACTACAACGCGGCTGGACTGGGCGATCTGGGCAAGCCCGAAGGCTATGTCGAGCGGCAGGTCGGCGGCTGGGCCAGGCGCTACGCCAACGCGCGCACCGACGACGTGCCGGCGATGGAGCAGGCGGTGGCCTGGCTTCAGGCGCATATTCCGCCTACCTCCGAGGCCACGCTGATCCACAACGACTATAAATACGACAACATGGTGCTCGATCCGGCCGACCTGACGCGGATCAAGGCGATCCTGGACTGGGAGATGGCCACGCTCGGCGATCCGCTGACCGATGTAGGCACGACGCTGGCCTACTGGGCCGAGCCCGACGATCCGCCCGCGCTTAAACAGTTCGGCATCACGACGCTGCCCGGCAACCTCGATCGGCAGCAGTGGGTCGAGCGCTACGCCGCGCAGAGCGGCCGCGATGTCAGCCGGATCTTGTTCTACTACGTCTACGGCCTCTTCAAAAACGGCGTGATCGTCCAGCAGATCTACTACCGCTATCGCCAGGGCCACACCCGCGACGAGCGCTTCGCCAACCTGATCGAGCTGGTGCGATTGTATGGCGAGATGACCACGCGCGCGATCGAGGGCCAGCGCATTCATCATCTGTTTGCGGCGCGTTAGCTGAATCAACTGAGGAGCAAACACCATGGGAGAACGTTCAGACGAGCGAGTGGCACTGGTAACCGGCGGCAGCGGCGGGATCGGCCGTGCGACGGCGCTGGCGCTGGCCCGAACCGGCGCGCGGGTTGTGGTCGTGGATGTGAGCGAGGCGGGCGGCGCCGAGACGACGCAGATGATCGTCGAGACCGGCGGCACAGCCCAGTTCATGCGCGTCGATGTAACCGATGCGCGAGCCGTCGAGCAGATGATCGGCGCGACCGTGGCGACCTACGGCCGGATCGACTACGCCGTCAACAACGCGGGCATCGATGGCCTGCGCGCTCGCACCGCCGACTATCCCGAGGACGAGTGGCAGCGCGTGCTGAGCATCAACGTGACCGGCGTGTGGCTGTGCATGAAGTACGAGCTTCAGCAGATGCAGACGCAGGGCAGCGGCGTGATCGTCAACACGGCGTCGGTGGCGGGTCTGGTCGGCTTTCCCGGCCACAGCGCCTACGCGGCCAGCAAGCACGCTGTGATCGGCCTGACCAAAACGGCGGCGCTCGAATACGCCCGGCGTGGCATCCGTGTTAACGCGATCTGTCCCGGCTACACGCGCACCCCGATGGTCGAGCGCGTCTTCGAGCAGGCGCCCGAGATGCAGGCCAAGGTCACACAGGCGATGCCGATCGGACGCATCGGCACGCCCGAGGAGATCGCCGGCGCGATCGTGTATATGTGTAGCGACAGCGCCGCGTTTATGACCGGCCATGCGCTGGTGCTCGACGGCGGGCTGATCGCGCAGTAACGGTCAGGAGGACGTAGCCGTACGGGTGTCTTGATCCACGATGAGCCTATGGTAGTATACCGCCACGCTGCGCAAGCATGGCGCAGCCGGATCATGGCTTGGTCAGGAGGCGCGCATGGTGACGGATACGCACAACCGCTTTTACCAGAATAACGGATATGTCGTCGTCAGCGGGCTGTTCCAGCCGGATGAAGTCGAGCTGTACCGCGAGCACTACATGACGCTGCGTCGCCACGGCACCTATCCCGGCGATCTTGCCGGCGTCGCATCCACAAGCACCGATCCGCTCGCGCGCTATCCCCGCATGATCCACATGCACCGCTGGGATGAACAATCGCTGCGCTGGCTGCTCGACGACCGGCTGAATCGCTGTCTGACCGCGCTGCTGGGCTGCGAGCCGTATGCCGTGCAAACGATGCTGTACTTCAAGCCGCCGGGCGCCCGTGGGCAGGCGCTGCATCAGGATAACTTTTATCTGCGCGCGCAGCCGGGAACCTGTATGGCCGCCTGGCTGGCGCTGGATCGCTGCGACGAGGCGAACGGCTGCATGCAGGTCGTGCCGGACAGCCACACCTGGTCGCTGCTCTGCACCACGCCCGCCGATACCAGAGTTAGCTTTACGGATGTAACGGTTCCGATCCCGCCCGGCCAGGAGGTGTGCCCGGTCCCAATGGAGCCAGGTGATGTGCTGTTTTTCAACGGCGCGCTGGTTCACGGCAGCTTTCCCAACACCACCACCGATCGTTTTCGCCGGGCGCTGATCGGCCACTATATCGCGGGAGAGGCACAGCAAATAGCGCAGTTTTACCATCCGGCGCTGCGCATGGATGGAACGACTGTGGAGCTGAACACCAGCCAGGGCGGCGGCTCGTGCGGCGTGTGGGTGGAGCGCGACGGTCATCAGCTGATCGAGATGAGCGGCCAGGAAGCGGTGAGCCGCAAACACGAGTAAGCTGTGGCGTCAATCCTGGAGCGCGGCTAGTGCGTGGCTGGCGGAGACCACTCGCTGCGCAGCAGGCCATACACAACCTGATCTACCAGCTGGCCCTGACGGCGCCAGGATTGGCGCAAGATTCCCTCTTGCTGAAAGCCCAGGCGCTGGGCTACCTGCCGGCTCCGCACATTGTCCGTAGCACACTGGATCTCAAGCCGATCAAGTTCCAGCTCCGTAAAAGCGTAGGCGATCACCGCCTGACAGCTTCTGGTAATGATGCCGTGGCCCTGAAAGGCCGCGCCGAGCCAGTAGCCGAAGCTGGCCTTGCGATCGCTCCAGTCCACACTGTGGAGACTCATGCAGCCGGCTAGCTGATCGCGCCACCAGATGCCGGCACGAAAGCCATTGTTGGCAGCAAATCGATCGAGGCCCGCCTGAATATAAGCCTGGACATCAGCCGAGGAAAACGGCTCCGCCAGCCAGGACAGCTCGGCTGTGAGATGGGCGCGATTGTCGCGAAAAAAAGCGGCGAGCTCGTCGGCATGGCGGTGTTCAAACAGGCGCAGGAGAAGATCCGGCTCGATCGCGGCGTGAAACACGGGTGGTAATGTCCTTTCTGCCCCAAGCATTCATCGAGATCTATCGAGATGCTTGCATACACGTTCGTTATGCTCGACTCAAGCCCCACAGCATGAGCGTCCAACAGGCGACAAACCCTGCGGCGATCAAGAGCCCAAGCCCATACCAAAAAGATCTGAGTTGATCCGCAAGCAGCACGGGCTCGGCTGGAGCAAGCGTGTGCGGATACCAGCTGTGGAGCAAGGCGCGCCAGCTTCGACGCAAGCAGCGCACGGCGAATATAGCCAACACGATTGCGGCACCTGCACCACAGAGCAGGATCATGTAAAACGGGTCCACTGGTTTTCCTCAAGACGACGCGTATTTCGTTGCGACGATAGTGTACACGATGCAGCGGCTGGCGCGGAATTGTTCAACAGCTCCGGCTGCCCGCGATCGCTAGTCGATCCTGGTGTACTTGATGTCGAATTCAGTCTCCCACTGCGACCCATCGTCCGATCGCTCGTGCCGGCCGCTGATGCTCCTGCCATCGTCGCTGAACGTACCCGTGAAGCGCTGCAAGAATCCCGGCTCATCGCGCCATAGCTGCCAGATACCGTCGTCCAGGCGCATCTGGTAGATCCGCGAGATACCGCGTGAGTCGGACTGGAGCATGCAATAGGTTCCGAGCGTATCATCGCCGCTGATGACCGTTGTGCCGGCGGGAAACTCCGGCTGCTCGGCGTCCGAGTGCTCGATCAAGAATGCGCCGCCTTCCAGCCACGCCCAAACCGTGCGCCCACGGCCAAACGGCTGCCCATCGATCGACGCCTCCCACTGCCACGTTCCCACAAATGCGGCGAGTCGCTTGAGGATAGGATTCTGCTGGAAAGTCAGCGGAGTTTCATCGGCCATCAGGTGTACTCCTTGGGTATGGTAGGCAGACCATGTTTGATACCCGTATTGATAAATAGGTTGAAGTGGGTAAAGTCATGGAAGAAAGAGAGCAACAGCAATGCTACTGAGAATAAGAAAAACATAAAAGTAAACAACATTTGAAACAAATAAGACTCTCGAAAATTTCATACTTGATTCATATCCTCTATTAAGACCGACGTAGAGTTTTCTTGACCGGCTCATAATCGGATCACGGAGCATAAGGCTATCGATTATGAGGGTAGCAAGCACTCAACGACAGATACTGCAATATAAGCGCCTGAACGATCACATATGCCGCCCGCCCGTCACCTCAAGCACGGTGCCGGTCATGTAGCTGGATAGATCGCTGGCGAGGAAGAGCACGACGTTAGCAACCTCCTCGGGCTCGCCCGCGCGGCCCAGCGGGATCTCGGCCTCTTTCTGCTGATAGATCTCGGGCCGTAGCGCCGCCGTCATCGCCGTGCGGATCAATCCCGGCTGCACCGCGTTAACACGCACGCCGTGATGCGCCAGCTCCTTGGCTGCTGCCTTAGTCAGCCCCACAATCCCGGCCTTGGCCGCGCTGTAGTTGGTCTGGCCGATCAGCCCGACTTTGCCCGAGATCGACGAGATATTCACGATCGCGCCGCGCTTCTGCTCGCGCATCACCCGCGCCGCTGCCTGCGTGCCCAGGAACGTGCCTTTGAGATGCACATCAAGCACCAGCTGCCAGTCGTCGAGCTGCATCGTGCGCAGCGTGGCATCGCGCGTGATGCCGGCGTTGTTGACCAGCACATCCAGCCGGCCGAACTCCTCAACGGCTGCGTCGATCGCTGCGTATCGTCGGCGCTGCGCACGTCGGCGGTGACCGCCGGCGCCTGCACGCCCAGCGCCGCGACCTCGGCCCGCGCCGTCTCCAGCGCCTCGCCGTTGATGTCGGCCAGTACGACGTTGGCTCCCTGCGCGGCAAACGTTTTTGCGATCGCCAGCCCGATGCCCTGCGCCGCTCCGGTTACAATCGCGGCTCGTCCTTCGAGTAACAGCATTGATCACCTCACTTACAGCGCAGCGGCCGAGCCCAGGATCGCCGTGACCTGGCCCGAGAGCACGCCGCCGTTGCCGTGCGCCAGAGCAACGTCGACATTCGGCTGCTGGCGATCGCCGCACTCGCCGCGTATCTGGCGCACCGCCTCGATCAGCGCGAAGATTCCGTACATGCCGGGATGACAGTACGACAGCCCGCCGCCGTTGGTGTTGACCGGCAGACTGCCGCCGGGCGCGATGTTGCCGCCCGCGACGAACGCGCCGCCCTCGCCCTTGGCGCAAAAGCCGAGATCTTCCAGAAACAGGATCGTGTTGATCGTGAACGCGTCGTACAACTCGACTACGTCCACATCGGCCGGCGTGACGCCCGCCATCGCAAAAGCCCGCGCGCCGGAGTCAACCGCCGCCGTGACGGTCAGATCCGGCATCTGCGAAATATGCCGGTGCCAGTGCGCCTCGCCCGCGCCGAGCAAGAAGGCCGGCGGCTGACGCAGATCTCGCGCCCGATCCGCGCTGGTGACGATCACCGCGCCCGCGCCGTCAGTCACCAGGCAGCAATCGCGAATCGTCAGCGGATCGCAGAGCATACGCGAGCTGAGCACATCCTCGATCGTCAGCGGGCCGCGCGCGAACGCCTGGGGATTGAGATTCGCCCACTTGCGCGCCGACACCGCCACCTCCGCCAGCTGCTCACGCGTGGTGCCGTACTGGTACATGTGCCGCGACGCCGCCAGCGCGTACATGCTGACTGGATAGCGCGGACGGTAGGGCTGCTCGTAGGCCAGCGTCTCCGCCCCCGACACCAGCCGTCCGCCGTCGGCGCGCTGCGTGCTGCCATAGACAATCAGCGCCACGTCGCACAACCCCGCCTCGATCGCGGCGGCGGCATGATGCAGATGCGAGATAAACGAGCTGCCGCCCAGGTTCGTGGCGTCGCTGTAGCGCGGCCGGATGCCGAGATACTCGCCGGCGCTGATCGTGGGGAAGAAGTAGTAGGCCGAGGCCGAGAACAGGCCGTCCACATCGCTTTTTTGCAGACCGGCATCCGCCAGCGCCGTCGCCGTCGCCTGCCCGATCAGATCCAGCGGCGTTAGTCCCGGCCCGGCCGCGCCGATGCCCGCCTCGCCCACGCCGACCACCGCCACTTTGCCACGTAGATCGTTCGTCATGCTGCTGGCTCCCACGGCTCAAACACGGCGATCGCCTCGACCTCGTCCACCGCCGGTAGCACCTTGAGCCGCACATTCATGCCGATGCACACTTCGGCGGTGTCGATCCCTTCGACTCGGCTCATCATGCGAAAGCCTTCTTGCAAGTCGATCAGCGCGACGTTGTAGGGCGCTTCGCCGCGCGGGTGCTGGGTTGTCGTCGCGTACACGGTGCCGCGTCCACCGCTGATCTCCCAGCGCAGATCGGTTGCGCCGCAGGTCGGGCAGAGCACGCGTGGATAAAAGATCGCGGCGGCACAGGCGGCACAGCGCTGAAAAGCCAGCTGGCCCGCCGCCAGGTAGCGCGCAAACGCACGGGCCGGGGCTTCGTCGTCGGGCAAGGGCATCATGAGATCGCTTCTTTCGCTGAGCACTGATGGTTTTTATAGCACTGGATCGTCCGGTTACCAAACGATTGTTTGATATAATGAAACAAGCGCCGATAGCTGTCAAGCATACACGCCGGGAGGAGCACACGAGGCAGACATGATCACGATCGAACAGCTGGCAGACCTGCCTTTGATGCATCGCGCCACGATCGGCGAGGAGCATCTTGACGAAATGGGCCACATGAACGTCCGCTGGTACATCGCGCTCTACGATGCGGCGGCGTGGCAGCTTTTCGCCTCGATCGGCATGGATCGGGCGTATTTCGTGGCAGCGCAGGCGGGAGCGTTTGCGCTCAAACAGTTCGTGCAGTATCTGGCCGAGGTGCGCGTAGGCGAGACCGTGGCGATCCGCAGCCGGCTGCTGGGCCGCTCGGCGCGGCGCGTGCATGTGCTGCACTGTATGTACAACGAGACCACCGGCACACTTGCCTCGACGATGGAAGTGCTGGCCGCGCACGCCGACCTGACGATCCGGCGGACCTCGCCGTTTCCGCCGCACATAGCGGCCGCGCTGGACGAGCGGATCGCCGAGCACCAGCGCCTACCCTGGAACGTGCCGCTCTCCGGCGCGATCCAGCCCTAGCAGAGGTTCAAAGAGGAGCTTATGCCAACCACCGAGATTCATGGAATCGACCAGCTGCGCGAGCGAGTGGGGCAGGAGGTTGCGATCAGCGACTGGCTGACGATCACCCAGGAGCGCATCGATCAGTTCGCCGAAGTGACCGAAGACCGCCAGTGGATTCATCTCGACGCCGAGCGAGCGCAGCGCGAGTCGCCCTACGGCACGACGATCGCACACGGCTTTCTGACGCTCTCGCTGCTCAGCTATTTGATCAGCCAGGCGATCGAAATGCACGGCTTCCGCATGGGCGTGAACTACGGCTTTAACCGCGTGCGCTTCACGGCTCCGGTTCCGGCCGGATCGAACGTCCGCGCCCGCTTTACGATCAACACACTGGACGAGATCGACAACGGCGTGCAGATCACCTGGGGCGTCGTGATCGAGGTGGAGGGCGTGACCAAGCCCTGCTGTGTCGCCGACTGGATCACGCGCCGTTACCAGTAGCCGGTTTATTCGTCCAGCCGGCTCAGCCTGCGGATCTCGGGCCAGATCAGCGCGGTCGCCAGCACCACCAGCAGCGTGCCGATCCCGCCGCTGACGACGGCGATCACCGGCGTGAAGAGCGCGGCTACCACACCCGACTCGAATGCGCCTAGCTCGTTCGACGCGCCGATGAAAATGCTGTTGATCGCACCGACGCGACCGCGCATGGCATCGGGCGTGCGCAGCAAAAACAGCGACGTGCGTACCACGACGCTGACCTGGTCGAACGCACCCAGCAAAAACAGCATCAGCAGCGACAGCCAGAACGACTGCGACAATCCAAAGACAATCGTCGCCAGCCCAAAGCCCGCCACCGACCAGAGCAGCGTCCAGCCGGCCCGACGAAACGGCGGCAGATACACCAGCAGCAGTGAGGTCAGGATCGCGCCGATCGACGGAGCCGTGCGCAGCCAGCCCAGCCCGGTCGGCCCTACCAGCAGAATATCGCGGGCAAAAACCGGCAGCAGCGCCGTCGCGCCGCCGAGCAGCACCGCGAACAGATCCAGCGTGATCGCGGCGAGAAAGACCCGCGTGTTGCGGACAAAGCTCAGCCCTTCTTTGAGCGAGTCCATCGTCGGCGCAGGATCGCCCGTGCGTGGAGCCTGCCGGCTCTTCATCATGCCGATCAGCAGCGCGCACAGCGCCGCCGAGCCGGCATTGAGCGCATAGATCAGGCTAGCGCTGCCCGAGAGCGCGAAGAGCAATCCACCCAGTCCCGGCCCGATGATCGTCGCGAGCTGCCACACGCTGCTGCTCCAGGTCGCCGCGTTGGTGAAGAGCGCGGCCGGCACCGCCTGCGTCACCAGCGTGCCGCGCGCCGGCCCGTTGAACGCCCGCGCGATGCCGATCAGCATCAGGATCGCATACACCAGCCAGATCGGCCCGGCCGTGTACGACCAGAGCGCCAGCGACAGCGCGCACAGCGCCAGCACCACCTCGGCGATGACCACGATTCGCTTGCGATTATGATGATCGGCCCAGTGACCGGCCGGCAGCGCCAGCAGGATCACCGGCAGCACCTGCACCAGCCCCACCAGGCCCAGCGCCAGCGGCGACGACGTGCGCTCGTACAGCTCCCAGCCCAGCGCGACGACCGCCATTTGTTCG
>DASWTW010000068.1:0-17855 GCA_036401895.1 Herpetosiphonaceae bacterium | reverse complement strand
CGCTGGGCTCTAGCTGGTTGAGCGGCCGGGTATGAATCGTCGCGGCCAGCGCGGGCGGTGTTAGCGGCTCGATCGTGAATGCTCCGTCGTAGGTCACCACGTACTCGCCGGGCTTGCGGTTTTGCAGATCCAGCAGCTGCGCGCCCTTGGCCGTGAAGCCGGGCGCAAGCGTCAGCACAAAGCGAAAGCCGTCTTCGCCCACGGGCCGGTAGTCGCGCAGCCGAGCGCCGCTGAGCTGGATCTCGGGGCCGGCGAACTGGCTCATCAACCCTTTGAGATCGTTGGGGGCGAACTGGCGCTGATTGGCCTCAAGTTTGGCTCCCAGCGCCTCCCACTCGGCTCGGTCGGCGGGCGGCAGCGTTTCGAACAGGCTGGGCCGCGCGCGAACCTGGCGGATCGTCAGGCTGCTGTCGTCGGCGTAGAGCATGTGTGACGGCGCGACGTTGAGCTGGCGTGTGCTGGTGACGGTCGTTGTGCCCGTGGTGACGTCCGTAAACGTCCACTGATCGAGATAGTTGTCGTGGTCGAGATTGGCGTAGCGCAGCGTGCGCTGCCCATCGATCTGCCAGACGCCGTGATCCGCGCCAAGAATATGCAGCTTGCGGTCGATCGGCGAGAAATACAGCTCGGCGGCGCCTGTGCGGCTGCGGAACTCGCCGCGCAGCCCTTCGCGGATCTGCTGGTAGTACTCGCCCGACACTTTCTCATCGGCGCCGTAGACATAATCTTCCTGGGCTTTGCGCGATTTTTTGGCGATCTGCTCGTATGGCTCTTGATCGTTGACATCCACGATCACGCCTTCGAGCGTCGCCCACTCGTACATGCCTTCGCTGCTGAGGTAGCCGCCGCTCTCACGGGCGACAAACGAGGCCAGATCCCAGGTGTTATCGACAACCCAGCGCGGCAGCTGCTCGTAGGGCGTGAGCCGCAGCGAGAAGTCGGGCAGATCGATCTGGCCGACGTGGGGATTGTGTCCCGTCAGCCCCAGGCGATAATCCCAGTTCGGCTGGTCGCCGGGATTGGTGCGCTCCTGCCGCCAGGAATAATCGATCTGCTCGACCGGCACGTTCGGCGCGACCAGGCCGGCGGGATAGTAGGCTACGCGCAGCGCGAGATCCGGGAAGTTCTGGCCCTCCGGCGAGAACTGGTAGAACGCGAACGGGCTTTCAAAGTTCACATCGTTGAGCTGGCCCTCGGTCACGCGCAGGATCGAGTAGACAAAGAAGTTGTGCGGCCGATTGCGCGAGGCGACCGACTCGACCAGAAAGTCGATCTTGCTGCGGCTCCAGTTGACGTTGATCGGCGGCGTGCTGGTGTTGCCATAGCCGCCCTTGATGAAGCTCACGGCGCCCGTGCCCAGCAGCGGCCAGAAGATCGCGTCGGCGATCGGCGGCTCGTCGTGAGCGTTGTTGACCATCACGCTGGTATGGTAGAAGCCGTCTTCCTCGGCTAGCGGTGGATACGCCTGACGCCACTCGTAGTCGGGCCGGCCGTCGTCGTCGCTGTCGCGCACATGCACAGTCAGATCGATCTTGCCGTCGGTTTTGAGCTTGTCGAGGTAGAGCGACGACGTATCGATCATGCCTTCGACCGGGCCGTCGATCTGCATGTCGTAGTTGAAGTTGGGCGCGCCGTCCTCGCGGGTCCAGCCGTTGCGCGTGGTGACTACCACTGTCGGTCGCTGGCCGTACTCGGTCACCGTGATCTGACCGCCGCTCTCGCGATACGAGACCATGTTGTTGCGATCTTGATCGTCGAACACGGAGGCGCTCAGCTTGTCGCCCTGCTGCTCGAATTGGAGAATCAGGTTGGCGCGATCGTCGGCTCCGGCGTCAAAGATCCAGGTCGCGTTTGTATAGTTGAGCTGCTCCTGCCAGGGCCGCGCCGGATCGAGATCGCGCTGGCTGTAGATCGTGATGCGATCCTTGCCCGTGGCAAAGCCGGGAGCGCACTCAATCCGCAGCCGGCGCGGCGGCTCGATCGTGCCCTGGCAATCCATTTTGGCCTGAGCCGCCGCCGGACTCAGCGGCAGCAGCGCGGCTAGCAGCAGCAGCGCGAGGATCGAAAGGCGATAGCGTGGTAGACGTAGCTGGTGCATAGCGCTCACGATTTGGTCGAGACGATAGCGGGATTCGGCAGCGCGGCCCGCGGCCGGGCACGATAAAAAAAGAAGATCAGCGCCAGCCCGTAGAGCAGAGCCGTGAGCGCGCTGTTGCCGAAGTACTCGATCGCGGCCAGCTGCAAATTCGGCAGCATCAGGCGGCAGAGCAGCCCCAGGCCAACGCCCAGCGCCAGCATCACGCCGATCTCAAGCAGCCGCAGATGGTACGCCGCCAGACGGCGCAGCGCGCGCGCTTGCAGCCCAACGCCGACACAGGACGACAGCACGTAGGCGCTCGCCAGCAGCAGTGGCGCGGCTGCGCTGCCGGCCAGCACCGCGCCGATCGCGCCGAGGCTGAGAACAACCAGCCGCACACTCAGCAGCAGAATCGCCTGGCGCACCGCCTGATGCGCAATCAGCGTCCAGGTAAAAAGCAGATCAACAACCATCAGCAGGCTTGCGGGAGCCAGCAGCTGGAGCGCCGACGCGGCGTCGAGATATTTCGATGTGTACAGCGTCTGGATCGCGGTGTCGGGATAGATCAGCAGCAGCGCGGTCCCGCCGATGGTAGCCAGCACTGCGGCGCGGTAGAAGAGATCAAAGGTGTGCAGCGCGGCATCCTGGCTTTGACGCGCCAGACAGGCGCGGATCTGCGGATAAAACATGCTGACGATCGTCGGTCCCAGGATCAGCGGCAGCATGCGCGCGACCGTCAGGCTGGCCGAGAGCAGCCCGGTTGCGGCGTACAGCCCGAACGCGCCCAGGATCAGCGTCCCGACCGAGCCGTAGGCGGTTTGGAGCAGTGCCACGACATAGAGCTGCGCCGCGCCGCCGCCGGATGAGCGCGCATAGCTGCGCGACAGCGAGCGCCTGCCGGGCAAACCCAGCCCTGAGCGCAGCAGCATCAGGCCGCCGAGCAGCGCCGCCACGATCAGCGAGACGCAGAAGATCGCGAAGACCTGCTCAACCGAGCGCAGCGGCAGCAGCAGCATCAGGCCCAGGTAGAGCAGCGGCTGCGCGCACAGCACCACGATCAGCCCGCCGATGCGCTGAACGCCGCGCAGCGCGCCGGTGAGAAAGTCGGAAAGCATCGAGACAGCCGCGCACACGCCGATCAGCAGCGGCGTGACGCTGCCCAGCAGCAGCGCGTAGAGCGCCAGCGCGGCCGTGAGCAGCGCGCCCGAGCCCAGCCGGATCGCCAGCAGCGTATAAAAGCCCTGGTTGAGCCGCTCGCGCTGATCCAGCGCCTTGAACTCCGACAGATCGCGCATCGCCTGATCCGTCAGCCCAAAGCCGCAGAGCAGCGTCGCCATCAGGAAAATGCCCATGAAGTAGGCGACCTCGCCGTACTGGCTCGACGAGAGCGACCGGGCGATATAGATACCGCCGATCGCGTTGATCACCATCACGATCACGTTGGCGAAGGTCAGACTGAAAGCGGCCCAGGATAAACGACGTGTGTGTTGCATGGGTTGCTCGTGCTAGATCGTTGCTGTCAATCGGCTACACCACGACCGGCGATCCGGCCAGGACTTCTTCGCACCAGAGCTGGAACATCACCAGGATCGACAGCTTGGCCGGTCGTGGCTCCGCGCCTGACAGATAGCGCTGGTAAACCTGCTGGACCGCCGCCGGATCGAGCTGATTCGTGGCCGCGATGCGCTCGGGGCTCAGCAGCTCGTCGATCACGCTGCGCAGCCCGTCGCGCAGCCAGACATGCTGCGGCGCCGCAAATGGCCGTTTCTGACGGCTCAAGATCTCGGGCGGCAGCACGTCGGCGAAGGCCCGGCGCAGCAAATACTTCTGCTCGCCGCCTTTCATCTTGCGCCCGCAGGGAATGCCCAGCGCCAGATCGACGACGGCGTTGTCCTGGAACGGCACGCGCGCCTCGACCGAGCAGGCCATGCTCATGCGATCGACGCGCTGGTTGAAATGCTCGCCGACCCACAGCTTGAGATCCGCGAACGAAAACTGCTCGACCAGATCGCCGCCGGCACGATCCAGGATCGGCGCCAGCAGCGCATCGACCGGATCGGGTCCGCCACTGGTGCCTAGCAGCCGCTGCTTCTCGTCGGGCGAAAACTGCTCGTAGTTGGCGCGGTAGCGCACCGTCGGCGCGCCGTGCAGCGTGTGCCGCAGCTCGCTGGCTTTGCGGCCCAGGTCGCGCCCGTCGAAGAGCTTCGCGATCGTGGGCAGCGCGCTGTTCAAGAGTGGCAGCCGCTGATACATCAGCAGCCGCTGCGCGCCGCGATACCAGGAGTAGCCCGCGAACAGCTCGTCGCTGCCGTCGCCGGTCAGCACGACTTTGACGCCGTGCTCGCGGGCCAGCTTGCAGAGCAGAAAGATCGAAACAAACGAGGCTTCCCAGACCGGCTCGTCCAGCGAGCGCACCAGGTCGCGCAGCAGATCCGCCAGCGCCAGATCTTCGCGCACAATGATCTCGTGGTGGCGCGTGCCCAGCCGCTGGGCAGCCAGCGCCGCGTAGTGGCGATCGGCGTTGTAGGCGTCGGCGATCGAGCCGTCCAGGCTGGGGCTAGCAAAGCCCACCGCGAACGTGTCGAGCGGCTGGTCGTGGTGTTTTTGCGCCAGCGCCGTGATGATCGTGGAGTCCAGGCCGCCGCTGAGCAGGACGCCCACCGGAACATCGCTCATGAGCTGCCGCCGCACCGCGTCCTCCAGCGTCTGGCGTGTCAGCGCGATCAGCTCGTCGTCGGAGCGCTCGCGCATGGCCGCGACGTTGTAGCCTTCGTTCCAGAAGGCGCGCGTGCGCAGCTCACCATCTCGTAGCTCGACGTAATGTCCGGCCGGCAGGCTGGTCACGCCCTCGATCAGCGAGAGCGGCGCGGGCACGTAGCCCAGCGACAGATACACGTCGAGGGCCTGCTGGTTGATCCGGCGCGGCACCTGCGGTAGGGCCAGCAGCGCCTTCAGCTCGGAGCCGAAGATCAGCGTCTGGCCGTCCCAGAAGTAGTAGAGCGGCTTGATACCCATGCGATCGCGTACCAGCACCACGCGCCCGTTGCGCCGGTCGTGGATCGCGGCAGCGAACATGCCGTTCAGCCGGTGCAGGCAGTCCAGGCCAAACGCCTCGTAGGCATGCAGCAGCGTCTCGGTGTCGGTGTGGGAGCGGTAGCGAAAGCCACGCCGCTCAAGGTCGGCGCGCAGCTCGCGGTGGTTGTAGATCTCGCCGTTGTAGGCCAGCGTCACATCGCCGGCCTCGTTTTGCATCGGCATGTGGCCGGCGGGGCTGAGATCCAGGATGCTGAGTCGCTGCGAGCCGAAGCCCACCGAGAGCGACGAGTCGCTGGCCAGGTAGATGCCGTGATCGTCGGGGCCGCGATGCTCGATCGCCTGACACAGCGCCGCAACAGTCTGCTGCTCAACCCGGTTTTGTAGATCGACGATGCCGACGATGCCGCACATGGTATGTATCCTTAGCTAGAGCAATGAGCGTATTGATTCACCTGTAGGGGCGTATTGCGATACGCCCAGGGCGTGATGAATCACGCCCCTACGAGTTAATGATTCTGCTCCGCGCCGCAACATCAGTCAGAATATCGATGTAGCCCTGCGCCGCGCGCTGCCAGGTCCAGGTCCGCGCGCGCTCCTGAGCCGCCCGCGCTCGCCCGATCCGATCGCCGGCAGCCAGCGCCGCATCGATCGCCTGGGCAAACGCTGTAGCCTCGGACGGAACCAGCCAGCCGGTATCGCCGGCGACCTCGGCGAACGCGCCGCAGTCGGTGGTCACAGCCGGCGTGCCGCAGGCCATCGCCTCCAGCAGCGGCAGGCCAAAGCCCTCGTAGCTGCTCGCGGAGACGAACAGATCGGCGGCGCGATACGCATCCGCCAGCGTCACATCGTCGACGCGATCGACGAGCAGTAGGTCATGGCCGACACGAAGATCCAGCCGCGCCGCGTGCTCCAGAGTTTGCGATCGCCAGCGTGGATGGCCGGGGCCGCCGACTTTCAACAGCTGGGCGTCGGGGTGGCGCTGCCTGACCTGCTTGAAAGCTTGCAGCAGCAGCGGCAGATTTTTGCGCGGCGTTTCCGAGCCGACGTAGACCAGCAGTGGCGTGCGCAGCCTGCCGCCGGTCAGCTCGGCGATACGCGCTCTGGCAGCGGCAGGGCTGGCCGTGTGCTCCCAAAAAATCGGATCGACGCCGCTGGGCACAACCTCCACCCGATCCGCGATCTCGGGCAAGTAGTGCAGCAGTCGCTCACGTGTCCAGCCGGAGACGGCGATAATCCGCGAGGCATAGCGTAGAGCCCAGAAGCTGCGCAGAATCGTGTGGTGGGTCAGCCAGCTCATGCCGAGCCGATCGCCTGGGAAATCTACGATGCCAATATCGTGGATCACTGCCACGCTGGGCAGGCCGTGCGTTTTGCGCAGCGCCACGGCGCCGGTCAGCTGCGGCAGCAGGATCAGCCCGGCCTCGGCGGGAGCGCGCACGCCAAACGGAAAGTTACGGAGCAGCGGGAGCGGATAAGCCTGGTAGCTCGCGTCGACAACCTGAATCTGCTCGGCCCAATGCGCGCGGATGCTTTGAAACACACGCTTGATGCCGCCGTGTCCCTGGTAGCTGGCGAGTTGTGGAACCGCAGCGACAAGCGCGCGCCGGGCAGCCTTCATGCCGATCCTTCCCTTGACCGATCGAGGATTCAGTCGCGCCACCGCTTATGGAGCACGGCGGCGATGATGATTGCGCGGCCTGTACGGGGTGGGCGCACGGTTCGTCGGTGGGGCGATGTGGGCGAGTGACGAACGGTGATGACGCGCAATAATTAAGCTTGTTTTGGTGCCGCGTACCAGCGCAGCGTGTGCGCGACGGTGCGCTGCCAGGTGAACTGTGCGGCCTGGGCTGTGCCTGCCGCCGTCTTCTGCTGCCGGATCGCGTCGTCGCGCAGCAGCGTGCAGACGGCCTGAGCCAGATCGCGCGGATCGCCAGGATCGAACTGGATCGCCGCGTCGCCCACGATCTCGGGCAGCGAGCTTGCACGAGCGGAGACAACCGGCGTGCCGCAGGCCATCGCCTCCAGCACGGGAAAGCCAAAGCCCTCGTAGTGCGACGGCATCACGCAGATCTCGGCCAGGTTGTAGAGCAGCGGCAGATCGTCGTCTTGCACGTCGTCCAGAAAATGGATCGCGGCGTCGACATCCAGCTCGGCGGCCAGATCCAGCAGCCGGCGGCGCTCTGCCTCGAAGTGCGCGCGCCCAACCTTGATCAGCGCGACCTCGGGCACTTCACGGCGAATCGCAGGCAGCGCGCGGACCAACGTCGCCAGATTTTTGCGCGGATCTTCCGAGCCAACATAGATCAGGTAGCGCCGATTGTTTGGCAGCCCGTAGCGCTCGGCCAGCGACTCCGGCACGGCGAGCTGACGAAACCGCCCGTGATCGATGCCGAGATGCGCGACCGCGATCTTTTCGGGCGCGATGTTGAGCAGATCCACAACCGACTGTTTGGTGTAGTGCGAGTCGGCGATCAGCGCGTCGGCGCGCTTCAGCCCGGCCATCGCCATACGATCGAAGATCGGATCGGCGGCGTTGCGGTAGCTGGTGAATTGTGGATCGTTGCGCACCATAAACGGAATAATGTCGTGAACCGTGACGATCACCCTGCCGGGGGGCCGACGAAAGAGTAACAGAGAGGCCAGGTTTTGGCTCGTCAGATGGTACACATCGGCGCTAGGATATTTGGCCGCGACCGGGTAGTTGAGAAAGAAGGTGCGCAGATCCGGGCCGAGTCGCCGGATCGCGCTGTAGGCGGCGTTGGGCAGCGGCGGCACCGTCGGCGCGATCCGCTCGACCTGCGCTCCGTCCTCGCTCAGCGCGCGATGCAGCATCTGCACGTAGCGGCCAACGCCGGTATGCGCGCCGCCCGGCTTGGCGATCAGGACAACGCGCGGGCTGCTAGCCTCGATCCGAGTCGCCGTGGTCATTGGTAGCATGCGGCTTGAGCCCATAGACTAAATACATCCAGCCTAGCGCGTTCACGACCGGCACGTCGGTGCGATCGAACCAGCGCCACAGCGGCAGCGCGAGCTTCATCGCCGCGAGATACAGCCGCTCGGCGGCGCCGCTCACGGCCAGCAGCGGAAACGGCCGGCAGGTATGCGCCTGGACCTGCTCCAATCCCGATTCTCGAAACAGCGCCGCATACTCCGAGGCGCGCAGCGTATTCTCGAAGTAGTGATTGAAGTACGCCGCCCGCAGCTGCGGAATCTGATCGGCGCGGCCACGCAGCAGGCTGACACCGGCCGAAGCCGAAAAGTTGGCTATCGTGGCCAGGCTGCGGATCGAGCGACGGCCATGAATAATATCGACGATGTGCATGCCGCCCGGACGCAGCACGCGCGAGGTCTCGGCCAGCAGCCGCGTCAGCGCCTCCTCGGTGAAATGCTCAAGCAGGCCATAGCTCATCACCACGTCGAAGGAATTGTCGGCGAAGGGCAGCTGGAAAATATCGCCAACTGAGGTCGTAAGCTGCTCGTCGGGCACGGAGCGCACGGCGGCGTTGCGGCGAGCCAGATGCAGCGCGTTCACCGACAGATCGGTGGCGACGACCTCGAACTGCTGGTTGGCGAGATACGCGCTCATGCCGGCGGAGCCACAGGCGTACTCCATGACGCGACCGCGCGTGATGCCGTGCTGGGCCAGAATATCCATGACCTGCTGCGCCTTGACGTGCTCAAGCAGCTCGGCCTGAGTGCGCGGAGCTTCAGCCGGATAGCTCAGCCAGCGCGGATCGCCGCTGGCCAGCGCCTCGCGCCACTCGGCGTCGAAAACCTCAGGATTGCCGTTCGCCAGGTTGATGTCGGGCGCCGCAGACGGCTCGGCGATTCCGGGAAGTGCAATAGTCATAAACCTTGTCCTGCTACCAGCGGTAGCGATTCTTTTTGCGCAACGCCTGAATGACCGGTGTCACCCAAATGGCAAATTCTACTAGCGTGATCGGTAACAGGAATAGCTTATCGGTCCATGATCCACGATGACCATGTAGCCGCTCGGCGAAGAGCAGGTAGCGCAGCTTGGCGGCGACAGATTGCGCCAGCAGCAGCAGCCAGGGCAAGATCACCAGCGCGCCGCCGCGCCTGAACGCCGCCGGAGCAGCCAGCATCACCGCACCGATCGTCGCGCTGCGAATCGTGTCCCACACCTGGTGGTAGGCGTTGTACTGGCCGCCGTACAGCAGCAGATTCCGCATCCAGCGCGCCTGTTTTTGCCAGTAGCTGCGAATTGTTTCGGGATATTCCGAGGCTACAGCGCTCGTGCCGACGTAGCGGATCTGCGTGCCGCTGGCGATCAGCCGTCGCGCCAGGTGATAATCGGTGCCGGTTGGGGCTGTGAAGTCGAGCCCGCCGCTTTTGTCGATCGCGTGACGAGTGAGCGCGGCGTTGCGGCCCAGCAGCCCACCGCTGTACGGGCCGCTGTGCGCGCTGGCTACCAAATCCGCCGCCCAGATGTAGCGCGGCAGCCATTTGTGGATTTGTGCCGGGAGTGGCTGCGAGCTGCCGGTCGTCGCGTGCTCGCCCTCGTTGATCAGCGGCGCCAGCAGCCGGGTGAGCGCCTGATCGTCGTAGAGACAGTCGGCGTCGGTCAGGTAGACGATCTCGCCGCCGGCGCGCTCGAAGCCCTTGGCCAGTGCGCGCTGCTTGCCCTCGCCCGGCTGCTGCTCAAGCACGATCACGCGATCGCTTGTGTAGCGCCGGGCCTGCTCCAGTGTGCCGTCGTTGCCGCCCGCGACCAGAATCAGCTCGATATTGGGATAGCGCAGCGCCGCGAAGGATCGCAGATGGGCGTCGATGCGGTCGCGCTCGTTCCAGGCGGCGACCAGCACGCTCACGCGCGGTGTTCGATCAAGTGTAGGTAGCGTCGGGTGCTCGGCGCGGATTCGATCGGCCAGGGCTTTGTCGCGCCGCCAGAGTCGCCGGTTGTGCCCGGCAATGCCGAGCAGTCCCGCCAGCAGGAGCTTGCCGCTGTGGCCCCGGATCATCCGGGTGGCGCTGCGTAACAAAGCGGTCATCGCAGCCAGAAGAGCGGGCTTGCGATCTCGGGCCAGGCTTCGCCCTTGCGCCAGCGGTAGCACACGCCCCGCCGATCGCGAATCTCAAGCTGCTCGATGGTCTCGGTCAGATGCAGGGTCGCGCCCTGGAAAACGCAATCGATCTCAAAGGTGCCGCCGGTCTCGGGTAGCTGTGCTCCCGCGTGCGCCGCCAGATAGCGAAAAGCTTTATCGCACCAGCCGGCCACATGCAGCACGTCGCGCACGTCGGGGATCTTTGGCGCGCGTCCGCCCGCCTGCGCCGCAAAGCCGGTCGCTGTCTGAATGCCACCCGACGCGTCCTGCCCAGCCAGCAACCGCTGCCGAACCGCGCTCAGATCCGCGTCGAAGCCGAGGGGCCGCGCCTCATCGGCGGCGCGCAGCACGTCACCCAGCGGCGCGATCCAGCTCGGCGCGCGATTGGCGCGTCCGTTGGCGTAGACCACAGTCGCGCAGCTTCCATCCGCGTCGATCCAGCGTGCGATAAACTGCATCGCCCGGAGCGCGCCGTCGAGATAGCGCTCGTCGCCGGTCCAGCGGTAGCCGCGCAGCAGCACGGGCACGCAGCGCGCGATGTAGATCGGAAAATATTTGTCGACCAGCTGCCGGCCAAAGCTGTTCTGCGCGATCGCGCCGTCGAGCCGCCCGCCGTCGCGGACCTGATGCGCCAGAATACGATCCAGATTCGGGATCGCGTAGCGCTCGGCCCAGACATCATCTCCGCTGATCTCGGCCAGTAAAAACATGGCCTCGCTGGCCGTCGCCGCTTTGTTGGGCACGAACGACGACACGCGCGGGCTGTCGTTGAACGACTGAGTCGTCTCGTTCCACATCTGCTCGACATAAAACTTGCTGAGATTGCGCTCGGCGGTCGCGGCGTAGCGCTGCCAGCCGTCATGTCCGGCCTTTTGTAGAGCCTGAGCCAGCAGCAGCAGGCCGACATCGCAGGCGGCCTCGTGGGGCGTGCCTGCCGTCGCGGGGTTGATCTCGAACGCTGAGGCCGGATAGTGGCCGTCGAGCTGCTGCCCGCGCACCAGATCGTCGCCGGCGCGCCGGGCCTGAAGCAGCCAGCAGTCCTTGCCGGTGCGCTGCCAGAGCAACACATAGCCCGCGATGATGCCCTCGTACCGCCAGTCGAGCGCGGCTCCAGTGTAGATCAGGCTTTGCTGCCACCAGTGCGCGACCGGCCCGCCGTAGCCGCCGGGTCCACGCATGGTCTCAAGCCAGGCAGCCAGCGCCGAGACAGCGCGATCGATCTGAGTTGGAGCGGTGATTTGAAGCATGACGGAAGAACCTAGAACCAAACGAAAGAACCTAGAACCTAGAAACGAAAGAACAACGGAACAAAAATAATGAACAAACAAACGCTTTACATTTCAGGTGGATGAATTTCCGTAGGGGCGTGATTTATCACGCCCTGAGCCTCATGACACAATTTCACATTTTGTCTATTTGATGCATCATTGTTAGCGCTTCTCCCCTCTCCTATCGCAACCGAGGCGGAAGCCCGCTGAGGTTTGGGGCAGGGGCAAGGGGGTGAGGGCCACGAAAGGAACAAAAGAACCAAAGAACAAGGGAACAAAAAGCTCGACACTCTTTGTTCATTTGTTCATTTGTTCCTTTGTTTGCTGGATACCCACCACCAGCCCAACCGTCGCCAGCGCCGCCAGCGGCCCGTGCGTGCAGTAGCGCAGCCGCGCCGCGAAATGCAGCCGGTCGCCGAGATCCGGACGGCCAAGCCGCGCCGCCTGCTGGCTGGCCTGGCTCAGTGCGATCGACGCAGCGGTGTGAATGCCATGTCGCGCCTCGATCTTGAGCCCGGCGCTGCGCAGCGCTCTCAGCAGCACATAGATTCCCGTGAGCTGCATCCCAAGCGGCGCGCCGCTCCAGCTCCGGCGCTCAGGCACCATGCGCCCCAGCGGCTGCGACGCGATCACCACCAGCGGCGCGCCGGCCGGCAGCTGCTCGGCCAGATTCTTCAGCTCCGCGCGCCAGGAATCAGCAAGCGGTTCGATCCACAGCGCGCCGTGCCCGATCGATGTGGACTCACGGGCGAAACGCTGGCGCACCTCGGCATCAAGCTCGGCCACGTTGCAGCGGATCAAGGGTGCGGCGTGCGGGGCAAACAGCGTGCGGGCGGCATCCAGCGCGTAGCGATAATCCAGCGGTGCCAGCGCCACCATCGGCAGCGTCCCGATCATCGCTGGCCTCGCGCGTAGGCGGGCGCGGCGTGCTTAGCTTCGGCCAGCACCTGCTCATAGATCGCTTCGAGCCGCGCGCCGATCTGCGCCCAGTCATAGAGCAACTCGACCTTGGTGCGGCCAGCCTGGCCCATGTTTCGGCTGCGATGGCCGTCGCCGAGAATCTGATGGAGCGCCTGAGCCAAAGCCGCCGGATCGTTGGGCTCGACCAGCAGGCCGTCGCGCTCCTGGCTAACGACCGTGCGCACGCCCGGCAGATTCGTAGCGATCACCGGCCGCGCGCTGGCCAGCGACTCGACCAGCACCAGGCCAAACGCTTCGCCCATCGTCACCGAGGGCAGCACCGTCACGTCGGCTAAGCGGTAGTAGCGCGGCAGATCGGCGTCGGAGACACGGCCCACGAAGCGCACGCGATCGCTCAGGCCAAGCGTGGCAGCGGTCGCCTGGTAGCTGGCGCGCAGATCGCCGTCGCCGACAATCACGCCTTTGATCTGGCTCGGCAGCTGCGCCAGCGCCCGCAGAAACACGTCGACGCCTTTGAAGTAGTGCGCGCGATCCAGTCCCGCCACCAGCAGTGCAACTCGATCGTCGGCGCTGAGCTGGTGCTGTGATCGCAACTCGGCGTCGATCCGACCGGGGGTGAAAGCATTCGTGTCGACGCCGTTGGGCAGCTCGCCGATCTCCGCCTCGCGACCACGCAGCAGCGGCCGCACATACGAGGCGTTGCCGTAATCGCGCGAGGTGAAGAGCAGCCGCGCCGCCGATCGCAGCGTGAGACGCCCGGCCGTCAGCCGCAGCGTGCGCTCGATCAGGCCCATCAGGCCATGCAGCAGCACATCCTGATGATAGGTGATCACCAGCGGCGTGTGGCTGAGCCGTGCCGCCAGCGTCGTGATCTCGCCGCCGAAGAACGGATAGTGTAGATGAATCACGTCGAAGCCGCGCAGCGCCGTGAGCAATCCCGGCAGAATCGGCGCGTTGCCGACGCGCAGCAGTGGCCGCAGACGGTGGATCGTGATGCCGTCGCGCTGCTCGTCGCCGGAAGTGCCGTCGATCGCCGCCGTAAAGACGTGAACGTCGTGTCCGCGCCGCGCCAGCTCTCGCGCATTGTGGTAGCACACGTTGCCGGTGCCGCCGCGATACGGCGGAAAAGTCGCCGTGACATGGGCGATACGCAGCTTCATCGTCGGCTCCCACGGCTCGATCGCGCCTGCTGATTCAACATGACTCCTCCTCCGCACAGCGGCTAGCGCAGCACGCGCCAGACTTGCATCATGATCGTTACAACAAACACGATCAGCAGCGGTACGATCGCGATGTTCAGCGTTTTGCTCAGCCGAACTGCCCAGTCGCGCTTGCTGATCAAGATCATCTCTTTGTTCAGCAGCAGCACCAGCACGGTACAGATCGCAACCAGGGCCAGCGATGCCGCCCCGACCGTCGAGACGGCGGTCGCGGTTGCGGTCGTTACGGTGGTAATCATTCGATATGCTCCTCACATCCAGCCTGCGCTGAATGAATTATTCAAACAATTGCAAGGATCAAAAATAACATTTGGCCGCATCGCAACAGCCCGATCCGCCGGCCAGGGCTACGCCGTCACCAGTCGCCTGGCGATCCAGAAGGCCGGGTGAAAAACCAGCTCGGCCATGCGCGCCAGCGTGCGATTCGCCAGCTGGCCAAACTCCAGCCGGTAGGTCATGCGCCCGATGATCTCGCGGTCGCCGTGAGTGCGCCGGGCCTGAACCGCACGCCGCGCAGCCTGGATCGAACGTCGCTCGGCGAAGAGCCAGCGATACACGCGCCACTTGACGCCCCAGTAGCGCGGCCCGTTGAGCGCCAAAAATCCGGCGGTGACGACCTCGCTCAGCAGCAGGCCGGGCAGCATCCGCAGATACGTGCCGCGCTCAAGGTTTTTCAGCAGCATCAGGTGCCGGTTGCGATCCAGATGAAAGGCTTTGTTCGGTGAGTAGCCTGGCTGGTAGGCGTGCTTGACGATCGCGCCGGGCACGTACAGGCAGCGATACCCGGCGCTGCGCGCGCGCCACGACAGATCGGTATCTTCGACGTACATAAAAAACTGCGCGTCGAAGCCGCCCAGCGCGTCGAATAGCGAGCGGCGAATCGCGAAGGCCGCGCCCGAGACCGCATCGACCTCGGCCGGTGTGGTGTAGCCGGATCGTGGCTGCCCCGCGCCCCGGCAGTAGGTCAGGCCCGTGAACTGCACGGTGTTGCCGCAGGTGTTGACGACCATCGGCCGGTCCATGAACACAATGCAGGCAGTCGTCAGGCCGATCTCAGCCGACGCAGCCAGCGGCGTGATCAGCGCGTCGATCGCGCCGGGCAGCAGCGCCGTGTCGGGATTCAGGATCACCAGGTACTCGCCCTGGGCCGCCTGCGCGCCGCGATTGTTGCCGCCGGCGTAGCCCTCGTTGCAGCTGCGGATCAGCGTGACCTCGGGATAGTGCGCCGCGACCAGATCAGCGCTGCCGTCCATCGAGCCGTTATCGACCACGATCAGCTCGTCCTCGGCCGTGAGCTGGCCCAGGATCGAATCCAGGCAGGCCGGCAGATCCGGGCGGCTGTTGTAGCTGACGACGATCACGCTGGCTCGCATTGCTGATGCTCCGTATCTATAACAATCATTCCGTAGGGGCAATGTATCACGCCCTACATTCTCAGGCTACGCTGCGCAGTTCGCTCTGGTGGACGACCACGTTCTGATTATATCCGCCCTCGGTCTCCAGCCGGTCGAGCATATTGCGGCGCAGCTCAAGCAGCAGACCACGTGTCGAGTGCAGTACCAGCCCGACGAAGACCAGCAGCATACCGATCACGCAGAGCATCACCGTCAGCAGCCCGTAGCCGATCGCCAGCGTCTGGGTGCGCGCATAAATATCGACGATATGCAGGCCCAGCGCCATTCCCAGCAGCAGCGTGACCACGCCCGACAGGCCGAAGAAGAGCAGCGGGCGGATCTGGCCGACCAGCCGCAGAATGCCGTTGAGCACCTGCATGCCGTGGCTGACCGGGTTGCGCTTGGCGGGCTCGGCGTAGATTACTTTGATCGGCACTTCCAGCACGCGCAGCCGGTGCTCGCGCACCAGGAATTGCATCTCGGACTCGATCGAGAAGCCTCCCTGGCTGAACGACAGCTGCTCCAGCGCCCGCGACGAGAACGCGCGAAAGCCGCTCTGCGAGTCGCTGATGCTCACGCCCGAGGCCAGATTCGTCACCAGCGTGAGGCCATGCTGCCCCACCTTGCGATAGGCCGGAATATCGCTCTTGACCGACATAAAACGCGATCCGACCACCACGTCGGCCTCGTCGGCGCGCACCGGCTCAAGCATCTGCGGGATGTCGTCGGCGCAGTGCTGGCCGTCGCCGTCGAGCATCACCAGCACGGCCGGTCGCAGACGGCGCACATGGGAAAATCCGGTGTTGACCGCAGCGGCCTTGCCCTGATTGATCTGATGCTGCACCACGGTCGCGCCGGCCTTGCGTGCGATCTCCACCGTGCGGTCCGACGAGCCGTCGTCTACCACGACCACATGATCGACATAAGATTGGACGGCCAGCACCAGGCTGCCGATGAATCGTTCTTCATTGAACGCTGGGATCAAAGCCACAGTTGGCCCGACGAGCGGTTGGATCTGACGGGCAGTAGGGCGTGACGTTTCTACGAAGCAGGTCATAACGTTCTCCGATGTTGGAATACCCATCTTTATTGAACTCGCGCGGGCACCGGCAGCGCTCCGCTGCGCTGCTGCGCCTGGACACGATCCAGCGTTTCTTGAAACAGTTGAACGTCCGGCTGTTTGGTCGTCGCCGCGACAAACGACTGGATCGCGCCGGTCGTGTCGCCGTGGTTGAGCAGCATGGTGCCCAGGGCAAAATCGGGATAGCCGCTGGCAGGATCGAGTTGCTGAGCGCGGCTGTACCAGACCCGCGCCCTGGCGGGATCGGTGCCGCGCAGCATATCGCCGGCGGCCAGGAGCGGCCAGATGCTGCCCGGAGCCAGGCTGGCCGTGCGATCGTAGGCCTCCATTGCCGTTTCTTGCGCGCCGAGATCGCGCAGCCCGTCGCCGATGCGAAACGCGGTCGCGTAGTCGGTCGCCAGGAGCAGCGCCTCGCCGTAGAGCGCGATCGCGTCCTGGGGGTTGCCGATGGTCTGCGCCAGGCGCGCTGCCGCCAGCCGGCCCCAGATGTCGTCGTACTGCGCGAGCACCTCATAGCGGGCCAGCGCCAGATCTTGTTGGCCGATGTGTAGCAGCAGATCGGTGTGACGCAGCGCCAGCGTGCGATCCTCGGGCATGACTCGCACCAGCACGTCGAGGTAGGCTGCTGCCTCGTCCAGGCGCTCGGTCTGCTCAAGCGCGTCGGCGGCGGCTCGCCAGCGGCGCACAGCCGATGAAGACTGCGCAACCTGGCGCATGGTTGGATTGGCCGTGCCGGTCTGGATCTGTCGCCGAGTCCAGGTTAGCTGCGCCAGCGGATTCTCGGGGCTGCGCTCGGCTGCCGTCCGGTACAGCGCATCGGCAGCCGCCTGCCGGCCCTGCGCTTCCTGCAATATGGCCTGCTCGAACGCGGCGCGGCCTTCGTGCTCCACTCCCGCGATCGCCTCGGTCAGCGCGATCGCCTCGCCGGTGGGCAGCGTACGTGCATGGTCGATCGCTCGATCCAGCGCCGCGCCCGCCTGCCAGCTTTGGAGCGCAGCTTGTCGATCGCCCGCCTGCCACTGTGCGAGGCCGTCGATCCAGGCGGCGTGTCGTGCGAACGCCTCAGCCGCCGCTTGATCCTGCGGCCCGTCGATCGTCACGTTCGCGCCGTCGGTGTGGATCTCCAGCTTCCGATCGGTCTGCGCGCTGGTCCAGATCGTCGTCTGGTGCTCGGTCGTGCCGGCGGTGATCTTGATCGGAGGGGCCAGCGTTCCCGGCTGCTTCTCGATGGTGAGCGTGCCGGGAGTGAGCGCCGGCAGCCGGTAGCTCAGCCGGACCACGCGCTCAGCGCCGGGCTGGACGCGCAGGTAGCCACCAAAGATCGTGCGGCCGTGCTGCTGATCCACGCCCAGCGACTCTTCAAGGCCCTGTGCGTCCAGCAGCTGGCTGCCCTGCGGCACGTAGACCCGCAGATAGTTGGCGTAGCAGCCGGGCCGTCGCTCAAGTGCCAGCGTGCGGGGATCGGTGCATTGTCCGTTGACGGCGTAGGCGGTCGGCGCCTCGGCCCACGGCGAGTAGCGATTGGTGTAGGTCAGCGTCAGCGTGGCGGTCAGCGGCGTGCCGTCGCGATCCAGCGCCACCTGGTAGTCGCTCAGCCGCTCGACGAACGCGTTGACCGCGCCGTAGCCAACGTCGGCATCCACGATCCGCAGCGTGTCGCCGGTGACGGGCGCGAGGCCGCCGTCCCAGCCCTCGGTTTTGAGCGCGGTCGCCAGATCCGACTGGTTGAGCGCAAGCAGCACATGGCGCTCGGCGATGCCGGTATGCAGCGCGGCGGCAACCTGCGGCAGCG
>DASWTW010000067.1:0-4766 GCA_036401895.1 Herpetosiphonaceae bacterium | reverse complement strand
TCCCAGCCGGTAAAGCCGGGGCTCGGAAAATCGATCGCGCTGGGCGCGATCACGCCGCGCAGCCCGCAGCGCTCGATCACCTCGGCCTCGACCTCGGGGTAGAAGTACATATCGACAAAGGTCGTTGTGCCGCCGCGGATCATTTCCCAGCAGGCCAGCTCGACGCCGATGCGCACGAACTCGGGATTGACGAACTGCGCTTCCGCCGGGAAGATGTGATTGAACAGCCAATCTTCGAGCGTCAGGTCATCGGCCAGGCTGCGGAAGAGCGCCATCGCCAGGTGCGTGTGCCCGTTGACGAGCCCCGGCATGACGACTTTGCCCTGCCCCGGCAGCACGCGATCGGCGCGATAGGTGGCTTTAATCTGAGCGGCCGGGCCGACCGCCACGATCGCGCCGTCGTCGACGGCAACCGCGCCGTTTTGGATCCCCGGCTGCTGCGGGTCCATGGTCACGACATAATCGCCGGCGACGATCAGGTCGACCCGTCGGCCCGGACGTTGGGCAGCAGTGGTGGTCATGACCAGCAGCAGGGCGCAGCAGAACAGCAGCAGCATGTGGCGAATCAGGCGGTTGCCTTGCATGGTTTTCTCCTTTCGTTTAGGCGAGTAGAGGCTAGGCTGTCACTGCGATGTGGTTCCTAACCGTTGTGCTCGATGGTCTCGGTACTGATGGCGAGTGGTAGATCGCGTGGCCGGACCATGCTTTGGATGGTCCCTAGTAGTCCCGCTGCAAATGGCGTTGTCGCACGAAATCCAAACGCGTGCTGCGCGCGAGCCGTGTCCAGCTTCCGGCGCGGCTGCCCGTTCGGTTTGGTCGTGTCCCACACAATTCAGCCTTCGAAGTCGATCAGGCGGGCGATCAGCTCCGGGAGATCTTTGATGCTGATCTCGTATGCGCTCCCGAGGTTCACCGGATCGCTCCGGTTGTAGCGATCGGCTGCCAGCACAATCCCCTCGGCGGCATCTGCTACATACACGCGTGTCGGCGAGCCATCACCCCACGCGACGATATGATCAGCGCCGTGCTCCTGCGCCTCGATACATTTGCGGATCAGGGCTTCCAGGTCTCCGTAGCTCCAAAGCTCCAGGTCTTCGTCGCAAGGGTACGCTGAGGTGGTCGTTCCTAGCACCGGCGCTGTGTCGCGCGCTCCTCGCGCAGCGCCGCCAGCAGGATCTCTGGGGGGTCACCAACCAGCACAAAGGCCCACGCGCCCGCCGTCAGAGCTGCTGGTCGGAAGGCGGCATCACGGCCCAATACCAGGATGCGGAGCGGACGTGGGAGGGTGCGGGCGGCAGCCACCACCGCCTCGATCCGACCGCTGGTCAGCTCCCACTCCACAAGCACCAGATCCGGCTGGGCCGTCCGCATCAGCGCGAGCAAGCCCGCCGGCTCGCTGGCCATGCCCACCACCGTCACGCCGGGCTCCTCGCACAGCACCAGTTCCAGGCTCAAGCGGGTATGCGCCTGGCGCACGGCGAGCACAACGTTCATGGCGTATATCCTTGGGTCGTCGGGTGGGAATCCTTGCTCCGTTCACACTACACCCTGGCGGTACGACGTGCTACTGGTGAGATCATCTATCTTTAACCGCAGGTAGGGATCACGGGGGATCGCGATCTCTGCCTGCGGGAGGGACGTTTCCACACGCACGACGATCCGTGATCCGCGACGGAACGCAGGCGTGTGCGCTCACACCTCGTTTCGGCCACAGCGAGGCGGACCGAGGTGGACCAGTGGCGTTGCACGCGGGTGTCGGGGGCTTCCTGCATGACGCGGCTATGGAATGAGCTTGTGCTGCACCGCCAGCATGGCCGCTTCCGTGCGATTGGTGACGCCGAGTTTGGCCAGGATGTTACTGACATGGAGCTGCACGGTACTGCGACTGATCTGTAGCTGGGCCGCGATCGCCGGGTTCGTCTGGCCCTCGGCGAGCAGCGCCAGCACCTCGCGTTCACGCCGGGTCAAATCGGGCGGCGGCGACGGGGGCGCTGCGGCCAGGTCCGCGAGCGCGAGCGCGGCTGTGGATGCAAAGGTGGCCTGGCCGTGGTAGGCCGCGCGAATGGCCTCGGCGAGCTGGTCGGCATGGACATCCTTGAGGAGATAGCTGATGGCCCCCGCCTGGACCGCGCGCGCCAGGAGCGCCTCGTCCAGAAAACTGGTCAACGCAATCACCTGAATCTGTGGGAAGGCGGCGCGGATGCGGGCGGTGGCGGTCGGGCCGTCCACGCTGGGCATAACAATGTCCATCAAGATCACGTCCGGCGGCTGCTCCTGGCAGCACGCGAACGCTTCCGCGCCATCCGCCGCCTCGGCGATCACCGTCATATCCGGCGAGATCGACAACAAGGTCTTGAGCCCATACCGCACCATCAGATGATCATCGACGATCAGCACGCCGATTGGTCGTGGCAACTCGCTCACAACATGACCTCACATTCCACCGCACGACACCGGCGCGGCGCTCCCATGCCACTGGCCCGGTGCTGGCTCACGCCGTGGGGCCCGGCCACTGCACCGACACGGTCGTCCCTTGCCGCAGCACGCTGTCGACGTGCAACGCAGCCCCCATGCTGAGCGCGCGCTCGGTCATAATCTGGAGACCCATATGATCGTCCGGGATGGCGGTTGGGTCGAAGCCGCGCCCATTGTCGCCGATGGACAGGCAGACAGCATCGGGCGTGGCATGGAGCGTCACCGCCACCTGCGTGGCACCGGCGTGCTTGGCGATATTGTTGAAGACTTCCTGCGCGATCCGGTACATGGCGATTTTGACATCGACGGCGACGGGTCCCGTGCCGACAATCGTCAGTTCAACCGGAATGTGGGTCTGGCTAGTCAGCACATGCCCCAATTGGCGCAGGAGTATGCCCAGGTCGGCGGCGACCAAGGCCGTCGGACGCAGCTCGAACAGGAGGGTCCGCATCTCGGCCATCGCGCCGCGCATCAGGTGGCGGAGCATGATCAGATCGCGCGCCCCGGCGGCGCTGTCCCGGTGCCAAATCGTGGGCAGCGCTTCGGCCAGCAGACTGGCGGAGTAGAGCGTCTGCGTGACGGCATCGTGCAGATCGCGCGCCAAGCGCGTGCGTTCCGCGAGGGTCGCCAGCTCGCGGACCTGCTGATAGCGGCGCGCATGTTCCAGCGCGATCGCCCCATGGGCCGCCAGCAGCTCCAGGAGATCGACCTCCTCATCCGAGTACGTCCGCTCCCGCTGGACACACCGCACGCCAAGGACCTCCGCGCTGCCGCGCAGGAGCACTGCCACGCACGACTGGGCCACGTCGGAATCACCACCCGGCTGCCAGGCCGGGAGCGGCGGTGAGCCAACACGGAGGTCGTCGATGCGCACCGCCTGATTGCGCGCCAGCACGGCGGCGGCAAAGCTCCCGGCGAGGACGTAGTGGTCGCCCGATTGCCGCGCCGTGTGATCGACGAGATATACATCCTGCGCGTTGGCCTGCGTGGCATCGATCAGGGTGATGCTGAAGCCAGCGCTCGGCAGGAGCTGGCTGATCGCTCGATACAGCTCAGCATACACCTGCTCGGGATCGAGGCTCGCCCGGCTCATCGCTTGTGCCGCCTGATGCAGCTGCGTCAGGCGTTCCCGTGCCGCGACGGCGTGTTGATACAGATGCGTGTTTTCAATCGCCGCCGCCACATCGCTCGCGATCAGTTCGGCGACGCTCAGGTCGTCGGGTGTCCACGTGCGGTCTATCTGGTCGGCGGCCACGACCATGCAGCCCAGCACGCCCCCCCGAATCACCAGTGGGAGCAGCATCACGCTCTGGCGGTGCGGCGTCGCGACGAAGGCTTGGACGGGGAGCGGCAGGGCGTGGGGCTGCACATCCGACACGATCCGTGATTGCCCGTCACGCAGCACCCCTTGCACGAGCGGCAGGCGGGTCAAGGCCACATCCAGGGGCAGCGGCCCCACCGGCCCACGCACACGCGCAAAGCCAAACAGCAGATGCCGGTCCGTGCCCTGATCCGAGGGGATCAGGATATAGGTTCCGTGCGCGGCGAACAGCGTGGTCGCCGTTGCACTCATGCCGTGCAGGGCCGCTGTGAGATCGTTCAAGCGCATCCCAATGTGGGCGACCTGCTTGAGTGCAGTAACTTCCGCCACGAGGCGCTGCAAGCAGGCCTCGGCCCGCTCTTGCTCGACGATTTTTTCGGCTAAGTGGCGGTTGGCGTCCTTGAGTGCACTGGTCCGCTCCGCAACCAGGTCGTGCAGGTGCTGCTGATAGATCTGGAGTGCGCTTTCGGTGGTGGCAATGTCGTGGGAGAGCAACAGGCTCATCGCAATCACAATGCCCAGAAACGCGAACTGCGTGGTGTAGAGCGAATCGATCACGCCCACAACGAGCAGCGTGTCCACGACGCGGGCCACGAGGAACAGCCCGAGCGCGAGGCCCAGCACGAGCGCCGGGCGGCGTTGGCCGCGCTGGTACTGTCGCGCGAGTGCCTGGAAGAAGAACGCGAACACGACCAGGTACCACAGATCGATCAGGAATTTCCAGAGCTGCGGCGTGCCGCGAGCGACGACGATCTGCTCCTGCCAGGGCAGCGTGATGCGCCGCAGACCGCTGATCTCGGCGTACAAGATGCCAGCGGGGAAGCTGAGGTGCAGCACGTAGAGAATCGCCCACGCCAGGCTCATCGCGACGAGGAAGCGGTACGCCTGTACGCCGGTGCAGCGCGCGACAAACCACAGCAAGGCGATGATCGCGATGAAAGAGGTCGTGCCGAAGCCATATTTGAGGATA
>DASWTW010000066.1:0-14883 GCA_036401895.1 Herpetosiphonaceae bacterium | reverse complement strand
ACTTCCACGAGCGTCCAGACGACTTCATGGGTTCTGCTGAGCAGCTACAGATCGAGCGGCTCAAGCTGAAGTACGCCACCAGACCGATGATGCGCAGCATCACCTGCAATGTGTATGAGCAGCCGAGCGGAGCATTTATCTGCCAGCTCCGCATCAGGAAAGATCGCTTCAGTGACGCGACGATCAGCAACCTGTCGGCACGAATGGTGGATCTCGTCTCAGCTATGCTTGAAGCACCCGGCACACCCGCCTTGGCGATGGTCGAGCCTGTAGCCTCGGTGGAAAGCACAGCAGCGCGACCATGATTGAGCCAGCTTTTGATCTTGAGCGGATCGCGACCAGCCGGCATATCTGCATCGTAGGACCGCCCGGCAGCGGTAAAACAACGCTGGCCCGTCGGCTGGCAGCCATCCTCGATCGCCAGATCGTCCAGATGGATGATCTCCCGTATGCGTTCTGGCTCCGGCATGGTCGCACCCCGAGCACGGCCGAGCTTCAGGCAGAGCTTAGCCAGATCCTCGCACGCGATCGCCTGATCACGGATGGGTTTTATTCCAGCACGATCGAGCAGCGCTTCGCAACCGCCGATGTCATTCTGTACTACGATCTGCCGACATATATCTGTTTGCTGAGCGCGCTCAAGCGCGGCCTCAAAAATCTGTTTGTGCCGACATCGGCGCATGAGCAGACCAGGCACAATCTGCGTGCGCGGCTGGAGTATTGCTTCAAACCACGCTTGTACTGGCGCATCGCGCGTTTTCGCCGCGCATATCATGCGGATTTGCAGCGCAGATTTACGGCGCTAGCAGGCAAGAAGCAGATCATTATGTTACAAAGCCGGCAGCAGAGCAATCGTTTGATCGAGGCGCTGCGTGCCGGGAGCGATTCCCGCCGCCAGCAGAACGAGTCACCGGGCGGCGTCCTCGTCGATCGAACGAGTCACCAGCCATGAGCACGCTTTTATACCAGCGCATTCGCGCAGAATATCTGCAAATACAGGCGCAGCTTACAGCCGCCGGCCGATCGTTTCGCTTTGAGCACATGGATGCCAGCATTGCGCTATATCCAGAGACGGCCGGCTTTATCGATTGGGCGCGGCAACATTTTATTCCTGGCTATCTCACAATCTCTCATGGAGCCGGCGCCGATGCTGTGATCTACACGACGCAAAGCCCGACGCTCTTCAGGCTGCTGGAAGAGTGCTTTGCAGACTGGAAGTCGCAGACGCCATCTGAGACAGGCTATATTCGGCTGCCGCTCGACGATCAAACCGACATGATCTATGAGCAGCCGAGCGGACGGCACGCGCAGGGACACATCTATTGCCTGCTGTCCAAATCGCAGCGCCGGCTCGTGTTTCTGGCCGCCGGCGATCCGATCAGCCAGCACATGCTGACGATGCGGATCATGCGCAGCTTGTTCAAATACTTGCTGATCGAGCGCGGCTGGATACCGTTTCATGCCGCCTGCTGTATCAGCGGAGATACGGCAATGTGTATGACCGGCGATAAATTTGCTGGTAAGACAAGCACCCTGATCAATCTGCTAGCCGCAGGCGACGCGCAGCTTGTTTCCAACGATAAGTTGATGCTGCGCGCGGCAGACGGCGTGCTCGCGGCGGGCGCGCTGCCGCATAAGATCGGAATTCGCGTCGGAACATTCATGGCTGATCCTATGCTGCGCCGCTGGCTGGCTGAAGCAGCCGATACGACCTATCCGAAACCCCAACTCGCCGATCTGGACCGGATTACCGCGACGACAACCGCCGCCGATCTACCGTCACGCACAGAAAAGGTATTTTTGATGCCCTACGAGCTGGCGCAGCTGTTTGGCGCGTCGGTTGCCGCCGCTGCGCAGCCCGCGCTCGTTCTGATTCCAATCTTCACGCCAGGCATCGAGCGCTCGGAGCTTGTGCCGGTTGGCGCCGATGAGGCGGCGGCGTATCTGGCGACGCAGTATCTTGATCTGTCGGCTCAAGGGCAAGAGTATCTACAGTCCTGGTTCGCGCTCGATGATCAGCAGCTCAGGGATCAGCTGTGGGCGCTGCTGGCAGCCCTTGTGCCGACGATCCAGGTGTTCAAGCTGTATCAAAACCAGGCGACCAACCGGCACTCGATCGAGCTGATCAAAGGGCTGACCACCGTGACGCGCTAGCTTTCAGCTATGGCTCGTATGTAGCAGGAGATTGTATGGAGCTTCAGAAACAACCGGATCTACGCTTTGGCCCCGAGTGGGCGCTGCTCGAAGTGTGTACCCTGGGCCTGGACTTCACCGCCCACCAGCCTTTGATCGAGTCGCTGCTGAAACATCCGGATTTCGACTGGGGCGAGCTGCTCGATCAGGCGCTACGACACCGCATGGCCTATATCCTGGCCCACGAGACGACAAGCAATCACCAGCTCGGCAAAATGATCCCGCGCTATATTCGCTACTATCTCATGGGCGCGCTGGAGCATCACCGCTACACAATCGAGATCTGGCGCGCGGAAGCTGCCCGGATCGCGCGTGCATGCCAGGCCGCCGATGTGCCGATCGTAGCGACCAAAGGTATTGCGCTGGAGGCCACGCTCTATGGCGGGCTCGGGATTCGGCCGCTGGGCGACATGGACTTTATGACGCCGCCCCCATATAACCAGGCGATGCTCGACATTATGGCTGAGCTGGGCTATCAGGTCGGCCACTACGATCGTCTGGCACGCGAGATTGTGCCGCTCTCGCGCCGAGAGATGCTAGCCTACAAGCTCAGCCCCGACCATTTACCCAAGCTCGCACGGCTGACCGGCGACCGATTTATACAGTTTAGCTCGATCGACGTCGCAAACTCATTGACCTGGACCGGCAGCAGCTACCAGGTGCCGCTGGATGAGGCATTCCGCACGGTGCTGCATCAGCCGCTGCCCGGCATCGACAATGCGCTGCTGCCCGTGTTCAGCCCGGAGCACCATTTCATATTCACGATCCTGCATTTCTTCCGCGAGGCGTGGCTCGTCAACGATGCGTCAAGCGCGAAGGACGTCAATCTGATCAAATGCTCGGACGTGATCCGCTTCTGGCAGCACTATCCAGAGCTACATACGCCGGAGTTTGGTCGCCTCCTACAGCGGTACGGTATCGTGCAGCCGGTGCTCTGGGTGTTGGCCCACCTCGACCGCGCCTTCCAAACTCAGATGGTTGAACCGCTTGGCCTGCACGAAGATGTTTCCGAAGCCTGGCTGTCGAGCGCCAGCGCCGCGCGCGGGGCGCAGCTGACGTGGTCGGGCACCATGCGTGAGCGTCTCCACTGCAAAGACCGTGCAAGTTTGTTCAAACCGGCTTGATATGGAGCGAGCACGCCTACAATATGTGGAGCGCATCTGCCTGCTAGGCGCGCCGGGCAGCGGCAAATCTACGCTGGCCCTGGTGCTGGCCCAGGCGCTCAACCTGCCCTTGATTCGCATGAGCGATCTGCAACAGCAGATGGCGGCTGCACTCGGCGAGCATGCCGCCGTTGGAGCACGAGTCGCCTACATGGAGCGTATGCTCGCTAGCCAGCCCTGGATCACCGACGGCTACTACCAGCTATCGGTCGATCTGCGGCTGCGCAAAGCGGATCTGGTCATCTTTCTGGACCTGCCGCTGCATGTGTGCTTACGCAGCGTTTTGAAGCGAGGCTGGAACAATCTGCTCGGCTTGCATACGACGGCGTATCAATCGTACCGCGCTTCGCTGGCCGCTCGCATCAGCTATGCATTCGGCCCACGCATCTACAAGCGCGTCTTTGAGTTTCAGTATCGGCGCAGACCAGCGCTGCTGGAAAAGCTACAGGCGCTCGGCCAGCCTGAAAAAGTTGTTACCTTTCAATCCCGAGCTGCGGTTAACGCGCTCATCAGCCAGATTAGCAGCGCTCAAACCGATACTGGGAGATCAGGTGTGAGCCTATGACGATCCACTTTGAATACCATTACCGGCGGCGACACCTGAGCGGCTCGATCGGGGTTGCAACTGCTTCAGGCGAGATGCTGGTTCAACGCGATGACACGGCGGCCTTTGTCGCCGATTTTCTCTGGTCAGGGCCGCGCTATACGGAGCCGGTGACCGGACGTCGTGGGACAGGTACGGCTACGATCGCGCGTCCGCCGGCGGCGGCGCTCCGGCTCTGGCTCTGGCCAGATCGCCCGCTGCGGCTCTTAGAACATGTCGATGCTGCGGGCCAGACCTTGCTTTATCGCTTTGATTTTGCAACACCGCCTCTGCGCCTGGGCAACGCGTGCTACCAGACCGATCTTTATCTCGATCTGTTTGCCTCACCAGACGAAAAGGATTACGCGATTCTTGATGAAGATGAGCTAGACATCGCGACAGAGCGGCAGCTGCTTGCCCCTGAGCTCGGCGATCGGATTAAGCGCGAGCTTGAGCAGCTTGTCGCCAGGCTGGAAGCGCGCCGGCTCCGCTCCTGGCTGCGCGGCATCTGCACCACGCCATACTCGGCTGAGCGCTTATCCACAGCGCCTGACTGGCTGTATCAGGAGGTTGAGCCAGGAACAGCTGACGCCTGGCCGGAAGGTGTTGATTGACCTGTTTTCAAGGTCTTGCGCGATCAAGATTTCTAATCAGTCCCGACGCCAATGCTGCAAAAACTGGCCCAGACCAGCGGCGAGAGACCTGCGCCACCAGCCGCAACTTCGCGCTGGCTCCGGTCTATCACCGCGCGCTGTGCATCAGCCAGCGCACTCGCGGCATCGCGACCCCCCGCCAGCGCCTGGTATAAAGGCTCCAGCAAGATCAGCACGGTCTGATCATAGATTCGCCACAGGCTGGCGATCACATCGCGGGCACCGGCAACCAGGAAGGCTCGGCTCAGGCTGAGCACCTCTTCGCCGGGCAGCACTTCGCCCACCGCGCCCTCACACGCCGCCAGCACAACGATCGTTCCGTCTAGATCTAATCGCGCAACCTCATCATACAAAATATCGTCGTCGATCAGCTTCAGGTGCGCCAACAATCCTTGCGCCGCAACCAGCTGGCCGTGCGTGGCAAAAAGGATCTGCCCGTACTGCCGCAGCTCGCCCGACCGCGCCAGGTCCAGCAGCGCGCCGCGCCGGGCGGCCATTCCCTCCAAACGCTCGACCTTACCCTGCCAGCAATCCTCAACCAGATCCAGCGCCGGAGTCACGTTCGGCAGCGCAGGCGCGCGCGGGCCAAACGTTTCGCAGCCGACAAGCAAGGCAGCGGTACCGGGAGCCGTACGCGCCGCCAGCGTAGGCCAGAGCTTCAAGCTAGGCAGCAGCTGCACTACCGCACGCTCCGCCAGCCAGGAGCCGTCGAGACGCAGCGCCGACCACGGCAGGCTGTGCAGAACGCTTCCCGGAATAATAATCAGCCGCCCGTCGGGAGCGAGCCGATCGCGGAGCGACTGCGGCAGCAGCCGATCGCCAAGCTCCGCTAAAATGTGCCAGCGAACTGCGGTCTTGCCTTCGAGATACGGAATATCGGCATAGGTGTGCATCTGATGCTTACGCAGCTGAACACGCTCCAGCAGCCAGTGCAGGCGCGCATCCATCGGCGTCGTATGCAGCGCCAGCGAGCTGGCGTCCAACGTCACGATCGCCAGATCCGCCTCGCCGGGCACATAGACCACCACCAGCCAGCCCTGGGGATAGGCCGCGCTTAACGCCTGCCGCAGCGCCGGCACATCGAGTGGCGTAGCCGGCAGATCGTTGGGCACCGGCGCGGGCTGTCGTGCCTGGAGCAGCACATCGATATAGGCGTTCACGGCCTCGCTCAGCTCAGCGCTCGTCGCCACGCTCGATCGTGCGCTCAGCTCACGCAGACGCTCCCGGCGCTGCTCATAGCTCGGCTGAAGCTCAGGGCTGAGCAGGAAGGTAGGCGCGGTCAGCTGCTGCTGAAACGCCAGCGAGCGCTGCTGCTCGGTCAGCTCAAGGATCGCCAGCGGATTATCACACTGCACCGCCAGCTGGATCGCGCTGGTGAAGAGCTGACGCGCCTGCGTAAAAATACCGCTGGAGGCATGTTCGCTGGAAACCCGGCGCAACTTCGCGAGCATAGCGCTGGCCTGCTGGTAATATGCCAGCGCGACCTCGGGCTGGTCCAGCAGCGCCGCGCAGCGACCAAGGCCGTACTCTAGCCGCCACAGATAGATTGGGCGATCGCTCAAGGGCTGGCGCGCAGCTTCGAAACAGGCTGCCGCCGCCTCAGGCCGCTGCTGCTCAAGCTGAAGCCAGCCCTGCTCCAGGCGGCACTTGCCGACCGACGCCAGATTCTGGTGGGCATCAAAAATCGCCTCGGCGCGTTGCAGCAGCGGGAGCGCCGCCGCGTCTTCGTGCAGATCGTGCAGAATTTGCGCCTCTGCCCCGACGATCTCGGCCAGCTCCAGATCCGCGCCACGGGCCTCTGCGGCGGCTTTAAGCGCGCTCAAAATCTCCAGCGCCTCGGCCAGCTCGCCTTGCGCGCGCCGCACCAGGGCAATGTTGCGCTGGCATACGGCCGACAGGCGCTCAATACCTTGTTCGGCGTAGATCAGCTGTGCGCGTCGATATGCGCTGAGCGCCAGCTCGAACAGGCCGCAGTAATAGGCGATGATACCGACATGCATATCGCAGTTGGCCACAACATCGGCCCGGCCAATCTCCGCAAACACGGCTCGGGCGCGCACCGTCGCCGCCAGCGCTTGATCGTAGTGGCCGAGGCGACTTTGCAACAGGCCGATATGCTCATCACAAAACGCCAGGCGCATCGGCAGCTCATGCCGGGCAAAAATCGCCCGGGCGCGCTGAAGATCTTCTAGCGCTGGTGTAAAGCGCTCACGTCGCTGGAGCAGCCATGAGCGCTCAAGCCAGCAGCGCGCCAGCTCGATCGGCATGTGGTGTAGGGCCACGGCTCCAGGTATCGGGCGGCGAGTAAAGCACGCGATCGCCTCCTCAATCGCCGCGCTGGCCTGATCCAGCTGACCGCAATCACCGTAGGCAACAGTCATCACACGGAGCAGACGACCTTGATCACGGGGCGCGCCTGCCTGCATCAGCAGCGGACGAATAGTATCCGCCAATGCCAGCGCGTCATAGGGCCGCCCAAGAATATTAAGCAGCCAGCAGATATGAAAGCGGGCCTGGGCAGTGGCCAGCGGCAACCCCTGCGCCTCAAAAGCAACCGCTAGCTCTTCCCAGTCGCTCAGCAGCGCAGACTTGCCCGCTTGCAGCAGCGCCGCGATCAACAAACCCGCGCGCGCATACAAAGCCGGAGTCGCCATCTGTGTCGCCGTAAATGCATCGAGCGCTTGCCGCAGCACGGTCTGCGCTTCGCTCAAGCGCTCCCAGCGCAGCAGCGTCCAGCCCACTGTATAGGTTGCCCAGGCCTGCATAGCGGAATCGCCGCTGCTCTGAGCCTGGCCCAGCGCCCGACGCGCCAGCGGCAGAACGCGGCGCGGATCGCACTCCGCAAGCGCTAACAATCGCCGACAGGCAGGTGGGATCAGGTCTGATGGCGGTAGCATCGTCGTCCCATTCTCCAAACACGCAGATCCGAGCGGCTGAGCAGGCGAAATCCCGGGTAATGGAAACTAAAGAACATAGAGGAATTTTATGCATCATAGCATAGCATAGCCTTCTGGTTTTGCAACTCCTTCCGGCATGTGAGGCAGATGATATGAAACGGCAAGCAGCAGGCGCAGCGAGACAGGCGAGAGTCGACGACGTCGACGCTCCGTTGGCGGGCTTTCTTCTCAGGGAGCCGTCCCCCAGAAAGGATCAAGCATGTGAGCGCGCCGGAGCGAGATGAGCTACAAGCACTGTGGCGACAGCTGGCGAGGCGCAATGATTGGTCGCTGGTAGCCGACGAAGACGTATTCCTGGATCAGGTCGTCGCCGAGCTTCGTCGACTGGAAGGACCGAACACGAGCGCACATCCACGCATCGCCATTCAACGTACCTACAGTGCGCTGCTCTACCGTGGTCTGCAAAGGCGCTCGAATCAGGCCGGCGGCGAGCTGTGGATCGCAATGTTCCGGCTATCGCTCAGAGATGGGTGGAGCGATGCCGAGGCGCAGGATCTGGCGCAGGAGACCGTAGCCCGTATTTTGGAACGCCTGCCCGCGCTGGCATCGCCGGAAAGCCTGCTGGCCTGGGCGATCATGATTCTGCGTACCGCCTGGCGCGATTACCGCAACAGCAGCGCGCGCAGTGCCGGTGAGCAGCTCGTCGAGGAGCTGCCCGCGCCCGGTCACATGACGGCAGTTGTCGAGCATGATACACTCATGGCAACACTGGTCCGGGAGATCCGCCAGCGGCTCAGCAATCCTCTTGAGCAACAGGTCTTTCTGCGCTGGCTGGTATTGGGCGACCCACCTCGCGACATCGCCGAGGATCTCGGACTGTCGCCGCATCGGATTCGAATAGCCAAGAGTCGGGCGCTTCAGCGGCTTGAGGCTGATGAGCAGTTCCGTGGTATGTTGCGCAGGCTCACGGAAGCAGATGAACCTTCTGAGGCAGGAGCAGATGACGATGAATCGTAAACCACGCAGCGGGCAGGAAGCCGCTTCGATCCTGCAAGGGCTGTTCAATGCAGCGGATGACCTGAGCTGTGAGCAGGCGCAGCAGCAGCTGCCAGGCCTGGTCGACGACGAGCGCGCCGGCGTCGATGTGGATCAGATACCGGCCTATGCTGCGCTGCTCCAGCATCTCGATCACTGTGCCGACTGTACCGATCTCTACGAGGCATTGTCAGAAAACCTTGCAGCGCTCACCAACGAGCAGGTCGAGCTGCCGCCCGCGAACGTTACGCCGCCCGCGATCTTCGCGCCCGGACGGCGCAGCGGCCCGGTGGTGATCCGCGTGCTCCAGGGCTTGAAGCGCCGCTTCGCACTCGACATCGCCATGCTCACCTTTAGACCGGCGGTCGAAACGCTGGGGAAAGGGCCGCAGATCCAGCTCTTCACTGCCAAGCTTCCCGAGCTAGCCGGCAATCCCTTTGTCTCGGTCGTCTTGAAGCTCGGCGCAGCACAGCCAGCGCTCGCCGTGACGATCCGCGAGGGCTCGCGACCGGCCACGTGGCATGTCCAGTTCCACCTGGGCGAGCAGGTGTATAGCGCTACCACCGACGAGCATGGAATAGCCGAGCTAACCGGCTTTACCCTGGAGCAGCTTCGAACAGCCGATCAGATGGCGGTGAGCTGTGCTGAGACCACGGCGCAGCCCAACGCCGAATAAGGCTGCGCGCTTACCGGGCGCTGCTACGGGCCGCTCATGGACGCATGATCGTTATATCATTGCTGCTGTACAACGTGTAGAGCAAGCCCAGCACATTGCGCTTTTCGCGCAAAAATTCCCGCCGGAGATCCAGCACAATTTCTCCGAGCGTCGTATTACCCTGCACAAGCCGCGCGATCAGCTCCTGAGCAAAGGCTGCCGCAAAATACAGCGGCGTATCGACCTCGGTTCCTAAAACGCCACGCGCGCCTCGCGCAATCATATAGGGCACAAAGCCCGCGTAGAAATACGAGGTCAGCTTGGCGCTTTCACAGGCGTTGATAAAAACCAGCGGTGAGTGCTTGAAGGGCGGCAGCGTAGCGGGCAGCGCGCTTTCCAGATCGAACAGCGTGACCGAGCCGTCCGTGAGCTGGAGCGACGATCCGGCGACGCCCGGCACATCGTTTGGCAGATAGCTGGCGGCGTGACAGTAGAAATAGATGATGTGCGGCGGATCGGCGGGATGTTGGAGCAGCCTGAAAAGCGACAGCCGATCCGCGCAGTCATGCACGACTACGCCGGGCAACCCACTAAAAAACTCGCGCTGACGACGAACCATTTGCTGCTGGCTGCTCTTGTTCAGATCCAGATTCGCATCGTAGACGAAGCTCAGATTCAGCGCCGCGCCAGGCTCGATGCGCGGGCTAAACTGAATCGGTTTGGGCTGGCTAAACTCCGGCATGCAGGCGATCAGATGCTGAAAGCCCCAAAAGCCATCGGCATCGATCGGCTCGTGCCGCTCGCGGCTGTACAGCAGCACCCAGGGAAAAACAAAACGATCAGCGATGATACGAATATGAAAGCGGTGCTCGCGCATCAGCGTGCGCAGGAGATCGCCGGTTGCGCGCGCATCTTCGCCCTGGCCGTGATAAAACAGGCTGTTATACAAATAGGTGCCCAGATTCACCAGACTTTCCAGAGTCGCGGTATGGGTGTCCTCGGGAATCTCAAGATCTTGCTGCTGCTCGTGATTCCCGTAGCGATAATACACAATCTCGTGCAGCACCTCGCGCGCGCGGCTCGTCAGCGCGGTCACCTGCGCCATACTGATATTGATAAACACGCGCCGCACGCCGCCATCGCCCAGAACAATCATCTGATACCCTGACTCACGCTCGGTCACGATCAGGCTCATGCTCCTGGATGCGTGCGGCAGCTGCGCGGCGCTGACCAGATCGATTCCGCGCGTTTCCACGATCAAAGCTGCCGGCGTAGCATATGCCGCCAGCGACTCCTGCACCTGCATGGTGAGCGTCATGCTTTGAAAAATGTGGTTGCCGACCGAGAAGAACGCCTTGACGACGCCCGCGCCTGTGCGTGTAGGCGTGATCGCGAAGCTCACGCTGTCGGATGGGCCGGTGCGGGGAACGTGCAGCGTTTGCGTGCCGGTGCTCTGGACGACGAAGTCCTCGGTTTCCAGCAGCACCGTGACCTCCAGCGTATCCTGGTCGGGCGGCAGCGCTTCGGTGAGCGCATCGATGCCTGCGGCAGTGCTGAGCGTATCCGCACGTGGCAGCGCGACATTAAAATGCAGCGTGTACGTCTGGCTGCGCGCGAGCGGCACCTGTGGATCATGGTCGGCAAGCCACCCATTGATCGCGCGCGCCTTCCGCTGCTCATCTTCCAGCAGCGCCGTGATCAAAAGCTCCGACATCTCGGCCGCAACTCTGGCTGGAATCAGAAACTCCGTGCCGGTATGCACGACCAGCTGCGCTAGCTCCTGGCGCTGCTCTGGAACCTGGAGCACGACACGGATTGTTTGCGCCGACGGCACCGCGTCTCTGGGCGGAGAGCCGGCGACAGTGTTCTGCTGAAGATAGCCCAGCGCCGTGTTCACCATCGCCAGAGCGGCGGGCGTTGCCAGCGACAGCAGGTCGTTCAAGCCCACGCCCGCTGGATCGCTGCCGCGCGTGTGGCTGAGTTTGGGCGGCGTCGGATCTGCAAAATATTCTTCCGCCAGCTCAGAGAAAAAAACCAGCTCCTCAGGAGCCACACCGGCAATGATCGCCTGTGAGAAGCGGAGTAAAAATTGTCGCTCAGCTTCCGTGTACCTATGCATAGTTCCTCCGTTACAGCCCGGCTCAGACGGCTACCGCTTGCCAGACGCACGCTCCGATCTCTGAGCCGCCGAACGCGGTCCACTGCCCATCGAGATCGCCATTGGCCCGGATGGCATACAGGACGATCCCGCATCCGCCTGCTTCACCTTCGCGCGAGACCGCCGCGATGGTTCGCCCGCGTCGCGACGACGAGCAGCACAAAGCGCGTGTTCGTCTCCGAGGGCAGCGTGAACGGATTAATACGAGCGCATCTCAGGCCTCCTTGTATCTGGGAGCCATACACAGCCGAGCCTATTTTCCGAGGCTCAGCACAAACAAGATCAGCGTGGCGCCGAAGGCCAGCGCGCTCGGGCCGGGAGTCAGCAGAAACGCGAAAGGATGCGCTGGCAGCATCAGCATGATGAGCGGCGACAGCACCAGCCCCAGCATCACGGCAATCACCGGCAGCACCCACCGCAGAGTTCGCAGCTCTGGATGGAGCGGCACGATCGCCCGTGCGGACCGCGCTTGCGATCGCGACACGATGTAGCTGCTCACGAAAGCGCCCATGACTGCGCTCACAAAGAGCGTCCAGGCGAGCGGCTCCGGCATGATCGAAAACAATCCCAAGATCCACAGCGTTGCCAGCGCCAGCAGACCGATCAGACCCCCGAGCGCATAGCCAAGATACGCGCCGACCCATTGCGTATAGACCACGGCACGATGGAGCGCCGGAGTCAGGCTTGCGCGCCGGCGCATATCACGCTGCATGACGGCGACAATCGACGGGATGATACAGGCGGCGCAGGCCCAGATCTGCAACGGCAGGAGCAGTACTGTAGGCTCCAGCACCTGAGCGCCGCGATTCGCCAGCCAGCGGGTCACGCCGACGATCAGCAGCAGGACGGCCCACACAATCAACGACGATCGGATCGTGCGCTGCACCGCTTGATCGCCGATGGCAGCGTGAGCCCGGTCGGCAAGGCGCGTGTACCATGTCGAAACGTCGACATAGCCGCTGCCCTGGTACACCACCGGCAAGCTCCAGTCGATCCACGCATTGGTCGCCTGCATGGCAATCCGGCCCACGGCGACAGCTCGCTCCAGGCTGCCACCCTCGGCGAGAACTTCGTAGAGCCGCTGCACAAACACGCCGGCCGCATCCTGGCCGACCGGGCCCTGCATGGCAATCACGGCGGGAATACCCTGACGTACGAGCGAGAGCGCAATACTTTCGAGTGCCGAGCGCTCGGGACGATCATCACTGTGTGAGTGATCCAACAAAGGTATGCTGCCGGAGTAGCACGCCTGGAGCACAACCAGCTGTAAGCTCGGCGCGAGTGTCAACGTCGGCGCAAGGTCAAACGCACTGACACGATGTACCAGCCCATCCTGATGCGTGAACAGCAGATCATTGCGCAGGCCATAGCCGGTATCCTGCTGATCGCCATGGCACAGCAGATGGAGAATCTGCGGCTGGGCCGTACGCAGCCGCTCATTCAGCTTCATCAAGGTCGCCGGACCCGCATACCAGCTGCGCGCCGCCGCTTCTTTCGACAGCGCAGCCATGAGCGCTGTCCGCGTGCGCTCAATATCGATCGGCTGCCCGTCGATCGGAGCCGCAATGAAGGCTTGCACAGTAAGCGGCGTGTCGATCATCGGCGCCGTATTGTGGCCAATGCTTTGAACCTGGCGCACCAGCGCAATATCGTAGTTCAGCAGCAAAAACTCACCGCCGGCATCGGCATCACCCTCAGCTACCGGCAGTACCAGCAATTCCCAGGGTACAGCCAGCAGATGTCCGGCATCGGGCGCGACTTCCAGCAAGATCTTTAGGGCGCGCCGCAGTTGCTTTGCCCGCCGAACCGATTCAGCCAGGCGTTGCTGAGCCGCAGCCGGCAGCAGCCCGGCGATACGCCGCCCAAGCGCGAGCAGGTTTTTCAGATCCAGCGGTGCCGTCGCCATGCTGAGCGCTGCCAGCTGATGGAAAAGTTGAATCTCCGCCTCAACCTCATGCCGGATCGCCTGGATATCAGCATCGGTGATCAGCCTGCATAGACGCGATGGACCACGCATCACCGACAGGCCTGGTTGAAACAGCGTGAACTGATAGGTATCAGGATCTGATCGCGCTGGACGGATCTGGATTTGAATCGTATCGATCGGATGCTGAAAGCCCGAGGCGGAGCTGCCCGCAAAAGATGTCGTCGCGCCTGGCAATACAGACTCGGTTCCGTTCCGCTCATGCATCCGCTGGTGCGTCGGCTGCCCTTTGTTCAACATAGGTTTTCCTGTTCTGCTGAATTGATAGCGAGATACACATCGCTGCTCGATAGCGCGCAGAAGGAGAAGCTGTTCGACGACAGCGGCAATCAGCACAGCGGGCCAGTTTTTTCAAGACATCTACATTAATTTCCAGAGTGACTTCAGGATCGACTCGTGCTTGTTAGCTGCCAGAGCAAATAGTGCTGCCGTGGTTTGATGAAGAGGCAGTACGACTACCAATTCCTGCATCCACTAGAATCCCGCACCCCGCCTCAGACAACGCTCGCCGTCGATGAAGTGCCAGGGCTGTGCTCAGCGCCCTACGACAACATCGCGCTGCCAAGCGCTGCCGCAGACGAAGCTATGCTTCTGCTCAGTACAGACTCCTGCCGGCGTTCCAGGCTCGTCCTTCTGCTGCCGATGACGCTGCGGCGGCTTACTACCGATCTGCTCATGTAAAAGCATGAACGACCGCAGCACAGCCTCGTGTCTCACGTAGGATGACGAGGCCAGCGACTCCGCCGGTCAGGCAGTGTTAGAATGTTGATTAATCACTATCGAGCTGGGATCGACAGACTGAGGGTACGCGTATCAAACACCGGCATAGCGCACGAGATCGGGCAAGATACGTCCAACTATCACACGTTTCGTTCTAGCGAATTCGTCGTTTCTACCAATAGAGCAGGCTGCGCAGCACGGCGGATGTGATTTTCTAAATCACTTCTTTGGACTCGCCATCCACGCCCGATCCGAAAAGCGCTGAGTCTGCCATCCTTACACCACCTGCAAACTGTGGTTTTACTCACGCGCAAATAGTTGGCAACTTCGTCGGCCGTCATCACTTCGGGGAGGGCTTTCGTGTCACTCATGCAATCCCTTCTCTCCTGAGTAGTTGAACCGATACAAGCAGAACAGTAGACAATTGATACAAGGTGCTTGCTAGCCTGAGCTGCACACCTGAGCTGATTCTTGAACCTGCTTGCCGATCTCTACTGTTCTTAGTAGCAATTAAGAAACATTTCGCTTGCATGTTTTTGTGTCGCAAGAAAATTGCAATTTCGTAAGCGGTGTGAAGAGTATAATAAGGACCATACGTACCTCAGAGGCGCCTGAGGCACAACAGCAACTACATCCCCCCAAACCTTGGAGCTCAACACGGTGCTGTTTGAGAATCTATTCCAGCATTCGTTTGTTGTCCCCATCAACATATCTAGACACAATGAAAGGGTATCAGGCATGGTGCAGCCGCTCGATCGCCGGAACCGCTGTTTGGCAATGATCGCCTTGCTTAACGACGCGCATCGCTGGAACTTAAGTGAGGAAGAGCAGCAGCAGTACGC
>DASWTW010000065.1:0-18648 GCA_036401895.1 Herpetosiphonaceae bacterium | reverse complement strand
CCGCCGGGCCAGGCGATACCGCGCTGAGCAAGCCCGATTATCCCGGCATCTGGGGCATCTGGGGCACCGGCGTGAGCAGAGTAGACCGGCCGTGGTACAAGGGCCACGTCGTCGCGATCGGCTGGGAAGAGATCGAGCTGGCCGATAACACGTTCGATTGGACCGCGCTGGACCGCCTGATCAACGAGGTTGTGGAAAAAGACCTGTATGTGATGGTGATGGTCTACACCGGCCGTCGCAATCCGGCCTGGATCTACCAGGCGGGCGTGCCCGAGGTCAGGAGTAACTACCGTGACGGCAGCAGCTTTGCCTACTACGTGAACGATAATAACAACGATGGCGACGGCGATGATGTCGGCGAGTTTCGCTTTTACTTCAAGCGCATGATCACTACAGTTGCCCAGCATCTCAACCAGCTCAACACCGACTCGACGCTGCCGAGCTACCATAAAATTGTCGGCATTCAAGGCCCCGTCGGCGCATCGGGCGATCCGCATCCCTACACGCAGGCCGGCACAAGCACGGGCGAGGGCGATCCGTGGTGGGGCGAGGGCACGCCCTACGAGATCGACCACGAGACCTGGGTCGCGTACCAGCAAGAAATGTTTGTGTTCTACTACGCGCAGTACCAGAGCTTCAGCCCGCGTATGCATGTGCTGCTGAACACCGGCGATGGCCCGGCGATGCATGAGTGGGCGCTGGCAGAGCTGCCCGGCGTGTGGGTTAAGTATGGCCGGCTCGGCGATCGCTACCAGAACAATCGCGAGTTTACCGATCCCGATGCCGCTTCCGGCTCCTGGCTGTGGCAGCCCGTGCGCGAGTTCCGTAATGGCCGGGCGCACCGCTCGCGCTCCGAGATGGATCTGACGGATCAGGGCTGGTTTGCCGAGGCGCCGCTGTGGAATATGTACTGGACCAATCTCTGGGATCTGCACGCCGGAATGGATATGCACAATATCCTGGACGAAGACCTGGAGAATCCCGCCTTTGCCGAAAGCTTCGCCTTTTTTGCTAAGTATGCGGGCTTCAAAGATCCGCGCGACAGCACCGGCGTCTGGATCGCGCTGCGCGATGGCCTGGACGTAGCAGATACCGAGCGCTTCCCCGAAGATCTGTATGGCGAGGAGGATCGCGGTCGTAACCGCGTGCGCTACCAGCGGATTCTAGACGAGTTCTCGGCCTACGGCGCCCAGCAGAACGATATGGACGCGATGAATCGCACGAGCTGGGACGCCCTCAACGACATCGGCTGGCGTATCTATCCCGGCAACTATGAGATGTGGCTCTCACAGCGCGATCCCAATGAGACCAGCCAGGGTTTGTGGCGCGTCGGATCGCAGGAGCAGGCGTACGGCAGATTTGCCCGCCGAACTGATGCGGCCAGCGGCAAGCAGACGATGTTCTTCGACATCGACGATCGCTTTTTCTTCGGCCAGCCGCTGAGCGGCGCGTATCCCGTGACGGTGCGTGTAGTCTATCTTGATCAAGGCAGCGACACCTGGTCGCTCAAGTACGACGCGATCGATAATGCCGAGCAAACGGCGATCACTGTCACCAAGACTAACTCCGGCCAGTGGCGCGAAGTGACGGTTGTGCTGGACGACGCCTACTTCGGCAATCGCGCGCCGCGCCAGTCAGATCTGATGCTGGTCAATCCCGACGCCGCCGACGATACTTTCCACATGATCGAGATAACCCGCACGCAGGGCTACCGCACCGGCTACTTCGGCGATTAAGCTTCCCCATGTCGATGGTAAGGGGCGTAGCGCATACGCCTCTTACACGCGCCGTAGCACAATAAGCTACACACGAGTGTGTTAGACCTACACAGAGTTGGGTTAGTAATACACGCGAGTGTGTTAGACCTACACAGAGTTGGGTTAGTAATACACAGTCGTGTAGTCGTAACCCACGATTGTGTAGTCGTAATCCACGGAGTTGGGTCAACGATCCACGAAGTTGGATTAGTGATCCACGGAGTTGGGTTAGACATCCGCAGCTATGTAGATTGTGGGTTCTTGATCAGGCCCTCACCACGCCCAGAGGGCACCCGCCCCCTCTCCCATTGCGATAGGAGAGGGGGAAGGTTTGCCAAAACCTGTGCTTCTTCTCCTTTGTTCTTCGTTGGTTCTAGGTTCTAGGTTCTTCCTTATTTTCCGCGTCTTTTCCGCCTGGATTTTGCTCAGAAAAGCTTGCTCTACCGCATTCTGATGCGCTATTCGCGTTGTTTTCGTACGCTGGACAAAATGATCGTGCGTGGCGTATAATCGGCGCACAACACAGCAGTTCGCCCCGGTGTACAGAGCACCAAAGGCGAACCTAGACCACAACAGGAGCACCTGTCATGGCCGTATCGTCGATTGTACCATGCTCGCCGTTGGTTGCAGATTCCGCCACCCATCGTTCGCCTACCCCTGGTTGTACTCCTTCCTTGTGTAGTTCTTCTCCTGCTTCCTCGTTCGGTGCTTCTAGGTTCTGGGTTCTAGGTTCTAGGTTCTTCTTCCACGAGGTGTTGCGATGAAAGACGCAGCATCCTCAGCCAAGAAGGCTACAACCACACGCAAACGCAAGCCTACCCCGCCGACGCCGGAGCAAATTCTGCGCGCTGCGCTTGCGCCGTACGTCAGCCTGCGGCGCTTGCAGCATCTCGCCGCCCGCGACGTCGACGCGATCCATGAGGCGCTGATCGACGATCAGCCGCCGCCCGAAGTTCAGGCGATCATGAACGTGCTGGCGGCGGTGCTGCGACCGCTCCCTGGCGAGCGTATTAATCAACCATCAGATGTGGCCGCGCTGTTGCTGGTAGAGATGGGCGCGCTCACCCAGGAACAGCTGCGCGTCGTTTATCTGAGCACCAAGGGTCGCATTCAGACGATCAAGACCATCTACCAGGGTAGCCTCAAGGAGATTCCTATCCGGCCGATCGAGCTGTTTCATGAGGCGGTTCGCCGCAACAGCTCGGCGATCATCATCGTCCATAACCACCCCTCGGGCGATCCCACGCCTTCGGCGGAAGATATGTTTATTACACAGCATGCGCAAGCATTGGGTAAGATGCTGGGCGTCAAGGTGCTGGATCACCTGGTGATCGGGCGTGGTACGTGGGTGAGCATCTCGGAGGAGTTCCCGATGGTGCTGGAGCAGCGCACAGAAAACAGGTCGTACACACGACGTCCCGTTGATGATTGATCCATAATCAATTATTCGTCAGGGCGTGATGAATCACGCCCCTACAAACGTTTCATTGACGAACGTCGCCCATTTAATCATTATCCGTGTCAATTGATTGCACGTAGAGAAGTATTCCAAACATCAATGACGCTCATCGTCACCATCAGGGCGTGATTTATCACGCCCTGATGGACTATGCCTCGTGAAGCATGTTCGGCTCGGACGGCGCGATCTGGTAGCTGCGCCCCGCCTCGGCCTGAAAAGAAACGACTCCCAGCTCGATTTCTTGAACCTCGACCGGCGCGCCATCGAGCGAGATCTGCACAGGTGCAGCGACGCGTACTGTGCATGGCCCGCTCTGTGTTGCGCCAATAGCTGCGGCGCTAAGCCTGCCCGCGCGCCAGCTCAGATCGACCTCGAAGCCGCCGCGCGCCCGCAGCCCGCTGATGCTGCCGTGTGGCCAGGCCGATGGCAGCGCCGGCAGCAGATGCAGCTCGCCGGCGTGGCTTTGCAGCAGCAGCTCTGCGATGCCGGCCGTCACGCCAAAGTTGCCGTCGATCTGAAACGGCGGATGCGCGTCGAACAGGTTGGCATACACTCCCCCGCCCTCGCCCGAAACTTCGTGGTTTTGCACCAGCGTGAGCATGTTTTGCAGCATCCGGTAGGCGCGATCGCCGTCGTGCAGCCGTGCCCAAAAGTTGATCTTCCAGGCCATCGACCAGCCGGTCCCGCCGTCGCCGCGCAGCTCAAGCGAGCGCCGCGCCGCAGCCCATAGCTCGGGTGTATCACGGCGTGTGATCTGCTGTCCCGGATGCAGCCCGAATAGATGTGAGACATGCCGGTGTTGATCGGCTGGATCGTCCCAATCGCGGGACCACTCCTGAAGCTGGCCCAGCCGCCCGATCTGCGGCGGCAGCAGACGACTGCGCGCGGACTCCAGCTGTGTCCTGAATGTATCGTCGGTGCCGAGGATCTGCGCCGCCGCGATGCAGCTGCTGAACAGCTCGCGAATAATCGCCAGGTCCATGGTCGAGCCCTGACTCACACTCGCGGTTTGGCCGTCCGCTGTGGTGAACGTATTTTCAGGCGATGTCGAAGGCGCTGTCACCAGATGGCCCTGCTGCTCCTCGATCAGCCAGTCGAGGCAAAACTCGGCCGCGCCGCGCATCAGCGGGTAGACACGACGAAGAAACGCTTCATCGCCGCCAAACGCGTAGTGCTCCCACAGATGCAGGCAGAGCCAGGCACCGCCCAGCGGCCACATCGCCCACATGGGATCGCCGCGCCCGTAGTCGCCCGGCGGCGCGCTTTGCCGCCACAGATCCGTGTTGTGATGCGCGACCCAGCCCCGGCAGCCGTAATTGGTAGCGGCGGTTGCGCGGCCAGTCAGGCTTAGCTCGGTGATCAGATCGAAGAGCGGCTGGTGGCACTCGGCCAGGTTGGCGACCTCGGCCGGCCAGTAGTTCATCTCGGCGTTGATGTTCAGCGTCCAGTTGGCGCTCCACGGCGGCCGAATCTGATCGTTCCAGATGCCCTGAAGATTGGCCGGCTGCGTGCCCGGCCGCGACGATGCGATCAGCAGGTAGCGGCCATACTGAAACAGCAGCGTCACCAGCTGTGGATCATCTGCATCGTGCCAGCGGCGGATGCGCTCATCGGTCGGCCGATCCGCAGCCTCCGTGCGTCCGAGATCCAGCATGACGCGGCTGAAGAGCGCCGCGTGATCGGCGGTGTGCTTTGCGCGGAGCTGAGCGTAGCTTTGGGCGCACGCGGCCTCAAGAGCCGCCGCCGACTGCACGGCCGGATCGCAGCCGTCACGTCCCGGCGATCGATCGTAGCCGCTAAAGCTGGTGGTCGCGCTGAGCACAAGCGTCACGGCGTCGGCGTGGATGATGCGCAGCGCGTCGTCGGCTGTTGTGATCTGCCCGCCCTCGCAGCGCGCCTCGACGCGCACATCGAAGCGCATACCCTCGCCGTTCTCGTCGTAGAGCACCGGATCGGCGGCGCTGTCGTAGCTCGGCACGACATGCGCGGGAGCTTTGCCCGTCAGCGTCAATCCGCCGTTGCGCGCCGCGACCCGGTGGCGATGTGGAGTGGTGAGGCTGGCCGTGAAGCTGATCTGGCCCGGACGATCCGCGCTGAGACGCAGCACAATCACGCGATCCGGCGCGCTGGCGAAGACCTCGCGAGTGAACATAACGCCGCCGGCTTGGTACTGCACCTGGACGAGCGCCGTGTGCAAATCCAGCGATCGGCGGTAGCGCGTGGGCGGCGCGGCGACCTCGAAGTGGAGGTTGAGATCGCCGAGCGGCTGGTAGGATTGGTTGAACGGCCCCTGCATCTGGCGGCACAGACCGTCGGCGGCCACAAAATCACCGGCCGCGATCAGCCGCCGCACCTCGGGCAGCACCTCAAGCGCACGCGGACTATTCCAGTCGCGCGGCCCACCCGACCACAGCGTGTCTTCGTTGAGCTGAAGCCGCTCAGTCTCGACGCCGCCAAAGACCATCGCGCCTAGCCGCCCGCTGCCGATCGGCAGCGCCTCGACCCACTCCCGCGCGGGCTGCGCGTACCAGAGTTGTAGATCATCGATCATGTCAGCCTACGCCTGGCGCAGCACGATCGTCGCGAGCGAGTGCGGCGGCAGATCGACGCGCCAGCCATCGCGACGATCACGGTCAACTGTTAGCGTCACCGGAGCCACGCGATCGGGATCGGCGGCGCTGTTGCCGGCCTGCGGTCGATCGGCGGTCAAGATCTCGCCGCGTGCCTGATCCGGCGCGTCGTCGCAGGTGAAGCGTACGGCGGCCGGCTGATCGAAGTGGCGATTGATCAGCGTCACGGCGATACCATCACGTGTGCGCGAAGCTGTAGTGCTGACAGCCGGCGATCGATCGGCCAGGCTTGCGCCCTGCTCGATCTCTACCGGCAGTGCGGCTGCGCCCATGTGCGGCGTGTGCAGCCGCAGGGCATGATAGGTCGGCGTGAGCCACATCTGCGCGCCGTCGGTCATCACTACGGCCTGCAAAACGTTGACGATCTGCGCCAGATTCGCCAGCGTCAGCACGTGGCACTGACGATGAAAGCCTTCGAGCGCGATCGCCGCTGCCAGCGCGTCACGCAGTGTGTTGGCCTGCTCGTAGGTCACCGGCGCGCGGCGTGTCACATCGCTGCCGGGACCCCACGGCCGCGCCTCGGGATGCCACACGCCCCACTCGTCCAGCGCAATGCCGACCCGATGTTTTCCGCTGGTTGCATCGCCGATAATCTCTGCTGTCCGCTGCACAAACATCTCGGTCGCGTGAGCCTCGGCCAGCAGCGCGTAGTAGCTCTGCTCGTCGAACTCGGTCTCGGGCCCGCCGTTGATCCAGTAGCGGTGGATCGACAGGTGATCGACCAGCTGCATGCGGCTGCCGATCGTCGCCAGCAGCTCGACGTTCCACTCGTTCTCATGACCACAGACCACCAGCTCGGCGCTCGGATCGACATGACGCAGCATGGTCGCGTAGCGCACGTACTCACGGGCGTAGGTCGCCGCATCGTAGTTGCCGCCGCAGCCCCAGTTTTCGTTGCCCACGCCCCACAGCTTCACGCCGAACGGCTCGGGCGATCCGTTGGCGGCGCGCATACGAGCTAAAGTCGTCGGCACGGCGCTATTGCAGTACTCAAGCCAGTCACATAGCTCTTGAGGAGTGCCGCTGCCCACGTTGCCGGCCAGGTAGGGCTCGGCTCCGAGCTGTGCGCAAAGCCAGAGAAATTCGTGTGTGCCGAGGCTGTTGTCGTCCTCGACCTGAAGATCGCAGGACATGCCCAGGCGGCTGGGTCGCTCCGCCGCCGGCCCGATGCCGTCGCGCCAGTGGTAGTGATCGGCGTAGCAGCCGCCCGGCCAGCGCAGGAGCGGCACCGGCAGCGCTTGCAGCGCCTGCATGACATCGCTGCGAAAGCCCTGCTTGTGGGGAATGTTGCCGTGCTGATTGCCGATCCAGAGGCCATCGTAGCAGCAGCGGCCAAGATGCTCGGCGAAGTGTCCGTACAATCGTGGTGAGATCGTGCCGATCGGCGAGTCCGTGCGAATCGTCAGCCGTGGATCGTTCATGAATGCTCCTGTGCCCTGCGGGCAAACAAAGGAACAAAGGAACAAACGATCTGTCTGCTTTTTGTTCCTTTGTTCTCTTGTTCGTTTGTTCGTTTGGTAGGCCCTCACCCCCGCTGCTAACGCAGCCCCCCTCTCCCATTGTGATAGGCGAGGGGGAAGGATCGAAGCCCGTTTGTTCCTTTGTTCTCTTGTTCGTTTGTTCGTTGGTAGGTCCTCACCCCCGCTGCTAACGCAGCCCCCCCTCTCCCATTGTGATAGGCGAGGGGGAATGGTGGTACTTGCTTTTGTTCTTTGGTTCGTTTGTTCCTTTGTTCTCGGTTAGGTTCTTGGTTCTGGGTTCTAGGTTCTTTCGTTAGGCTCTTGGTTCTCCGTCAGCAGGATCGCGACGCCCAGCGGCTCAAGGCGCAGGCTGTCTGCCACAGATTGGCCAGTGAGCAGATCGGTCGCGTTCTCGGCTAGCGCAATCTCGACGGGCTCGTCGCGGTGGTTGAGCAGGTAGAGCAGCGATGCGTCTGCGCTTTGCCGCCGAATGACCTCAATGCCTGCTGGCACGGCGTAGGCGGCTGAAACTCCGGCGTCTGCGCAGGCGCGCTTGAGCAGCCAGTCAAGGGCGTCGGCGGTGGGCCGCGTGCCGACGTAGTAGGCGGTGCCCTGGCCGAAGCCGTGGCGCGTGAGGGCCGGACGCTCGGCGTAAAGGCCGCCCGTGTAGTGCGCCAGCACCGTGGCTCCTTCCAGATCGATCAGATCTGCCCACAGATCGCATGAGTAGCGCGTGCCGTCGTCGGCGAGGATCTCGTTGGTCTGATTCGGCGCGTAGGGTGCGAAATCTTCGACGCGCAGGCCGAGCATAGCGCGGAACGGCGCAGGATAGCCGCCGAGCCGAATATGCTCGTTTTCGTCTACAATGCCGCTGAAAAACGACATCACCAGCGTGCCGCCGTCGCGAACGTAGCGCTCAAGCTGAGCGGCGGCCTCGTCGCGCACCAGGTAGAGATTTGGCACTACAACCAGCCGATAGCCGCTCAGGTCGGCGTCGGGCGGCACGAAGTCGACGGTGACGTTGCGCTGAAAGAGCGGCTCGTAGAAGGCGCGCACCTGATCGGTGAAGCGCAGATCGGCGGTGGGCTTGGCGTCAAGCTCAAGCGCCCACCAGGTTTCCCAGTCGAAGATCATCGCGACGTCGGCGCTGACCTCGGTTGGTAGCACAGCGTCAAGCTGGCGCAGCTCCTGGCCCAGCGCTACCACATCACGCCAGATCTGTGAGCTTGTGCCGACGTGGGGCACCATCGCGCTGTGGAACTTCTCCGCGCCCGCTTTGGAGGCGCGCCACTGAAAGAACATCACGCCGTTGGAGCCGCGCGCGATCGCCTGGTGGCTCCACAGCCGCATCTGGCCGGGCTGCTTGGGCAGGTTCTGCTGCCGCCAGTTGACGCGATAGGTAGTCTGCTCCATCAGCAGCCAGGGCTTGCCGTAGCCCAGCGAGCGGACGAGATCAAAGTTGAGCGCCGCATCGATATGCGTTAGCGGATCGGCTGGATCTTGATACTGATCCAGCGTGACAAAATCCTCGCGCGCGGCCCACTTCCAGTAATCCAGCGGCTTGAAGAGGCGCATAAAATTCGTGGTGATCGGCACGTCGGGCGTGTACTCGCGCAGGATCGCGCGCTCCAGCTCGAAGCATTCGAGCAACGCATCCGACGAGAAGCGCGCCCAGTCGAGCTGCTGCGTGGGGTTACGAAAAGTCGGTGCGCGACGCGGTGGGTTGATCTCGTCCCAGTCGCTGTACTGCTGGCTCCAAAACGCCGTGCCCCAGGCCGCGTTGAGCGCATCCAGCGTCTCGTACTTTTGCTGGAGCCACGCGCGAAACGACCGCGCCGACTCGTCGCAGTAGCAGCCGCCGCCCTCGTGACAGCTGTACTCGTTGCCGACGTGCCACAGCGCCAGCGCCGGATGATCCCCGTAGCGCTGTGCGATCTGCCGGACCAGCGCCTGCGCCGCCTCGCGATAGGCCGTGCTATTGGGGCAGTAGTGCTGGCGGCTGCCGGGCCAGAGCGTCATGCCGTCGACGGTGACGGGCAAGCTTTCGGGGTGCAGCCGAGATAGCCAGGGCGGCGGCGAGGCCGTAGCGGTGGCCAGGCTCAGCGAGACGCCGTTGGTGTGCAGCAGATCGATGATCCGATCCAGCCAGCCGAAGTCGTACTGGCCCGGCTGGGGCTCTAGCTTGGCCCAGGAAAAGATGCCCAACGAGACCAGATTCACGCCGGCCTCGCGCATCAGGCGAACATCTTCTTCCCAGACGCTCTCCGGCCACTGCTCAGGGTTGTAGTCCCCGCCGTAGGCCATGTGCGCAAACGGGAATCGTCCTACTCGCTCGCTATGTTCCACGATGTTTTAGCCTCCATCTTGAATGATTGATCCGGCGCGTCGACGTGCTTGTCGGCTTCACCTGGCGCTACACTGCGCAGCTGACGGTCGGCGTCGACGTGTGAGCGTGGTTGCAGCTATAGAACGCCTGCCTCGTCGAGCGCGCGATGGATGATCGGCAAATAGACCGGCGGCAGATGCGCTAAAGCCTCAGTTGCCGGCATCACCCGACGGTGCGTGATCTCAAACTGCGGCTCCCACGCGTCGAGGAGCACGTCTGCGCGCCAGAAGGAGCGCACCAGCGTCAAGCCAAGCTCGGGGCCGGCGACGCAAACACTACGAGCAAAGCCAAGCAGTCGCGCCGTGACAACCGTGGCGCACGCTTCTTCGCGCATCTCCCGCCGCAGCGTTTGCTCCCAGGTTTCATCGTGCTCCGTCCTGCCCGCCGGTAAGTCCCAACCGACGCCGTCGGCGCTGATGAGAACAAGCTCGTCGGTGGACGTGACACACACGCCGGCAGAGCCGTGCGCTTTTCCCGGTGGCGCGGTCGGCGGCGGAGACCAGGAGATGATCCATTCCTGGTTGTTGGCGCGAATCAGATATTCTTCGCCGTCACGCGCCATATGTTGCTCGATCATCGATCTTCCTTGCGCATCAGCCAGCGTTAATTGATAGCTCGTGTGCTTCGCAGATTAGCTGGCCATGATCAGCTCGGTCGAGTCGGGCTCCGCGACCTGCGCCAGATATTCGGTGTAGGCCGCCAGCGCGCCCTGGTTGTGCTCACGAACCAGCTGCGCGAGCTGCTCATAGTTGCGATCGACCATCGCCTGGATCATCAGGCGGTGTTCGTGCTGCGCCTGCGCGAGCCGAAACACGAGCACGCCTTTGAGGTAGTAGCGCCGCACGCGATCCCACTGGTTGAGCACGCGCGTCGTCATCTCTTGCAGCATCGGCATGCCGCTGATGTTGACGATCGCGGTGTGAAACTGAGTGTTGAGATCGGCCCAAAGGTGGTGCGACTCCGCCTCGATCGCCTGATCCATCTTGCTCAGCAGCTCTTGCAGATATTGTAGATCAGCCGGCGTCATACGCTGCGCTGCGGTGCGAGTCGCGACCAGTTCCAAACCTTCCATCACGGTAAACACTTCGATGATCGAGGCTTTGGAGATGTTGGCGACAACCGCTCCCACATGCGGCGTGTTCTCGACCAGCCGCTCCGATTGCAGCATATGCAGCGCCTCGCGTACGGGAATGGGGCTGACTCCCAGTCGCTGAGCGATGTCTTCGATCCTGAGTCGCTGCCCTGGTCTCAGATCGCCGCGCATAATCGATTCGCGGAGTGATTGGTACACAAATTCTTGCTTGGTTCGGTATCGCTGCTCAGATACTGTCGATGCGCGCATAGTCATCCTCGGATTGACATATCATTCATATAAATGATGATATATTATATATAAAATATGGTCCTCGGTCAATCATAATTTTTCGAAAGGACATTCATAATTCTTCGTAAGAAACAGCTTGACAAAGAACTATATTATATATAATATATGTAGTAGTTGAGATCGTACACCCAAAGCTCCGGCAAAGATCAAACCGCTGATCACCATCTAACTTACTTCGGGACAATCCAGGGATCATGCGTGGTACGGAGATCGACGAAGACCTTTCGGTTCCCATTAGTCACCAAAGGAACGAACATGTACGCGCGAAGAATTCTGCTCCCCTTACTGGTCATCCTCAGCCTGCTCGTCGTCGCATGCGGTGCGCCCAGCGACACAGGAACCACCGGCACCGCCGCCAGCCCGGCCGCCGGCGCAAGCTCGGCCGCAAGCAGCCCGGCCGCCTCAGATGCGGGCGCGGCAGCTCCGGCAGCCGAAGGCCAGGTCGAGCTGCGTATCGCCTGGTGGGGCTCGCAGAGCCGGCATGATCGCACGCTCAAAGTGATCGAGATGTTCCAGAAAGAGCATCCCAACATCAAGATCACGCCTGAGTATGGCAACTTCGACGACCACTGGACCAAGCTTGCCACGCAGACCGCCGGCGGCAATCTGCCCGACATCGTGCAGCAGGATTACTCACGGATCGGCGAGTGGGCCAAGCGCGGCCTGATGCTGCCTTTGGATGACTACGTCGCCGACGGCACGATCAAGCTCGACGGCGTGGCCGAGGAGCAGCTTTCGGGCGGCAAGATCGACGGCAAGCTCTACGGCGTCAACCTGGGCACCAACGCGCTCGGCGTGCTGTATGATCCTGCGGCATTCGAGCAGGCGGGTGTGGCCGAGCCCAGCGCCGATTGGAAGTGGGCCGATCTTCAGCAGACCGCGACGACGCTGCACGAGAAGCTCAACGTCTACGGCGTGGAAAGCTTCTACAACGCCGAGTTCTTCAAGCTCTGGCTGAAGGATCACGGCAAGTGGATGTACAGCGACGACGGCAAGAGCCTGGGCTACGAAGACGACGCACTGGCCGCGCAGTTCTTCAAGCAACTGGTCGACATGCAGGCATCGGGCGCGACTCCGACGCGCGAGTTCGACGCCGGACGTGGCACGATCGGCATCGAGGACTCGCTGATCGTGACCAAGAAGTCGGCGATGATCTTTGTGTGGAGCAACATGCCGGCGGCGATCTCGGCGGCCAGCGGCGATCGCGAGCTGAATATTGCGCTGCCGCCTCAGGCCGACAACGGCGGTCAGGGCGTGTATCTCAAGCCGTCGATGTTCTTCTCGGTCGCAGCGACATCCAAGCATCCCAAAGAGGCGGCGATGTTCATCGACTACTTCACCAACAACGTCGAGGCCAACAAGATTCTGGCTGCCGAGCGCGGCGTGCCGATCTCGCCCGCGATCCGTGAGGCGTTGCAGCCTGAGCTGCCGGCGATCCAGAAAAAGGTCTTCGACTATATCGCCACTGCCGAGAAGGTCGCCGCGCCGATCAACCCCCCCGATCCGGCAGCGCACGCCAAGATCCTCAGCGACGTCTACAATCCGCTGATCGATCAGCTGCTCTACGGCGAGCTCACGCCCGAGGAGGCGGCTAAGCAGTTCCGCGAGCAGGCCACGCCACTTCTGGCATCTCAATAAATCTACCGGCGCTTTGAAGCTTCAGCCGGTACTGTACACGCTCGTTTGCGGTCGCGTCTGGCAGATCGTGGCCGCAAACACTCTCCCCCACTGGTACCGCTGGGCCGATCCCGATGACAACAGCATGTATGTTTGCAGCTTTTGTTATCACGAGAAGGTTGGCGATGCATAGCACGATACCTCAGGTCAAAAGTCGATCCGCAGCAGTGCGGCGAACCAGCAGCCCGCGCAGACGCTATAACAATATGATGGGCTATGTGTTTATTTCTCCCTGGCTCATCGGTTTCTTTATCTTTACTTTCTTGCCAATTATCGTTTCGTTTGGCCTCGCGTTCACCAGCTACGACATCCTGTCGTCGCCGCGCTGGATCGGGCTGGCGAACTTCCAGCAGATGTGGACCGATCGGCGCTACTGGAACGCGGTTCGCGCGACGTTTCTGTATGTGTTTACCTCGGTTCCGCTACGCCTGATCTTCGCGCTGGCGGTGGCCATGCTCATGAACGGCGCCTACCGGCTGGTCGGGCTGTACCGCGCGGTCTACTACGTGCCATCGCTGGTCGGCGGCAGCGTGGCGGTGGCGGTGATGTGGCGGCAGCTCTTCGGCCAGGACGGCGCGATCAACCTGGGATTGGGGCTGCTCGGCGTGGACGGGCCGAACTGGCTGGGCAATCCGCGCACGGTGCTGATCCCGATCATTATTCTGGCGGTCTGGCAGTTTGGCTCGCCGATGCTGATCTTTCTGGCCGGTCTCAAGCAGATTCCGCAGGAGCTGTACGAGGCCGCGTCGATCGACGGCGCGGGCGGCTGGAAACAGTTTCGCAGCATCACGCTGCCGATGCTCAGCCCGGTGATCTTTTTCAACCTGGTGATGCAGCTTATCAGCGGCTTTCTGGTCTTCACGCAGGGCCTGATCATCGCTCCTGGCGGCGGGCCGCTCCAGCGCGCGCTTTTCTACTCGGTCTATCTCTACGAGAAAGGCTTTGCACAATCGCAGATGGGCTATGCCTCGGCGATGGCCTGGGTGCTGCTGCTGATTATCGCGTGTTTCACGGTGCTGGTCTTCAAAACGTCGGACAACTGGGTATTCTATGACTCCAAGGAGGATGCATAATGGCAAGCCGGGCTATTCCCACGCGCTCGCGGCTGGAGAGCCAGCGCCGATTGAAAGCAGGTGCCACGCAGCTTGTGATCATCTTCCTGGGATTGTTCATGATCTACCCGCTGCTGTGGCTGCTCGCCAGCTCGTTCAAGGACATCTCGGAGATTTTCACGCGCGCCGGATCCCTGATCCCTGAGCGCTTCACCTGGGAAAACTACAGCATCGGCTGGGCGGGCTTCGGCGGGATTTCCTTCGCGACGTTCTTCAAGAACTCGTTCATCATCGCGATCTTCTCGACGATCGGCTCGGTGCTCTCGTCGGCGGTGGTGGCATATGGCTTTGCGCGCATTCCTTTCGCCGGACGCAGCTTCTGGTTTGTGCTGATGCTGCTGACGCTGATGCTGCCGACGCAGGTGCAGATTATTCCACAGTATATTGTCTTCAATAAGCTGGGCTGGATCAACACCTTTTATCCGCTGATCGTGCCCAAGTTCTTCGGCCAGGCGTTCTTTATCTTTTTGATGATGCAATTCATTCGCGGCCTGCCCCAAGAGCTGGACGAGGCCGCCGAGATCGACGGCTGCGGACGCTTCGGGATGTTCTGGCGCATTGTTCTGCCGCTGATCAAGCCCGCGCTGATCACCTCGGCGATCTTTTCGTTCTACTGGACCTGGGAAGATTTCTTCGGGCCGCTGCTCTACCTCAACGAGCCGAAGCTGTTTCCGGTCTCGCTGGCGCTGCGGGCCTTCTCCGATCCCTCGGCTGCGACCAACTGGGGCGCGATCTTTGCGATGTCGGCGCTTTCGCTGCTGCCGGCCTTTATTCTGTTTCTGATGTTCCAGAAATACCTGGTGCAGGGCATCAGCACGACCGGGCTCAAGGGCTAAGTATGCCGTTTGATCCGCAAGTTGAAATATTGCTTCAGGCGCAGGCCGCACTGGGCACTGCGCCGGTGCATACGCTTTCGGTGGCCGAGGCGCGCGCTCAGCAGAACCTGCGCGCCGCCGCCGACGCGCCGCTCGATCCGGTCGCCTCGGTGGTCGCGCGTACGATCTCTACTCCCGACGGCGATATTCCGGCGCGGATCTACACGCCCGACGGCGCGGGTCCGTTTCCGATTCTGGTGTATATCCATGGTGGCGGCTGGGTGCTCTGCTCGCTGGACACGCACGATCGCGAGTGCCGCGCGCTGTGCCGGCGGGCGCAGTATGTGGTGGTGTCGGTGGACTACCGGCTGGCGCCCGAGCACAAGTTTCCAGGGCCGATCTACGATTGTCTGGCCGCGCTGCGCTGGGTGCTGAGCAGCGCCGACGAGCTAAACGGCGATCCCGCTCGTGTGGTGCTCGGCGGCGACAGCGCGGGCGGCAATCTCACGGCGGCGGTCACGCTGCTGGCGCGTGAGCAGGGCCTCGGACCGCTGGCAGGCCAGCTGCTGATCTATCCCGTGACGCAGCACTACAGCGCGAGCCTCCATTCGTACGCGGCCTACGCCGAGGGCTACGGCCTGACCCGCGACGAGATGATCTGGTTCTGGGATCATTATTTGCAGCGCCCCGAGCAAGCGGGTGATCCGCTGGCATCGCCGCTGCAAGCCACAGATTTGAGCGGTCTGCCGCGTGCGCTGGTGCTGCTGGCCGAGCTTGACGTGCTCTACGACGAGGGCGAGCAGTATGCGCGTCGCTTAGCGGCGGCCGGCGTGCCGACTGAGATGGCCTGCTATCCCGGCACGATCCACGGCTTTGTCAACATGTCGGCGGTGCTCGACGCTGGACAGCGCGCGCTCGACTTTGCCGCAATCTGGCTGCGCAGCATTGGAAGGAGAGTCAACGAATGACTACGAATGCTCCGATTCGATTTTCGGTGATCGGCATCAATCACGGCCATATCTACGGCCAGGTCGATCTGCTGCTACGGGCCGGCGCGCAGCTGGTCGCGGTTTTTGCTGTAGAGTCGGATCTGCTGGCCAGCTTCACCCAGAAGTATCCACAGGCGCGCGTTGCAGGCAGCGAGGCGGAGATCCTGGAAGATCCGACCATTCAGCTGGTCGTCAGCGCGGCGATTCCCAGCCAGCGCTCGCGAATCGGCGTGGCGGCGATGCGGCATGGCAAGGACTACATGAGCGACAAGCCGGGCTTTACGACGCTGGAGCAGCTGGCCGAGGCGCGGCGCGTGCAGGCTGAGACACAGCGGATCTACTCGATCTGCTACAGCGAGCGCTTCGAGAACGCGGCCACGGTCAGAGCCGGCGAGCTGGTCAAATCCGGCGCGATCGGCCGTGTGATGCAGACGATCGGGCTGGGGCCGCACCGCGCCAATCTGCCGAGCCGCCCCGACTGGTTCTTTGATCGTGAGCAGTACGGCGGAATTATCGCCGATATTGCCTCGCATCAGGCGGATCAGTTCTTGTTCTTCACCGGCTCGACCAGCGCCGAGGTTGTCGCGTCACAGGTTGCTAACTACAACCATCCCGAATATCCTGGGCTGGAAGACTTCGGCGATGTGATGCTACGCGGCAACGGCGGCACAGGCTATATTCGCGTCGATTGGTTCACGCCCGACGGCCTGCCAACCTGGGGCGACACGCGGCTGACGATCCTGGGCACCGATGGCTATATCGAGGTGCGCAAAAACGTCGACATCGCGGGACGGCCCGGCGCCAATCATCTGTTTCTGATCGATCGCCAGGCGACGCGCTACATCGATTGCAGCGATGTGACGCTGCCGTATGGCCGGCAGCTGGTCAGTGATATTATTAACCGCACGGAGACCGCGATGAGCCAGGAGCACTGTTTTCTGGCGGCAGAGCTGGTGCTGCGCGCGCAAGCACAGGCTACACGGTTAGGAACATAAAACCATGAGCAAACGACTAAAGGCGGCCGTCGTCGGCGTTGGCGTTGGCAAGCAGCATATCAGCTCGTATCAGTCGCTGCCGGAGATGTTCGAGGTAGTGGCGGTCTGTGATCTCAACGCCGACAAAGCGCGCGAGGTTGCCGAGCAGATGGAAGTGCCGCGCGTCACGACGAGCCTGGACGAGCTGTGCCGTATGGACGATGTCGACGTGATCTCGATCGCGACGCCGCCGGCCGTCCACTTCGAGCAGATGCAGCAGGTGCTTGAGGCCGGCAAATACGCGATCTGCGAAAAGCCGCTGGTCGGCTCGCTCAAGGCCGTTGACGAGATTCAGCGCATCGAGGCGGCCTCCGGCAAGCGTGTGATGCCGATCTTTCAATATCGCTTCGGGCATGGCCTCCAGAAGCTGAAGTTTCTGGTCGATCAGGGTCTAGCCGGCACGGCGTATGTTTCGACGGCCGAAATGGCCTGGCGACGGCGCGAGCCGTACTATGCGGTGCCGTGGCGCGGCAAGTGGAAGACCGAGCTGGGCGGCACGCTGCTCAACCACGCGATCCACGTCAACGACATGCTGACCTATATTCTCGGCCCTGTCAAAAACGTCTTTGCGCGCACGGCCACGCGCATTCACCAGATCGAGGTCGAAGACTGCGCCTCGGTCTCGCTGGAGATGGCCGATGGATCGCTGGCCTCGATCACGGCGACTGTGGGCTCGACGCCTGAGATCACTCGACACCGCTTCTGCTTCCAGAACTTCACCGCCGAGAGCAACACCGATCCCTACAACAACTCCTACGATCCGTGGACCTTCTCCGGCGATACGCCCGAGCTTCAGGAGGCGATCGACGAGGCGCTGACGCGCTTTGTGCCGCTGCCGCAGCGTTTCCCCGGCCAGTTCTATCGCTTCTACCAGTCGATCCAGAGCGGTACCGAGCTGCCGGTCACGCTGGCCGACGCGCGGGCATCGCTTGAGCTGATCACGGCAATGTATTATTCCGGCCGCGAGCACGTGCCGGTCGAGCTGCCGATCGGCAAGGATCATCCGGCCTACGCCAGCTGGGCGCCGCAGGAAGCCTGAGATGAACCCGGACCGGCTGCTGACTCGCTCGCTGCGCGATCATCCGCGCGGCAATGCGCTGGCTGAGATTATGGCGGCGGCGCTGGCATCGGTCGATCCGGCGCAGTCGGTGCGGCGCCATCTGCGGCGAGAAGGCTCGGCTGTCGTCGTCGGCGAGCGGCGCTACGAGCTAGGCGCGGATGGCCGCGTGCTCGTGGTGGGCGGCGGCAAGGCGGGCGCTCCCATGGCGGAGGCTGCTCACGCCGCGCTTGGCGATGCGATCACAGCGGGCCTAGTGGTGGTGAAAACAGGCCATCTCGGCGACTCGGGCGTACACATTGGATCGATCGCGCTGTGTGAGGCGAGCCATCCGGTGCCGGATCAGCGCGGCGCGGACGCGGCCGAGCAGATGATCCGGCTGCTGGACGATGTTCGCGAGCAGGATCTCGTGCTGGTGCTGGTTTCGGGCGGCGCCTCGGCCCTGATGACGCTGCCGGCGCCGGGGCTTGCGCTGGCGGATGTGCAGGGCCTGACCAATGCGCTGCTGCGCTGTGGCGCGTCTATCGGCGAGATCAACACGCTGCGCAAGCACTGCTCACGGATCTCGGGCGGCCAGCTGGCGCTGCACGCGGCTCCGGCTCAGGTGGCGGCGCTGATCGTCTCGGATGTCGTCGGATCGCCGCTGGAGGTGATCGCGTCCGGCCCGACAGTTCCCGATCCGACCACCTACGCGCAAGCCTGGGCGCTTGTCGAGCGGTATAACCTTGAGCCCGAAGTTCCGCCCGCGATCGCGGCGCATCTGCGGCGCGGACTGGCCGGCAAGCTGCCCGAAACGCCCAAGGCGGATGCTCCGATCTGGCGACGAGTGCAGAATCAGGTGATCGCCTCCAACGCGACGGCGGCCGAGGCGGCGGTGGCGGCGGCACG
>DASWTW010000064.1:0-5607 GCA_036401895.1 Herpetosiphonaceae bacterium | reverse complement strand
GCTGCACGCGCTGAGCCGGCGCGAAGACGCCACGCTCTTCATGACGCTGCTCACCGCCTGGAGCACCCTGCTCGCGCGCCTCAGCGGTCAGTGGGACCTCACCGTCGGCACGCCGATCGCCAACCGCACCCAGGCCGCGCTGGAGCCACTGATCGGCTTTTTCGTCAACACGCTGGTGCTGCGCACCGACCTGTCGGGCACGCCCACGTTTCTCGACGCGCTGGCACGCGTGCGCGCCACCACGCTGGCGGCGTATGCGCATCAGGACCTGCCGTTTGAGCAGGTGGTGGAGGCGCTCCAGGCGCAGCGCAGCCTGAGCAGCAGTCCGCTCTTCCAGGTGCTCTTCGCGCTCCAGAACGCACCGCTCCCCGCGCTGCGCCTGGGCGAGGTCACGCTGGCGGTGCAGGACATGCCGCAGACGACCGCCAAGTTCGACCTGTCGCTCGTGCTGACCGAGACCGACCACGGCCTCGACGCGCTGCTCGAATACGCCACCGACCTGTTCGAGCCGGCCACCATCGCGCGCCTGGCGACCCACTTCCGCACGCTGCTGGACGCCCTCGTGGCCCAGCCGCAGCAGCCGCTGGCCACGCTCCCGCTGCTCACCACCAGCGAGCGCGAGCAGCTGCTCACGATCTGGAACCAGACCCAGCGCCCGTACCCGAGCGACCGCACGGTGCAGGCCCTGGTCACCGCCCAGGCCCAGCGCCAGCCCGACGCCGTCGCGCTCGTCTATGGCGCTGAGCAGCTGACCTACGCCGAGCTCGATGCCCGCGCCAATCAGCTCGCGCACCAGCTGCGTGCGCGCGGCGTCGGTCCCGAGGTGCTCGTCGGCGTGTGCCTGGAACGCTCGCTCCACCTGGTCGTCGCCATGCTGGCCATTCTCAAGGCCGGCGGCGCCTACGTCCCGCTCGATCCTGCCTATCCTCAGGACCGCCTCGCCTTTATGCTGGCCGACACTGAGGCCCCGGTTGTGTTGACCGACACGCGACTCCGAGAGCGAGTCCCGGTTGTGGAAGGCGCGCGGCCGGTGACGGTGTTGTGTCTGGATACGGCCTGGGAGCGGATCGAGCCGGAGTGGAGCAATGCGCCGGTAAGCGAGGCAACTGCGGCAGACCTGGCGTATGTGATGTACACCTCGGGCTCGACGGGACAGCCGAAAGGAACGGCGATCACGCATCAGGCGATCGTGCGGCTGATCTGCAACACTGATTATGTCGCGCTCACACCAGAGGACCGCATCGCGCAGGCGTCCAACACCGCCTTCGACGCCGCCACCTTCGAGATCTGGGGTGCCCTGATCAGTGGCGCGCGGCTCGTCGGCCTGGATCGTGAAACGGCGCTCTCCCCGGATCAATTCGCGACATGGCTGCGCGACCAAGCCATCACCACAATGTTTATGACGACTGCCTGGTTCAATCAGGTGGTCGCGAGCGTGCCGGCGGCGTTCGCCTCCATGCGGCAGGTGATTTTCGGCGGCGAGGAAGGCGATCCCCAGCGCGTGCGTGACGTGCTTAAGCATGGCAAGCCGCAGCACTTGATCAACGGCTACGGCCCGACCGAAAGCACAACCTTCGCCTCCTGGTACGCGGTCGAGACGCTGCCGGAGGACGCCACTACCGTACCGATCGGCCGTCCGATCGCCAATACCACGCTCTACGTGCTCGACGCGCACTTGCAACCGGTGCCGATCGGCGTGCCGGGCGAGCTGTACATCGGCGGCGATGGGCTGGCACGCGGTTATTTTCGGCGGCCCTCGCTCACGGCGGAGAAGTTCATCCCGCATCCATTCGGCGGCGAGAACTCCTCGGAGCCTGGCACCCAGCCTGGTGCTCGCCTCTACCGCACCGGCGACCTTGTCCGCACACTGCCTGATGGTACGATCGTATTCCTGGGCCGGATCGACCAGCAGATCAAGCTGCGCGGCTTCCGCGTCGAAATCGGCGAGATCGAGGCCGTGCTGAGCCAGCATCCCGCCGTTCGTCAGGCGTTCGTGCTGCTGCGCGACGACCTACCCGGCGATCGCCGCCTCGTGGCGTACCTGGTCGCGCAGCCTGATCAGTCGATCGTGGTGGCGGAGGTCCGCACTTTCCTGCTCCGACAGCTGCCTGAGTACCTGGTTCCTGCTGCGTTTGTGGTGCTTGACACGCTGCCGTTGACGCCCAACGGCAAACTCGATCGGCGTGCCCTTCCGCTGCCGGACTACGGCCAGACCGATACGCCTGTCGTAGCGCCGCGCACACCGCTGGAAGCGGAGATCGCAGGCATCTGGGCCGAGGTGCTGGGCGTCGCGCAGGTGGGCATCCAGGATAACTTTTTCGCGCTGGGCGGGCACTCGCTGCTGGCGACGCAGGTGATCACACGCATCCGGGAGACCTGCCAGATCGCGCTGCCGCTGCGCGCGCTCTTTGAAACGCCGACCGTGGCCGGCCTGGCTGAGCAGATCGCGCAGACTCAGCCGGAACCTTCACTGCTGCCCGCGCTGACGCCGCGCCCGGCCACCACCGACGCACTACCGCTCTCGTTTGCCCAGCAGCGCCTGTGGTTTTTGCAGCAGCTCGATCCCAGCAGCACGGTCTACCACACGCCGATCCTGGTGCGGCTGACTGGCGCGCTGGACGTGGACGCCCTGCAGCGCAGCCTCCACACCATCATTCAGCGCCACGAGGCCCTGCGCACCGCCTTCGTGCTCCACGACGCCCAGCCGGTCCAAGCGATCGTGCCGCAGGTCGCGCTGCCGCTGCCGCTCAACGATCTCAGCGCGCTGAACCTGGCTGACCGCACACGCGCGATCGACCAGCTGACAGAGCGCGACATCCAGCAGCCCTTCGATCTGGGCACGCCGCCACTATTGCGCGCCCGCGTGCTGCGGCTGGCTGCCGACGAGCATCTGCTGCTGCTGACGCTGCACCACATCATCACCGATGGCTGGTCGCTGGGCGTGTTGCTCCGTGAGCTCGCCGCGCTCTACGCCGATCCGGCGGTCGTGCTGCCCGCGCTGTCCGTCCAGTACGCCGACTACGCCCTCTGGCAGCGCGAGTGGCTTCAGGGCGCGGTGCGCGAACAGCAGCTGGCGTTCTGGCGCGCGCAGCTCGCTGGTGCGCCCGAGACGCTTCAGCTGCCCACCGACCACCCGCGGCCGCCGGTACAGTCCTTTCGTGGCGCTGCCTATCATTTCCAGCTCGCACCGAGCCTCACCGCCGCGCTGCACGCGCTGAGCCAGCGCGAAGACGCCACGCTCTTCATGACGCTGCTCACCGCCTGGAGCACCCTGCTCGCGCACCTCAGCGGCCAGTGGGACCTCACCGTCGGCACGCCGATCGCCAACCGCACCCAGGCCGCGCTGGAGCCACTGATCGGCTTCTTCGTCAACACGCTGGTGCTGCGCACCGACCTGTCGGGCACACCCACGTTTCTCGACGCGCTGGCACGCGTGCGCACGACGACGCTGGCGGCGTATGCGCATCAGGACCTGCCGTTCGAGCAGGTGGTGGAGGCGCTCCAGGCGCAGCGCAGTCTGAGCAGCAGTCCGCTCTTCCAGGTGCTCTTCGCGCTCCAGAACGCACCGCTCCCCGCGCTGCGCCTGGGCGAGGTCACGCTGGCGGTGCAGGATACGCCGCAGACGACCGCCAAGTTCGACCTGTCGCTCGTGCTGACCGAGACCGACCACGGCCTCGACGCCCTGCTCGAATACGCCACCGACCTGTTCGACGCCGCGACCATCGCACGCCTGGCGCAGCACTTCGTTACGCTGCTGGATGCAATCGTGGTTGCGCCGCAGCAGCCGCTGGCCACGCTCCCGCTGCTCACCACCAGCGAGCGCGAGCAGCTGCTCACGATCTGGAACCAGACCCAGCGCCCGTATCCGAGCGACCGCACGGTGCAGGCCCTGGTCACCGCCCAGGCCCTGCGCCAGCCCGACGCCGTCGCGCTCGTCTATGGCGCTGAGCAGCTGACCTACGCGGAGTTGGACACACGCGCCAATCGGCTCGCGCACCAGCTGCGTGCGCGCGGCGTCGGTCCCGAGGTGCTCGTCGGCGTGTGCCTGGAACGCTCGCTCCATCTCGTCGTCGCCATGCTGGCGACCCTCAAGGCCGGCGGCGCCTACGTCCCGCTTGATCCCGCCTATCCTCAGGACCGCCTCGCCTTCATGCTCCAGGATACCCAGACGCCCGTGATCCTCACTGAGGAGCGCTTCCTAGCGCTGCTCCCTGAACACAGCGCCTACACGGTGTGCCTGGATACAGCCTGGGAGCAGATCGCGCACCAGCCGGCGACTGATCCGGCGGTGCCTGTGACGGCCGATGGTCTGGCGTATGTGATGTACACATCAGGCTCGACGGGACAGCCGAAAGGGACAGCGATCACGCATCAGGCGATCGTGCGGCTGATCTGCAACACCGATTATGTCGCGCTCACACCAGAAGACCGCATCGCGCAGGCGTCCAACACCGCCTTCGACGCCGCCACCTTCGAGATCTGGGGTACGCTGATCAGTGGCGCGCAGCTCGTCGGCGTGGATCGTGAAACGGCGCTCTCGCCGGAGGCTTTTGCAGAGCTGCTGCGGGAGCAGGCGATCACGACGATCTTTATGACGACCGCCTGGTTCAATCAGGTGGCCAGCCTGGCACCCGACGCGTTGCACTCGCTGAAGAATGTGCTTTTTGGCGGTGAGGCCAGCGATCCCCAGCGGGTACGAACAGTGCTGCATCAGCATCCTCCGCAGCGGCTGCTGAATGTGTATGGCCCGACTGAAAGCACAACCTTCGCCTCCTGGTACGAGGTCCGCGACGTGCCAGCGGAGGCTACCACTGTGCCCATCGGCTATCCAATCGCCAACACCACGCTGTACCTGCTGGACGGGCTCATGCAGCCGGTGCCGATCGGTATCCCCGGCGAGCTGTACATCGGCGGCGACGGGCTGGCACGCGGCTATCTCCATCGCCCGGAGCTCACGGCTGAAAAGTTCGTGCCCAATCCGTTTGGCGCTCCCGGCGCGCGGCTGTATCGCACCGGCGACCTGGCGCGCTACCGAGCCGACGGCGCGATCGACTTTGTGGGCCGGATCGACCACCAGGTGAAACTGCGCGGCTTCCGCATCGAGCTGGGTGAGATCGAGGCTGTGCTCGGCCAGCATCCTGCGGTGCAGGAAACGATCGTCGTTGTGCGCGAGGACCAGGCGGGCGATCCGCGACTGGTGGCGTACGTTGTAGAGAACCAAGAACCAAGAACCAAGCACCCAGGGGATGACACAGATGGTTCTAGATTCTCAGTTCTAGGTTCTACCCTGCGCGCATTTGTCAAAGAGCGCCTGCCTGAGTACATGCTGCCTGCCGCTATCGTGGTGCTTGAGCGCCTGCCGCTGACACCCAACGGCAAGGTCGATCGGCGAGCGCTGCCGGCGCCGGACTACACCCAGGCGGTTGAGACCTTTGTCGCACCGCGCACACCACTGGAAGAACAGATCGCGGGCATCTGGGCCGAGGTGCTGGGCGTCGCGCAGGTGGGCATCCAGGATAACTTTTTCGCGCTGGGCGGGCACTCGCTGCTGGCGACGCAGGTGATCACACGCATCCGGGAGACCTGCCAGATCGCGCTGCCGCTGCG
>DASWTW010000063.1:0-41396 GCA_036401895.1 Herpetosiphonaceae bacterium | reverse complement strand
CTCCATGCTGGCGACATTGGCTATCTGTTTCTTGAGCAGCTTCCACTCCGCGAGCGCCTGGCTGGCTTTCGCGGCGTCGTCTTTGGCGGTGGGCGTCGGCAGATTGGGCTTGAGCTTACCCTCGGGATCGCGCAGCATCGGCTTCATCTCGGGGCCGAGCACAAAGCGGAACTGGCGCGGGCCGTAGTCGAAAACGCGCTCGCCCCGCGCATCCAGCTCGCAGTCGGGAACGATCCGATCGTCGAGCTGCGCACGGCTCAGCCCGCGCTCCTCGGCGATCTGATTCATACACTCCACGGCACGCTTCTGGATGCCTTTGAATTTGACCTTCTGGGCGATGCTGTTGATCTGCATCAGCGCGGTATCGCTGCCGATCATCCGCAGACATTCCAGGCCATTCGTCGCGCGCTGGTGCTGGCTTTCGCCCGGCCAGTCGCTGATCAGCGGCGTCAGCTTGATCGCGGTCGCATCGCCGCCTAGCACACCCAGGCCGAAGAAGGCCCAGTTGTCCTTGCTCGATGCGCCTTTCGCCAGCCATTCCTCGAACAGGCTCCACACAAAGTGATCCAGCGCGGCGCGATCGGCGTGCTGTTTAAGCGCTTTGATCAGCGCGTTCGGCCCATCTTTTTTAGCGCGCTGCACCGATCGCAACACGGCTTCCACCTGTTCCGCGCTCAGCACATGCGCGTCGGCCGTGATCGGCGGCAGCTCGGAGGGCCGCGCCCAGGCCGGCAGCTTCGTCGGCTTGGACTTTGAGACTGAGCGCAGCGCCTCGGCCAGCCAGTCCGGTGTCGTCTGCTCGTCGAAGGCGGGCAAGCGCGGCTGGGCTTTGGTGATCAGGTTGGCGTGGTGGCGCGCTGCGACATCGGCGGGGAGCGCGGCCAGCGCCTGCTCGATCTGCGCGCCATAGCCGCGCCGCACCAACCGGCGCAGCAGCTCGGTCGCCGCTTTGGCTTGCGCGTCACGGCCATCGGCTACCGGCAGCAGCCCGGCGATCGTGTGCGCCGGATGCGCGTCGAGCCAGTCGCCGGCGATCTGCGGCGCTTTCGACTCCTGAGTCAACAGCAGCATGTGCGGCGCGGCAGCGGGCGAGCCAACCAGCGCGAAGGTTTTCGTCAGCGCGGCGGCAGACTCGCGGTAAGGATCGGACTGGATGCTGGCGCGTACCACATCCAGCGCCCGGTCTTCGGTGTGCGCGATCCAGGCGCGAATGTAGCGCGGATCATTCAGGCGCAGCTTCAGTCGCCGGAATTGCGCTTCGACCTCGCCGGGATCGTCCAGGCCAAAGATGATCTCCTGCGCATTTTTGCTATGTGAGCTGTACATACCATCATGCCAGCTCTGCACGAGCTTCAGCAGCGCAGCGCCGTGACCGCCAAGCATCGCCGCGAAATAAAACGCGGGATGCGCCCGGTAGTAGGAATGCCACTCTTCGCGCTTGAGATAAGGCGTCAGCGATCGGCTCAGTTGATCGCGCTCGTGCTGGCTGAGATAAGGCAGCACATACTGTCGAAAGCCATCAGTTAGCACACCAACGTCTTTCTTCTGCGATCCCTCATAGGCTTGTATCAACTGCTCCATAATCTTCTGGGGAGAGAAGAGCGTGGCAAGCAGTGCCACCATGACTGGGGTAGTTACATAGCGCAGCCCAAGCACGAGCGCAAACGCCTGCTCGCGAAAATAGCGCGTGTTGGTATCGCTGGTCGCCAGTTGCTCAGCGATCTGTGGCCAATCAATAAGCTGATAGGTTACGTTGGCCTGCTTTTGCTCGGTGGTTAGGTGCATGGCATGGAGCCAGAAGATCGCTTCTTCCGGCGTCATCGCCTTTGGCACCACATTTTCCCAATTCCACCGCCACTCGTACGCCGCAGGAGTGTGCCGCAGCCGTTGCAGCGTTTCGGCGCGATCGAATGGCGTGGCCGGCGGGCGCTTCAATGGATAAGGACGTCGCCAGGTTGCCCAGAACCAGTCGTCGGGATCGAGGTTCAAGCGTACCGTTGGATCGTAGGCTGGCGGCTCGGTGGGCTGCGCTGCCTTCCTGGCCCGTGCTGCCGGTTTGACGCCGGGCATGGCCGTAGCCGGCTCGATTTGCACAGTCACGGGCGGCGTGCTCGGCTGGGCCTGGGGAGCTGTGCCCGGCGCGATCCTGGACAGCACGGCGGCGGCCACGCGTCTTAGCAGAGAAGGAGCGGGAGTCGTACTGGTATTTTGCGTGGTGGCCTGCGCCGCGCCTATCTCGCGGTAGCCCTTGTTGAGCTTCTCGGCGATCTGCCTGGTACTCTCCGCCTGCGCCGCCTGCGCGTCGGGAAAGGTCTTCGTCTGGGTCTGGCCTGGCGTGCCGATCCGGCCAAACTGAACGGTACACGCCGGCCCATTCGTGGTGATGCGCCAGAATTTTGAGGATGTACCGTCTTGATAGTGAAACTCACGCGTGCTCATGTAAATGCTCCTTGGCCGGTAGAATAGCGCCAGTGTAGCAGTGTTTTGTGACGCATTCTGTCACAGGGTGTGTGGAATGGAGCGCGAAGTAGCGGTAGGTGGATGGTTTCGCGAAGGAGAGCGAGCGCTGCGCCTGGAGATGGTGTGTGCCACGCGCGGGGACAGCTTTAAGACCTGTCCCGCGCGTGGCTACCTGAGCTTTTTACACGCTCACAGCATGAGCGGAAGGGTGGAGCCTAGCCGAAGCCGCTCGATCCACCACCGCCACCACCGCCACCACCGCCACCGCCGCTGAAGCCGCCACTTGAGCCGCCGCCTGAGCTACTCGGCTGCGGCGTGCTGGTGAAGGTGGACGAAGCCGCATCCAGCATTTCAAACAGGCCGCTTTTCAGCGAATCAAGCCCGCCGCCTTGCTCTGTGCCTGAGCTGCCGTGCCCGCCACCGGAGCCGACCAGCAGTACGGGATAGCCCGCACGGTAGCCGTATGGACGATACCAGTGCGGACGAAACGTTGGCGCGCGCTCGAACTGCTGCACCCAGCTGCGCTCCAGGCCAAAAGCGATCGCGTAGGGCAGGTAGCGCTCGAACTGCTCGTCGGTCAGCTCGCCCTCGGGGTAGCGATCGGGATTCTGGAGATAGCGCTTGAAGCCCTGCCACTTGGCCGCCATCGTCGCGCCCAGCTCGGTCTTGCGCGACATTACTAAGCTCAAGACCAGGAACGCGACCGTGATCACGCCCACCGCCACGATGACCAGCGGCACCAGCGGCGTGTAGCGCGCGAACAGCCACATGCTCAGGATCCCAAAGCCGACCGCTCCCAGCACTGCAACAATGCCCATGCAGGTGAATTTACCACGCACATCGTTGGGATTCTCCGGGAAGTAGCCGGCCTGCACCACCGCGCTGTACAGCTCGCTCTCGATCTCGTCGACCTCGGTGTAGAATTGGTTTTTCAAGCTCGATAGCTGGCGCTCGTTGATCGACACGCCGAAGATCTTGTGGTACAGCTTGCTCTCGAACGGCCGCAGTTGCTCGGGATCGGCGCTGCCGCGCACAAACGTGAAATCGCGGTCCGCGCCCTCCGGCGTGTACTCCACGATCTCCAGGTAGCCGCGCCGGGCCAGATCGACCAGCGTTGCCAGAATATCTTGCATATCTGCCAGCTCGTCGAGCAGCGTCCCGACCATGCCCGGCGGCGTGTCGTCCGGCGGCGCCGCGTAGTATGGAGCAACCGGGCCGGCCTGGCTGTCGCGGCCCCTGAAGCGCCACAAGCCGTACAGGCCGAGTCCACCGCCAAGCAGCGTGAGCAGCGTGATGATCATGGCGACGCTATTGTAGAACGGACGCCGGGCCAGGATCGCTTCTTCCTCGGCGCGTGCGGCATCGTCGGCGGCCTGCCACGCGGGCGGCTCTGCCGGCACAACGCCATGCGGAAACTGCGCGCGAATCTCCCACTCCGTCTCGGGCGGAAAGTCGGCGTCGGTGAACTCGATCGTCGAGCCGCTCACGATCTGCACGGCATCGCGCCGCTGCTCGGTGTTGCGGTAGGCCGACGCCAGCAGCTGGCTGGGCGTAAACTCGTCGGGAAGCTGAACCGTCACGCGCGACGACTGGATCGGGTAGCCGCGATCGGCCTCGATAAACTTCCAGAAGAACTGATCGCCGTCGGGATAAATCCGCAGCGCGCCGTGCAGCACGTAGCGCAGCGTGAAGGTCCGCTCCGCGTCGCTGGTCGCCGGGAAGTACCAGGTGATCCGCCGCTGGCCGTCCTCGTCGGCGACCTGGAACGTCTGCGGCTCCTCGCTGCTGCTTTGGCGGTAGCTCTGGCCGTCCTCGCTGATGGCCCACTGGTCGATCTCTTCCACGCGGTTGAGCGGGATCGCGCGGAAGGCAAAGCGAAACGGGCCGCCGATAAAGCGCGTTTGCCAGGTTTCGACGATCTCGACGTCGCCGTTCGTGCGGATTGCGACGGTGCCGTCGCGGCGGATGACCTCGACCGAGCGATCGTCTTGCGCCTCCACGGCCGGCACGGCCACCCCGGCGACAAGAAGCATCACCATGAGTAACACGGCCCAGCCGGCGCGATGCTTGATAACCTGCCTGATTCTATGCATGCATTTTCTCCCTGGTAGTGCGCAGGTGTTCGAGATGATCTGTCAGCATCCTGATTATGGTACGAGCGGGAGCGTTTGGCGTTCCAAAAACTTCAAGCTGAGCAGATGCATGTCTGCCGCGTGTATGGTAGCAGATGTCGCTGAGCGATGCCGCGCTATTCATGCTCCTGAAGTCCGCACTGATGCCCGAAAGGTGGCACATGCCTTGCCAGAGGAGTACTTCCATTCCGGCGCAGAGCCGCCGGTGCATAGAGGAGAGGATTATGGACAGTGCGACAGCTCGGCCCCTGGCGGTGGTGACAGGCGCCTCAAGCGGTATTGGCTATGAGCTGGCCAAACAGTTCGTCGAGCACGGCTACGATCTTGTGATCGCCGCCGAGGATGCGGGCATCACCAGCGCGGCGCGGGATCTGTCGGTGCTCGGAACCCTGGTCGAGCCGGTGCAGGTCGATCTGGCAACCTATGACGGCGTCGAGTCGCTCTACGCGGCCATTCAGGCCACGGGCCGGCCGATCGATGCGATCGCGATCAACGCGGGTGTCGGCGTGGGCGGCGACTTTGCCCGCCAGACCGAGCTTCAGGATGAGCTGAAGATGATTCAGCTCAACGTGGTCTCGACGGTGCATCTTGCCAAGCGCGTGGTCAAGGATATGCTCGCCCAGGGCCAGGGCCGTATTCTCTTCACCTCGTCGGTTGCCGCGCTGATGCCGGGACCGTTCGAGGCGGTCTACGCGGCAACAAAGGCGTTCGTACAGTCGTTCTCCGAGGCGCTGCGCAATGAGCTGAAAGACACCGGAGTGACGGTAACTGCGCTCCAGCCAGGCCCGACCGAGACGAATTTCTTCCATCGCGCGGGCCTGGACGATACCAAAGTCGGCACCAGCAAAAAGGATGATCCGGCGCAGGTGGCGGAGCAAGGCTTCGAGGCGCTGATGGCCGGCAAAGATCATGTGATCGCCGGATCGCTCAAGACCAAGGCGCAGGCGGCCATGACCAACGTTCTGCCGGCAACCGCCAACGCCGAGCAGCATCGCAAGATGGCCGAGCCGGGCTCAGGCGACGAGTAATGTTGAATCTCGGGTGCAGGTGCTCTGTTCTGTATAGATGCTCCTGCGCCCTGCGCCGCACGGCAGCATAGGTCCAAAGTACCCTTCTGCTCCTCGTAGCCGACTGCTAGAATACCACCCGCACAGTCCGTTTACGCCCACCTCGCCGCCCTGGCACTGGGCTACCTCAGGGATTCCATCATGCTTCAGCAGCTTCCTGCCTCGCGTTCCTTTCGCCAGCAACCCTGGCGGAAAAAGACAATGCTCTACGTCGTTCGCCTCGTGCTCTTGCTGATCTGGACGCTCTGCTTGATCATCGGGTTCGGCATGTTCGTAACCTTGATTGTCAACCTCGATGCCCTCATGCCCGGCGGACGACCCATCATTCGCCAGGCCCCAACTGCGCAGTTTCTGGTGACGATCGTGATGATTGGAGGCGGCTGCGTTCTGCTCATGAGTATCCTTTTTCCGTATATCAAAGATCCGACTCGGTTTAATCTGCCGTATTCGCCGCCACAACCGACGCTGAGAGAATATCCCTTCTGCGTTCAGTTTTGTCGCCACCTGCGCTCGCGATCCTACATGCACGAAGGTGCCATTCAATTCAGGGATGAGGAGTTCCTGCTGGAGGGTTTGGTCGAGCCGCGCGGATGGGTTCGGGTGAGCTTTTTGGTGGTGAAATGTATCCTCCTGCCGATTCTGCTTCTGCCAGTGATTGGACTCCTGCTCAAGCTTGTTCTCGGCTGGCTCGAACTGCGCACAGCCACCACACAACACATCCAGCGTCCCTACACGGATATTCGCGAGATCCAGGTCCATGGCTGCCGGGTGTCGCTTGTCATCGCCGGGACACAGCCGGAGCGGATCACGTTCTACGTGGCTAACGCGGATGGCGAGCGCCTGTATCACGAGCTGTTTCGCCACCGGCCGAGCAGCCTTGCGGGGTGGTCACCTGCCGGCGAGATCGGTTAGCGGTTTCGCGGTTGCTTGATCGATAGCTGGTAAACGACTATCATCACGCGCATACCCTGCGATCAAAGCCGAGCGCGATGTCGTAGGCTCGCCCACATATCTTTCCAGGAGCACGTCATGGAGCTTGTCCAGCGTCTTCGGGCGTACTTTCAGACTGTCGATCCCGACACGACGATCGATGTGCTGCCCGTGGTTCCAGGCGATCCGGCATCGATATCAGCCGCTGACGGCGTGATTGTTACGCCGCTGCTGGTGTGTACCGCCCAGACCTTCAGGCCGGCACCGACCGTACCTGGCCTTGAGTTTGTTGTGCTCTCCAGCGAGTCGTCGCCGGCGGAGGTTACGGAGGGGCTGAATGCCAACGCGCTCGGCTTCGATCCCGCAGCGCCAGCTACGCCGCCCGACGAGGCTGAAGCGTTTCGTGCGCAGCTGATCATCAATCGCGCGCTCACGGCCAGGCTCGACAGCCAGCCGGTGGGCGCCGGGATGTTCACGCCGCCGATCGATGGGATCGCCGAGCTGGTCGGCATTACCACGCTGGCAGCCTATCGCCGGCGCGGCATCGCGGCAGTGCTCACCAGTGAGCTTGTGCGCCTGGCGTTTACTCACAACGTCGACGTACCATTCCTGCGCACCGATAACACGGAAGCCTATCGTGTGTATGAGCGCCTGGGATTTGTGCATCTCGCCACGCTGCTCAGCCGGCCCGACGCGTAGAGCCGGCATCCGCCGCGCACGAGCGCCGCGAAAAGTACCAGACCGGCGTGAAAAAAGACCTGGCATCTCCCTTGCTCGACCCATACGATACATTCTGTGAATGCAGCTTGTCCCGGCGGCATATCGATCGATGGCGAGCCGCTGAGCAGACATCGGTTTCAGGGAGCACAACGTGACGATCGAGTTTATTGAAGTTCCAGCGGGGCCAGTTGCGCTGGGCTCGCGTGAACATACAGTCAGGGCGTTCATCAATACCTACGGCGAGGATTGGACCGATTTCTTCGCCCGCGAGCTGCCCCGGCACCAGATCGAGGTGCCGGCGTTTCGGCTGGCTAAAACGCCGGTGACGAATGCGCAGTATCGGGCCTTCGTCGCGGTGGGCGGCTACACAGATCGGCGCTGGTGGACGCCCGGCGGCTGGGCCTGGCAGTCCAGCATCAGGCGCGGCGAGCCCGATTACTGGCACGACGAGCGCTTCATCGGCGATGATAAGCCGGTCGTCGGCGTTTCCTGGTTCGAGGCGCTGGCCTTCGCAACCTGGGCCGGTGCCCGCCTGCCGAGCGAGGCCGAGTGGGAGCGCGCCGCCAAGGCCGATACCAATCACTTATACCCATGGGGCAGCCGCTGGGATGCCAGCCGTCTGCACTCGGGCGCGGGAGATGTCGGAACCTACGCGCGCGGCACGGCTCGCGTCGGTCTATACTCGCCTGCTGGCGACGGGCCGTTTGGGCATCAGGATCTGCTGGGCCAGGTCTGGGAATGGTGCTCGTCGCTGTATCGCGAATATCCCTACAATCCCGGCTTCAACACCGGCGATTTTGCCGCACGCGAGGATCTCCACGATCCCGGCCGGCGGGTGCTGCGCGGCGGCAACTGGAGCGATGGCCGCTACTGCGCGCGCACGACCTGTCGCTACCATTATCCGGCGGGATTTACCGATATTAGCGTCGGGTTTCGGCTGGCGCAGGATCTGACACCGTCGCCGCCTGTGCCCAGCGCGCCGCCGTATGAGCTGCTGATCTACGGCCGCTCGACGTTTTGTCCGGATCTGGTCAAGATCAAGCGCTACCTGTTCGCGCGCGGCGTGGCTTATCGCCAGGTGAATGTCGACGAGGAGCGTCACAGCGCGCAGGCTCTGGAGTCGCTGATCTCGTCGCGCACCGTGCCGACGGCGGTGATCACCACGCCCGGATCGCTGCTGCCGGTCACCACGCCCGCGCCGCTGCCGGAGGGCCAGGAGCCGCGCAATTTCGATCGCGAAACGCTGGTCCAGGAGCCGGACGAGCAAACGCTGGCGCGCTGGATCGAGCGCTATCAGATACCGCACAGCGCGGCGGGCTAGAGGAGCGCGGCGCCGATGGAAGAGTCAGCAAAGCCTGTGATCGCCACGCTGCCGTTTCACCTGCCCGCCGATGATACGCTGCCCTTCGAGATCGGCCGGCTGGAAACGACTCACTCGCTACGCAGCGCAGCCCGGCCGCATCGCCACCGATTCTACGAGATTATCTGGGTACAGGACGGCAGTGGCCTGCACACGATCGATTTTCAGGATCACCCGATCGGCCCGCGCTCGCTGTTTCTGCTGTCGCCGGGACAGGTCCACGCCGTGCGGATCGACGCGCCGCTGGCGGGCTTTCTGATCTTGTTTACTGCCGATTTCCTGGGCCTGGACGCGACTCAGCCTCGGCTGCTGGCGGCGCTGCCGTTCTTTCGCGCAGGACTGGTGAATCCGGTGCTGACGCTCACGGCGTCCGAGGCTGCAAACCTTCAGCATTGTATCGAGCATCTTGAGGCCGAGTTCGGCACCATGGCGCCGGCCCGGCCCGAGATGCTGCGCGCGTATCTCCAGATTTTGGTCCTGACCATCAGCCGGCTCGTGAGCGCGCGCCAGCCGGCTGCGACCAGCGCGCCGACGCCCGTGCAGCAGCAGTTCGATCAATTGATCGAGCAGCACTACCGCCGAACAATGCGAGTCGCAGACTATGCCGATATGCTGGCGCTGACGCCCGGCCATCTCAACGATCTGGTCAAGGATGCCAGCGGCCAGACCGCCAGCGCGCGTATTGCGGAGCGCGTGATGCTTGAGGCCAGGCGCCTGCTCGCCCACAGCGATCGGCAGGTCGCGCAGATCGCCGCCGATCTGGGCTTCGACGATCCGGCCTACTTCGGGCGCTTCTTCCGGCGCCACACCGGTAAGACGCCCGGCCAGTTTCGGGCCGCCATCCGCGAAAAGTACCAGACCGGCCGCTAAAACGCCCTCGCCGTGGATAGCTCTCCCCGCTATGATCAAACACATCTAAGAGAACAAAGAACAACGAAACAGAGAACAAAGGCGCATGAACAGCTTAGCTTGCTTGTTCTTTGTTTCACTGTTCTCGCCATCAGAGGGCATCATGACGATTGAAATCCAGGCTCCCGCGCGGGCTAACAACATCGACGATCAACAGCACGACCATTCGGTAAATATTAACTACCACTGCACACAGTGCGGCCGTGCGATCTTTCGCGCCGCCGACATCATCGATCGGGTGACGCTCTGGGATCTGACCGAGTACCAGGCCGAGTGCTTCTCGATTTCCCGCGCGATCGATATTGACGGCCTGGAGCGCTATGATGCCTCGCTCCACGAGGGCTGGTACTGCTGTCGCTTCATCCTGATGCGCATGGTCGTCGATAAGTTCGGCACCGGCGATGATCTGCTGGTCTACACCGACTCGGTGGTGGCGGTGCCGGAGGGCGAGACCGTGAAGACCGCGCACGATACCAGGGGCCAGATCAAGCTGTCCGGCCGCGACTACGACGCGTTTCTGGCCGCGCCGCAGCTCAAAGACAAGCTGATCTGGGTCAAGTATGGCGCGATCTGGTGTCCGCCGTGCCGGCTGATGGACTCGGTCTTTGCGCGGATCGTCGAGGCCGGCTCGCTGCCCGACGTGGTTTTCGCCGAGGTCGACGTCGACGAGGAGCAGGCGCTGGCTGAGCGCTGGGACAACAGCGGCGTGCCGTTTTCGGTCTTCTACTACAACGGACGTCAGGTGGAGATCACGGGCTCCGGCGTGCCGGTGATCCAGGGTGGCCTGGTCGGCGGGCTGACGGCGGCGCAGGTGATCCGGCTGGCGACGGCGGTGCTAGAGCAGGCGCGGCAGGGCCATCACAGCGTCAGGATCGGATCGGCCTAAGAAAACATATCTATCTCGTGCAACTGCCCGCCGATCTTTCCTGCGCTGAAGAGTCGGCGGGCGATTAGTTTTAACCAGCTTGCTATCGATGCAGCAGCACGACGATCGAGCGCGCCCGCACGGTGTAGACCGCAGCTGTGAACGGCGTCTCGCTTCCCGGCTCGGCGATGTCGGCGGGGCTTGGCAGCGCGGTATCGACCACGCGCAGCCAATCGCCGGGCTGTCCTTCCTGAACCGTGAAGTCGAGATCGTGCCAGTAGGCGTTGATCATCACGTAGATGTCGCGATCCCCCTCCGATGCGCCACGCACGCAGAAGGCCAGCGTGTGCGACGTTGGCGACATATCCGCCTGCTGCCCGACGCCGTACCAGCTCACCTCTTCGCGCCAGTAGCGGCTGCGGCTCAGCGACGGATGCGCTTTGCGGAACGCGATCATGGTTTTGAAGAAACGAAAGATGTCTTGATTCCCCTGCAATAAATCCCAGTTCAGCCAGGTGATCTGATTATCCTGGTTGTAAGGATTGTTATTGCCCAGCTGCGTGTTCATAAACTCGTCGCCGGCGCAAAACATGGGCGTGCCATTGGACAGCATCAGCAGGCTGCAAAAATTCTTGATCTGCTGCCTTCGCAGCTGCATGACCGCCGGCGGCACCTGCACGTCGCCCTCCCAGCCGCAGTTCCAGCTCAGATTATCGTCGCTGCCGTCGCCGTTATTGTGGCCGTTAGCCGCGTTGTGCTTGGTGTTGCACGCGACCAGATCGTACAAGCAGAAGCCGTCGTGAGCGGTGATGAAATTAATGCTCTGGAAGGGATGATAGCTGTCGGCGAGGCCATCGGGAAACAGATCGTCGCTGCCGTAGAGCCGGCGCATCAGATCCGGCACTTTGCCGTTGTCGCCCTTCACAAACGCGCGGATGTCATCGCGATACTTGCCGTTCCACTGCGCCCAGGTCAGACCGGGAAAGCTGCGCCCAAGCTGGTAGCTGCTGATGTCCCAGGCCTCGGCGATCAGGCGAATACCGGCGAAATCGGGGTCGGCGCTGATCTCGGTGATCACGGCCGGATCGTCGAAGTTGACATCGCCCTTGCTGTTGCGAGTCAAGATCGAGGCCAGATCGAAGCGAAAGCCATCGACCTGCATCTCGTCGATCCAGAAGCGCATGCTGTCGATCACGAGCTTGCGCACGCTGGCATAGCCGCAGCGCAGCACGTTGCCGGTCCCGGCGTCGTTGCGGTAGGTCAGCCCATCCGGCTCCAGCAGATAGTAGGAGCCGTTGTCGATGCCGCGATAGCTGTAGGTCGGCCCGTCGTCGCCGGCCTCAGCCGTGTGGTTGTACACAACATCCAGGATGACCTCGATGCCGGCCGCGTGGCAGGCCTTGACCATCGCACGGAACTCGTCGAAGGCCGCGCCGGACTCCTGGGTGCTGGCGTAGGACTGGTGCGGCGAGAAGAAGTGCAGCGGCATGTAGCCCCAGTAGTTATGCTCCTGCGGATCGTACTGAAAGACCGGCAGCAGCTCGATCACCGTCACGCCCAGCTCTTGCAGATACGGAAGCTTCTCGATCAGCCCGGCGAAGGTGCCGCGCGCCGCCGCCGAAACGCCGGAGTTGTCGCGGGCGGTAAAGCCTTTGACATGCACCTCGTAGATAATCGTGTCCGAGGTGTGGCGCGGAGCCGGGACGCCGGACCAGTCGAATGCGGTCGTCGTGGGATCGATCACGCCCAGCGGCGCGGCGCCGGCATTCGAGCCTGCGCCTTTGGCGGCGGCGCGGCTGAACGTCGGCGGAAAGAAGACCTCCTTGGCGTAGGGATCGAGCAGGATCTTTTGCGGATCGAACCGCCCGCCGCTGGCTCCGTTGTTGGCGCCTGCTATCTGGTAGGCGTAGTATTTGGCGCCGCCCAGCTCGGTGGCCGGAACGCGGCAGTGCCAGACGCGCGCGGTTTTGTGCTTGAGATGATTCAGCGGCGTCTGGCGCACCGGATTGACCAGATCCTGCTCGGTGTACAGCAGCAGCGTCACATCCGTCGCGTGACGTGCGTAGAGCGCGAAATTATACGCCTGCTCGGCCGCAATCCAGGTCACGCCTAACGGAGCCGGTAAGCCCTCGGCAGCCGCCCATCGATTCATGCGATCCTCCTCATTAAGACGACAAGGACGCGCCGTCCTGCGAGTGGCCCGTCCTTGCGTGTGCTTCTGCGTGCGAACGAATCAGCGCCTAATCGTAGCCGCCGAACATAAACAGCGAGATCGGCTCATCGGTGGGATTCATCAGGCCGTGCAGGTTGCCGCCCTTGAGCATAGCAAAATGGCCCGGCAGCAGCGTGCGCAGCTCGATGCAGCGCTCGCGATCGGGCAGCTTACACCAGTCGCCGACCGCCATCAGGCCCTGTCCCTCCATCATGAAGAAGATTTCCTGGTTGTCGCGGTGGCGATGCAGGCCGATGCCGCAGTTGGGCTGCACGATATGCAGGTCCATGTAGTCGACAGTCATAAAGTTCTCGCGCTCGCCGCCGTGGTTTTTCGTGCCGAAGGCGTTGAAGTTCCACGGCTCAAGCGTGCGGCCCAGCTCATTGCTGCCCGCATACCGGCCGTAGTTCGAGAGCAAATTGCGATACTCAAGGAAGCCGACGCCGCCGTGCGGATTCGTGCTCATGCCGACGGCCAGGTAGTTATTCCAGCCGCGCACGACCATGTTGAAGGCGTAGGTGTAGTTCGCGCCGCCCTGCGAGTCCCAGATCTTGGCGCTGTCGTCGGCCCAGGCGAGCTGGACCACCAGCGGCAGGATTGGATGCATCGAATGATCGGTGGCGACCTGAGCGATGTACTGATCATCCAGCCCTTCGCGCCGCCAGGTCGAGATGTCGCCGCGTACGAGATCCGGCCGTGCTACCAGCTCGCCGCTGTCGATCGCGGCCTGGCCTTTATCGTCGAGGCGGTTGCGCAGATCCGAGCCGGGATAGCTCCACAGTTCGATCTCATAGCGATCGCTGAGGTGATTGTAGGGCACCGTGATCAGCGCGGGCGTGACCGCCGCGCCGACCTTGAGCCACAGCTTGACCGATTGGCCGAGCTTGTAGCTGGTCGCCGCCGCCAGCCGCGAATCGGGGCCGGCGCGGTAGGAGAGCCGCAAAAAAACGCCGGTCCAGTCGCCGAGCGTGACGTAGCCGCGCACCAGCTGGGTATCGCCGGTGCGAAAGTCGCGCACATTCTGCTTCTGGAAATCGGTCTTAATATCCTGCTGCCGTGGATCGGTGAGCGTGGTGTTGGGCGCGCTGGGGCCGTACAGCTCCAGCGTCTCGAACGGAAACAGGTACTGCAACGACTCCGTCAGGTACCACTCGCGCCCGGCCGCCAGCCGCACGTTCTCCATCACATCCACGAGCTTGACCAGCGAGTTGCCCCGGTTGTAGTTGGGCGTCGTGCCAGGCTCGACTTGAAAAACACTATCGGCGTGAACAATCTGCATAAAGCTTCTCTCACAATCGGAAGAACAGCGGAGCAAAGAACAAAGCTGAACTCATTTGTTCCCTGGTTCCTTTGTTCCTTTGTTCTTGCTTAGCTCGCGTGGTACAAGAAGGCCACGAACTTCAGCGGCTCGGTGCCGTTATTACGAATGCCGTGAATGCCGCCGCTCTTGGTGTAGATCACGCTGCCCGGCTGCACATGCACCTCGCGACACGGCTCCGGGTCGAGGCCGTAGATGTAGCGCTCGACGATCGGATGATCCGCCAGCGCCGGATCGTCGTTCTCGCCCATGTAGGCGATGCCCTCGCCCTGCGTGATGTAGTACAGCTCCTCCGAGCCGATATGCCGGTGCGTGCCTTCGACGGCGCCGGGCGGGATCGTCACCTCGTGGAAGAAGACCACCGAGCTGCCGAGCTGCCGCTGGATCAGCCAGCGCATTTCGATGACGTTGTCGTTGCGCTTGTCGGGGTTGTCGGGATACATCATGCCGTTGAGATAGCGCACCGGATCGATCTTGCCGGCGTCCTGGATGAACCAGCCGCGCTGAAAATCGATCAGGTAGTTCTCGTCGCGCACGGTGTTCTGATCGGCGCTGGGCTGCTGGGTGTGCGGCTCCTGGTGCGAGCTGCTGTAGTTGTTGTCCCACTGCGGATTGGTGATCGCAAAGCCGCGCGGCAGATCAATATCGTTTTCGCGGAAGGCCAGCTCGACCTGCCGGACTGCCTTGATGTCTTTGAGGCCCGGCGAGAACGACGGCAGCCGCGTGATGCTGCGGTTGTAGCCCATGATGTTGAGCACGCGGAAGTTGTGGGTGCAGCCCGGCGGCGGCTCCAGCGTGTCCCAGATCTCTACCTGGTACGCGCCAATCAAGCGATCGAAGTGCATCTTGATCGTGGCATCGGCGGTGAGACTCTCGTCCGCCGGGTGGATCTTGACCCAGACCATGATGTCATTGCCGAGACGGCGGCCGGACTCGCGCACGACTTCTACCAGGCGTCCGGCGCGATACTCGATGCGCATGAAGTTGCACAGGAACCGGCCGTCCATGAAAACCTGGCCCTTGAGCACGGTCGCGTCGTGCTTGCTGCGAACCTCGCGCACATTGTAGCGGTAGCGTGAGCTGCGCGTAGCGTTGAGATACTGTGCGTGGTAGACGCGATCCGGGAAGAAGACGACCTTGAAAATATCGTTTTCGGGATCGCTGTGAATATCATTAAATGTTGGGTCCATACGTATCGTGAGCGGGCCGCTGTGCTGCCGCTCCGCCTCCTTTTTAGGGCGCTAAATTCTGCCGGGAAGCAGCGGCCTGTCTAGGTGAGCCGCGCCAGCAAATGATCGGCAACACGGAACGAGTTCGCCTGGATCGTCAGCGTGGGATTGGCGCCGCCCGAGGTCGGCATCCACGCGCCGTCGGTCACATACAGGTTGTCGAACTCCCAGGCGCGGCAGTCGGGATCGAGCACCGAGTCGCTCGGATCGGTGCCGAAGCGCGCGCCGCCCAGAATATGGTTCGCGATGCGGGCCAGACCGTTTTCCGCCATGTAGACCGAGCCCTCGCCGGCGACCTGGAAATTGCCGTTCTGCGGATCGACGCCGAAGCGCAGGATCTTAGCGCACTGCTCGGCCAGCGTGTTCATCAGCGCAATATCGTGGCTGTGCCACTGCTTGATGATGTAGGCTACCGGGCGATTCCATTTGTCTTTGACGGTCGGGTGCAGCTCGATGCGGTTGGTCGGCAGCGGCACCTGGTTGGCCATGAACGCCACCGACAGATCGCGGCCAAACTCCTGGTCGAGGAAGCCCGCCAGCGCGTCGCCGGTGAGCTGTGTGTTTTCCACAAACGCCTTCCAGATCGTGTCGATGTCCTGCGCGCCATAGGTCCGCGCCATCGAGATCGGCAGCGCGCGATCCGAGGTGTTGTTGTAGATCGCGCCGCCGGCCCACAGCCCGTTGGATTTCGCGAAGTCGTCGCTGGCGCAGAAATCGGTAGCCCAATCGCTGTCGAGCGCGCGCGACTTGTCATAACGTCCGGGGACGATCGCGTGGGCGCCGCCGAAGCAGTGTGTAAGAAAATACTTACCCAGCAGCCCGCTCTTGTTGATGCGCCGGTCGAACTCGGGATTTTCCAGCGCCGAAAGCTTGAGCAGGCGCACCGACTCGATCGCCGAGCACGCTACCACGACGATCGTTCCCGAGACGGTGCGCGGCATGCCGCTGGGATCGCGGAAGTGCACCTGGGTAACTTTGTTGCCCTCGTTCTCCAGGTGCGTGACCACGCAGTTGGGCCAGAGCTGGAAGTTCGGCAGATCGCGCACGGGGCTGAGCAGCGAAACCCAGGTGCTGGATTTGAGGCCCAGCGGATCGCCGTAGCGGTTGACATACGAGGTTTTGGCGGCCTCGGGATCTTTCGGCACCTTACGGCCGCTGGGCTCGTGGTCGCGGGTGATCACGGCCAGCGGCGTGCGGTAGCGCTTCATGCCCAGCGTATCCATGCCGACTGCGGCAAACTGGCTGATCGCGTTGGGCGTCAGCGGCGGCTGGTAGTTGTCCACGCTGGCCGGCTTGGCCTGATTCTCGCGCGTGCCGTTGAGCCCGACCAGCAGCTCGGCCTTGCAGTAGTAGGGCTCTAGATCGTCGTAGCTGATCGGCCAGTCGCGGACCTCGCGCTGCACGTCGCCCTTGGGATCGTCGCGCAGGTCGGTGCGGCCCTCGTTGAAGCTTTTCAGCTTGAAGTCGGTTGGCGTGAATCGCAGCGAGACGCCGCCGTAGAGCTGTGTGCCGCCGCCGACAACCTGCGCCGTGTAGCCTTCGAGCGTGGCGCGATCGCTGCCGTCCTTCTCGCGGTACACATGCGGCTCGTCGTTCAGATCCGGCTCGACATGGCTGGAGTAGTAGGACTGGCCCTGATTAGCCATGCCCGGCACGCGAATCTCTTTCTCAGCGCCGGTCGCGAACAGCTCGTCGCGCTTGAAATCGCTGGTGCCGTGCTCGGCCTGATACTGCGGCTTGAAGAGCGGGCCTTTCTCCAGCACCAGCACGGAGCGCCCGGCCTTGGCGAGAATATTGGCGATCGGAGCGCCGCCCGCGCCGCTGCCGATGATGACGACATCAAATTGGGTTTGCATCTATCTGTTCCTCTCAACCGTGATAGTCTTCGGACGTACCAAACGGCAGCTCCATGACTTCGCGCCAGGCGAACAAGGTATTGCCGTCGTCGTCCTTGTAGCGCTCGCTGAGATAAGCCCAGCCCGAGGCGCCGGCGTTGCCGCCGTAGCGTGGGTGGGAGAACGCGCCGGTGTAGGTGTGCCGGCGCAGCATCTGAAGAAAGAAGCGCGGGCTCCCGTACTTGGCGTAATCCCAGCCGTCGACTTTATCGGTCGCCATCTCGTTGTACAGCTGCACGAACATCTCGCCGGATTGATCGCAGGGCTCGATGTACGGGTTGCGCTGACGCAAGATCCGGTCGATCTGCTCCAAACAGATCTTGTAGTCTTGCAGGTGATGATGCTCTTCTCGGGCCAGCAGCTTGTCGATGAAGTTCAGCTCGCCCACGGACTCGTCGAAGCGGTAGGCGTGAGGATACTGCGTCTCGCGCGCCTGCCGATCCAGGCCAAAATAATAATCTTTGAGAAAACGCTCGCCTTCGCGGGTGCGGAAGGGCAGAATATGCGTGGTGATCCGGTTCAGCAGGCTGGCCTCCCAGCCTTCCAGGCTCAGCGGATCGGTGCATAGCTCGGTGAAAAAGCGCGACCACTCCTGGCCGTTGTCGAGGGTTGTGCGCTGCGGGTTGATCGGGTCGAGCACGATCTGGCCGTCGACGAGGAACTTGTAGGTGTGTACCTCGCCCTTGCCGACAATAATCGTGACCGCCAGATACTTGGTCGGCTCGCCTTGAAACGTGACCGGGCTCAGCGGCGTGGGCTCGTAGAGGTTGCCGAAGGTGCCGATCACGGCTACCGATTGCGGCGGCGCGCTCGGGTCGATCTCGTACACAAAAGTGACCTGATTGGCGGCGTAGGGATCTTCAATATTGGTCTCGTCGCCGTAGCTGTCGATGATCGGGAAGCGCCAGGCCTCACAGATCCGTCCGCGCGGGTCGTTGTCGGCGTACTGCCCGAGATTATGGCGGAAGTCGGTGTTGTCGCGGGCTAGATACTTGGTGCAGTGGCCCAGAATGTACTCGTCACGCTTGTCTATGATACGTACTGACATAAGCTACCCTTTCAAGGTAACGCATGGGAACGCCCGACGGAGGCACGGCAGATTCTGCGCGTACCATACCTCCACAATGGATTAAGTGTGCGTCGTTGCAGCTTATAGAAGGGGGCGGTGAAGATGTTACACGTCAGCAGGCGCGTATGGAGTGATGCTACACTAAACGCGGTAGTATTTCAAGTCAATAAATCGTAAAAATTTCCGATTAAAAACTGACACATGGCAGATCGATCTTTGAAAGCTTGTGACTGAGCTTTCAGGTGCTGGTTACCTGCCGGTATCATTGACAAACATGATACCCTGAACCTATCAACGACTTTCCTCTTATGCATCTTCACCTCCCGTATCTCTCATCACAGCCATATACCCAGTCCTTGCCGTCACATCAATCTGGGAGGTGTTGTCATAGCTGGCAATCAGAGCGCAGCTACTGTTGTGCCGTTTAATAGACAACCTTGTATCGGCCCTGAACACATCGTGAGAGCTACCACGCACGACATTTCGCGCGTGCCCGAGAGCACCGCCGACGAGTCGCATCTAACGCCAGCAAATCTGTATGGCTGGCGAGGCGCATGTACCTGGAGGTGTAACGATGTTAACCGATCTCCAAAAACGCAAGCTGATGCGGATGTTTAACGCGTTTGATCACGACCGGGATGGAAGCTTGGAGCAGCAAGACTTTGAAAGCTTTGCTGTGAATCTTGCACGAGCGTTCAACGTAGAAGCCGGCTCGTCTACCTATGCCCAGCTACAACAGACGACGCTGGATCACTGGCGGCAGCTGCAAGAGCAGGCCGGGAGCGGACAGGATCAGGTGGACCCCGAGAGCTGGCTACGCTTCTACGATACCTTGTTCAGCACGCCGGAGTCGACGAGCGCCTATCTGAACGGCTACCTGGATGGCTTCTATGCGCTGTGGGATCTGGTTGATCCCGCTGCTGCCGGACAAGGAACCACGCTGCAACGGTTCAAGGGCATGTACCGAGCTTATGGTCTGGATGAGGCCGTGGGTGAGGAGGCGTTCCGGCGCATGGATACGAACGGCAACGGCGTGCTCGACCGCAGCGAAATGTACCAGCGGGCGATGGAGTTCTTCGGCTCAGATCCCGACGCGCCCGGCAATTGGCTGTTTGGCTCTTACTAGCCAGGCAGAAGCGGTTGACGCCAGACAATCAGCCCACCGACGACAGGTTAGGTAGCCGTCGTCGGTGGGCTAGGTCGCGTGTCAGCGCGGAATGTGGCCCGTCTTACGGTTGGTAGCGCACCTGGACCGCCACTCGATCCAGCGAGAAATCGCGCGATGTGCTGCTGGCAACGTTGGTCAGGCGCACGCGGAAGTTTGCGTCGCTCACGTCGCCGGTGTTCCACGCGCGGCCCCAGGTATTGGCCGCTCCGCCCACGGTATAGGCTCCCTCGACGGTCGCCAGCGTCCCCGTCGATTGCGCCGCCGTCCAGGTCGTGCCGCCGTCCCACGACAGATCCACGCAGATTCGGGGCGCGCCGCTGGTGCTATCTACCCGCGCGTTCAGCCGCACCTCGATACCGGTGATCGTTGCGCCGCCGGGCAGCGCAAAGCCGTAGCTGGAGAAGTGGTGTTTGTCCTTGCCGCTGTTGGTGCATGCGGTGTTGGTGTTGGAGCCGCTGTTGGTATCCACGGCGACCAGGTCGTCGTCGGCGTAGGCGTTGGCGGCACTCGTCTGGTAGCCGTTGTTGTCGCCTGCGCCGCTGGTCACGGCCGCGTTGGCTGTCGGGCTGCGGTAGCCGGTGCTGCTGACCTGGCAGTACTGCGCCGCTTTGCTGATCACGTCGTAGGGGCAGCCGGCCTGCTCCGTCAGATACAGGATCGCGCTGCGGTTGCGCGCCGTCTCGGTCGGGATAACCTCGTCCGGCGGGTAGAAGCCAGGGCTTGAGCCCACCGGGTACATCTCAAAGGTGTAGTTCAGGATGTCGTGGTCGGCGTAGAGCCAGTCGTTGATCGTGCCGTCGGTGATGTACAGGTCGCTGGCCTGCTGCGGCGTGTAGCCATTGGTCGCGGCCATCGCCTGGCCCATCGCGACCATCACATCATGGTCGTCCTGGGTCATATCGGCGGGCACGTCGGTGTAGGTGTAGCCGTAGGGCCACAGGATCAGCTCACCGTAGGTGTGGAAGTCGATCGCGACCGTGATCTGCTGCTTGCCGCCGATCACGCGGCTATTCACGAAGTCGCGCACCAGCGTCGTCTCCGGCGCGGAGAACTTCGCCGGGCCGCGGTAGGTCGCGCTGCTGGTCGTGCCGCTGCTGCCGCCACAGCAGCCCCACTTGTAGCCCCAGTTGCGGTTCAGATCGGTGCCGACATAGGTTGAGCCGGCGTTGGGCTGCCGGTTCTTGCGCCAGCTGCGGTAAGAGCCGGTGGCGATGTCGTACTCGCCGCCATCGGGATTCATGTCGAAGACCAGCCAGATCTCGCGGCTGTCGACCAGGCTGGTGATTTGCGAGTCGATTCCGTACTCATCGGTAAGGATCTTCAGGGTGTAGAGCGCCTGCTCGACGGTCAGATGCTCGCGGGCGTGCTGGTGATGGGTGAACAGCACCTCCGGCTCGGCCTCGTCGGTTGCCACGTTATCGGAGATCTTGCCGGCCCAGATGGTGCGGCCCTCGTAGGAAGTGCCAAGGCTGAATAGATCGAAGACCGCGCCGTGATCGACCTCGGCTTGCTGAATCTCGGCGACCATCTCGGCGTAGTCGTGGTAGTTGGAGTCGGCGGGTGGGAAGACCAGGATCGCCGCCTCCTGTACGGTGGGCGTCCCGATATTCAGATTGAGGCGCTGGATCTCGCGCAGTTCCTGGCGGCTGGCTTCGACCAGAATATAGTCGTGACCGACCTCGACGATCAGCGCGCCAGTCGCGGCGATCGCCGAGCGGGTATGAACGTCGAACACGTTGCGGATGATGTACATGGGCGTGCGATCGTCTGGTGCGGAGGGCGCCGCGTCAGTCGATGCCCCAGTGATTCCCAGCAGGCTTACCACGGTGATCGTCATCACAACCACCCGGAGCCAGAACGTCCATCGCTTCATAAGACGGTTCCTCCGTATTGGGAATAGCCTCTGCGCTATACCCCGATCGCGGCACAACCGCGCCGCGATAGACCCGTGTTCCGTGGTGTCCCGTGTGTGGATGCGATTACCTCCTCTCGCGACGAGCACGGCGCTGCGTCTGCATCGAGGCGCAGGGTATCGCTCAGCGATAAAAATCGATCCAGCGAATCGTGAACGAGCGCTGCTGCTCATTCACCAGTCCGTGAGGCATGCGGATCGCGAAGGAGCCTGGCTGGGGCGTGGTTGCGAGCGAGGCAGGCGGGGAAGCGATCTGTATGTCCAGCCAGTGTGAGCTGTCGGACGCGATCGGGCGCGTGGTGCCGTCGGGTAGCTCGACATGTTGGGAAATGCTGCGATCGCCGCTCGACACTTCCGCCACGATAACTGTCTGATCAAACGACAGGCGAAACGCCTCAAGGCCATGCAGGTGCAGCTGCACGATGATGTTGGCAGGAGCCGGTCCCGACACGAGATCGACCGTGGCCGCGCCAATGCCGCTGTCGCTTTGCACATCCACGACGGCGGTATCGCCGCTGGTGCTGATGCTCACCGTGTTGCCGTCGCCCTCGGCAGTGGCGCTGAAGACAGGCGCGGCGGGCGGCGGCGCACCAGTGGGCGATCCGCTATCAGCAGCCGATCGTTGTTCGTCGTGACCGGGCGGCGGCGCATCGGTGGGCGAGCCACAGCTGGCGATCAGCAGCGCGGCAAGCAGCAGGCTAGCGGCGCAGCGGGCTGCCAGCGCCCAGCCGGCATTTGCCCGGCGATGACGAATCCACCCCGGCACAGGCTGTGCCGCGTGCGGATGGCACGTGGGCTGATCGCATGGTGTCGCTTCGTGGAGCATACAAACCTGCTCCCGGCTGAAGGTGGTTTATCCCTGAGTGCCGATGGCATGTCAAGGCAGCCATCCCGGCGATCCATACCACCTGAATATAAACACACGTTGCTCTAGATCAAGGGGTATGTGCATCTTACCACAGATGGTCGGCCAGTGATCAAGCGATTCACGATACCGATCTGGTAGATACGTGCGCTGTCGCGCGCAAAGAAACGCCGCCTCGAAATGAGACGGCTGATAGGCTGGAGCGCGAGCAGCGAAGCTATGGCTCCTCGGGCAGCGTAGCGGGCACCTGCATGCGGGCAAGGCCAATCCGCGCATCGGCCATGCCGTAGAAGACGTCGATCTGACCATCCGGGCGCAGGTCAACCGCCGTCGGAAAGACCACGTTATCCACGACGCCGTGCTGCTCTTCGTCGGTGTCGGGCGCGAGGATCGGATTAGTCGAGCGGTAGAGCACCTTACGCGGATCGTCGCGATCGAGCACCAGCACCCCGGCGGTGTAGCGTACATGCGGCTGGTGATCGACGCCGGCCACCATTCGGCCATCGACGCCGTGAATGATCGTGACCCAGCCCAGCGGTGTCAGCACGGGCGGCGCGCCGCCGCCGATCTTGAGCGATTCCCAGGGATACTTGGGCGTCGCCAGCAGCTGGTGATCGTACCAGCAGCACAGATTACGCGGATCGGCCTGTACGGCGTCCAGCGGCGCGTAGGAGATCCACATCGACGGCCGCGCCTCCTCGATGCCGGACGGCTGCACATGAAAACCGCCGTCGCTCCACCAGTTGACGTTGTAGTCCGGGCGATGAATCATCGCCAGCGCGGGCCGGCCCTGGGGATCGCGCACGGGCTCGGGGAAGAGGTAGGCATCTTTGTTGACATACAGATCAAAGTCGGTGTGGTACGCGGGGCTATAGGCGAACTTGGCCAGGCCCAGCCGTCGCCAGCTGTAGGCATCCTCCGAGATCGCCAGAGCCACCCGCGGGCCGAGTGGACCGTAGGCCACATAGGCCATCACATACGCGTCGATGGCTGGAATGAACGTGACGCGCGGATCTTCCACGCCTGCCGTGTGCGCGTTGCGCTCGAAGCCGTTATCGGGCTCCAGCACATAGCCCTGGCGCTCGACGCCGACCGGCGTTCCCTGCTCGTCGCAGACCACACGCGCGATACCGATGCGTGAGTAGTTGCCGGCCGCGACGATGCGCGGAAAAAGCAGCAACTCGCCGCTGCGATCGCGGCAGCAGGCCGGGTTAAGCACGCCCAGCACTTCGTCGGGATTGGCAGAGTCGCCTTCCATGATCGTTCCCAGGCGCTGCATCTGGAAGGGAAGATATGTCGTCTCGCTCACTCATGTACTCCTTGTGGTTGATTCGCCCACGGGCTTACTCATCCCAGCTTAGCGCTCCTTGCTGTATATCGTAGCGCAGCGTCAGCCGCTGGCCCTCCGGCCCGGTCAGCACTTTGGTTGCCACAGCTGGCTGGAGCAAGAAGCCGTCGACGATCGTTGAGCGCGCGGGATCGCTGCCTGCGTAGCTCATGCGCAGCGTATGCGCGCCGGGCTCAAGCCGAATTGCCTGGGGGGTTACAAGATCCAGCCACAGGTAGTCACGATCAGGCGAGACCGCCTGTGGTAATGTCCAGCGCTCGCCGCCGTCAAGCGTCAGGCCCAGCGCGACGCTGCTCGGGTCCTGGCTCGTGGTCGCCGTTGTATCGGGCTGCGCTCCCTGTCCGGCCACGTCGAGCAGCTCCACTGGTACCAGATTTGCCGCCGAGTCGGGATCGCGTCCGCTGAGATCCATGAAGGAGTTTCCGCCGAAGCCACGGCCCACCTCGACGCCCATGCTTTTACCCACCGCGATGCCGCGCGCTCGCAGGCTCTCCCAGGTGAGCGCGGCCTCGTAGGTGTAGCCGCCGCTGCTCTCAGCCCAGGCCAGCTCCGCATCCGGCAGCGGAAAGCCGGCCTTCCAGTCCCAGACCTCCGGCCCGGCTGGCGTCTGCGCCAGCGTCAGCTTCGCGCCGATCCGCGCGTCACGGCCCTCGGGATCGAGATAGATCCAGAGCGTATCGCCGCCGCTCACGCCGGGACCACGGCCGGTCTGCTCGTGGCTGGGATCGCGCACCTCGGCCAGCAGATATAGCTTTTGCTCGTCCCACATCAGCCGCAGCCGGAAGCTGTCGGTCTCGGGGCCGCGCCAGCTCTGCGTGCCGCGCAGGATCTGCTGCGGCGTGTCGACGGCGACCACAGGCGCGGCGCTCCACTCGTCGGGCCGGCCGTCGATCGTGAGCGCTGCGGGTGCGCGCGCTGCCTCCAGCTTGAGCGCGGCTGCGCTGCCGGCGCGCCGCATGTGTGATGCGAAGAGCAGGTAGTCGCCCGGCTGGTCGATCTCGAAGGATAGCTCGACCGCATCGTCGCCGGTCAGCTCGTAGAAGCGATCGCCGGAGATGCGCGCCTCGCCGGTCCAGCCACGCCGCCCGTAGATCGGCTTGCCCGCGACCTCGCGCCCATCTTCGGCCTCAAGCACGCGCCAGCTCTGCTGCTCCTGGGGCATGTAAGCAAGATATTGAGCGGCCTCGGGCACCGCCAGCACGGATTGCAGCGCCATCAGCGCCTCGATCGTGGACTCCGCGCCGGCGTTTTGGTTGACCGCCAGCTCACGATCGATGCCGTCGTAGCCGCGCCCGGTCGTGGGATCGTACATGGGAGTGCGGGCCATGTTATTGCCCATGAACCACGACGCGTGCAGTGCACCGATCCTGGCGTAGCGCGTGTCGCCGGTGGCGCGGTAGACGTTCATCGCCGCCTGCACGATGCTGTTGGTGCCGTACGCCTGCTGGCCCTGGCGGAACGGCAGCGCGCCGAACTCTTGCACGCGCTCAGTAGCCAGCTGCCACGCAAAGAAGCCGTCGATCTCGCGTTTGGCGCTCGCGACGTAGTCGTCGCGCTTGAGCACCTCGCCGGCGCGGGCCAGGGCCTGACTCTGGTGTGAGCCCCAGGCGTGCCAGAAGCCGGGCGCGGCCAGTGTGTGCGGATGCATGCCCCACGGATATTCGCCCGGCCCGCCAAGCTGGTAGTCGCGCAATCCATCGGCTAGCGTCGTCAGGAGCTGCTCGGTGGTGGCATTGGGAGCGATCGCCTGGTACTCGGCCAGCGCCAGCACCGCCACGCCGGTCGCATCCGCTGCGCCGTCGGGAATGGAGGCCGGCACCTCGAAGCCATGCACCGTAGTTTTCTGGCCCGTGGTGTCGACACGCGCGGCCAGCGCCTGCTCGGTTTTGAGATAGGCGGCCTGAAGCTGCGCCGCGTAATCGGGATCGGCATCCTTGAATACCGCATAGCCACGCGCCAGCGCCCACAGCCCGCGATAGGCCCACCAGCCCAGCGATTTGTAGCTCGTGCCGCCGGTCTGGTTGATCGTGCCGCTGCGATCGAGCACAAAGTTGTAAAACTCGCCGTCGTCGGCCTGGAGCCGCAGCGTGAAGTTGAGCCCGGCGCGGGCACGCTCCAGCGCCCGACCGTTGCCGGTCTTCGCATAAAAGTCGAGATACACGATCACGGCGCGGGCTACATCGTCGAGCGCGGCGATGCCCTCGCCCGAGGCATCGACCCAGGTGTAGCGCGGCGCTTCCGAGTAGATATGCGTGATCAGCACGGGCTGCCCATCGATCTGCGCTTCTTCCGAGAGCATGTTGAGATGCGCCAGATTGATCAGGCCGTCCGCCATGGGCTCGGCGACCGGAGCTGTTGTCGTCTCTGCTGCCGGGCTATTCGCGATCGCTGTGCTCGACGGCGGATCGGAGGCGACGGCAGTGGCTGAGGGCTCCCCGGCTGCGGCTGGCGGTGTGGCCGGCTCTTGAATCGGCTCGCGCTGGCTACAACCCGCCAGCACCACGATCAGCGCCAGGAGCAGGCTGATGCGCGTTATGGTTGTTTGTTTCAAACACTTAGCCTTTGACTGCGCCAACGGTTATGCCCTCGATGAAATATTTTTGCGCGCGCACATACAGCAGCACGACCGGAATCGTCATCAGCACGGTCATCGCCATCATCATGTTCCACTTGGGCGCTTCGCCGCCGCCGGAGAGCGCCGAGTTGAACTGGTACAGGCCGAGCGGCAGGCCGAACTTTTCGGGCGTGCTCAGGTAGATCAGCTGGCTGAAAAAGTTGTTCCAGTTGCCGTTGAAGCTGAGCACCGCGACCGCCAGCAGGGCCGGCTTGACCAGCGGCAGCATGACCCGGAAAAAGGTCTGCATCAGATTCGCGCCGTCGATCGTCGCCGCGTCCTCGATCTCGCGCGGTATCGTCAGAAAGAACTGGCGCAGCAGAAAAATGTACGACGGCCCCCAGGCGAAGAGCGCGCCTACCGTCAGCGGCGAAAACGTGTCGTAGCGATCCAGCACGCGCGCCCAGATGATGAACGACGGAATCAGCGTGATCACGCCCGGCAGCATCATTGTGCCCAGCATAATGCCGAAGAGGATGTTGCGGCCCGGAAAATCGAAGCGCGCAAAGCCGTACGCCACCAGCGCGCAGGTCATGATCTCGCCGAACATCGCCAGCACGGTGATAAAAATGCTGTTGGCGAAGTAGCGCGCCAGCGGCACCAGCTGCCAGACCTCGACATAGTTCTGCCAGCGCACCGGCTGCGGCACGATCTGCGGCGGCAGCAGAAACAGCGCGCTGCTGGTCTTGAGCGAGGTCGAGATCATCCAGTACAGTGGGATCACCACGAACGCCAGGCCGACAAGCAGCGCGGCGTAGGTCAGGATCGAGCCGACCAGGTTGCGGCGTGCGCGCGTGTGAGCCGGCTGGATCTCAGCGCGGGGTGCAGTTGTTACAGCCATGCTTAGCCTCGCTTCTCGCCTTCATAAAACACCCACAGCGCCGAGGTCCGAAACACCAGCGCGGTCAGCACGGCGATAATGATCATCATCAGCCAGCTCAGCGCCGAGGCGTAGCCCATCAGCGAGCGCGTGCCGAAGGCATACTGGTAGACCAGCACGCCCAGAAACGTGCCCGACTCGCGCGGCAGCCGCACGAACAGGCCAACATCCAGGATCTTCACGGCCGCGATCACGCCCAGCACCAGCGTGTAAAACAGCGACGGGCTGACCATCGGCAGCGTCACGTTCCAGAACTTGGCCCACGCGCCGGCTCCGTCGATCTCGGCGGCCTCATACAGATGCTTGGGAATATTCTTGAGCCCGGCCAGCAGAATCACCGTGTTGGCCCCGAACGCACCCCAGACGCTCATGATCAGCAGGCCGGGCAGCGCGAAGCGCGGATCGGTGAACCAGCTTGGATTTTCGACGCCCAGCAGACGGTAGAGCGGGCTGAAGATCTGGTTGAAAAGGCCATTGGTCGAGAGCAGCCAGAGCCAGAGGATAAAGGTTGCCACCGATGGAATCACCGCCGGCAGATAGAACATCGTGCGCCAGAAGCCGATGCCTTTGATGTCGCGCGCCAGCAGCATCGCGATCGCCAGCGAGAGCCCGAGCCCCAGCGGCAGGCTCAGCACGCCGTAGAGCAGCGTCAGCCGCAGCGACGGCCAGAAAAACGACGCCGGCGCAAGCAGACGACGATAGTTATCGATGCCGACCCAGTCCGGCGCTTGCAGGCCATTGAAGTCGGTGAAGCTGTAGTAGAGCGACGCGCCGATCGGGTAGAGCGTCCAGAGCAAGAAGCCGAGCAGCCACGGCATGATCAGCGCCAGGCCGGCCGCCGTTTCTTTGCGCGCGCCGAGCCGTGGCAGCAGGTAGTAGACGGCGAACATCACCGCCGTGATACCGATCGCCGCCAGCACATAATCGACCAGGGTTTGCAAGTAGAGTTGCATGCAGCCTCCTTCTCCCGTTGAACAAACCGTGCCGCCCCACTTCCCTCGTGCAGCAAGCGGGGCGAGGCGTGCGCTACAGCAATGAGCGTCGTGATTGACCTGGTAGGGGCGTATTGCGATACGCCCAGGGCGTGCGCAGCACGCCCCTACGGATCATCGCTTTAGCCGGGTGACGAGCCTTTACGGCCCCTGAAGGACGGCTTCTAGCTCGGTGCGCGCGGTCTTAGCGAGATCCGCCGCCGAGCCCTTGTCGTGGAAGAGCGGATCTTTGAACTGCTCCCAGAAGACGGTATCCCACTCCGACTGCGCCGGCACGATCGTGAACGAGCGCATATCCTTGGCCGCCTCGACGATCACATCCGCCGACGCTTCTTTCAGCGGCACGCTGGCAACGATCGTTTCTTTGTTGGCCAGCGACTGGCGCGGCGCAACGATCTTCCAGTGGTGGACCGCCTCGGTCAGCGCGATCAGCGCATCGCAGGCGGCCTGCTTATCGGCTGTGTTGGCGTTGACCACTGTCGAGGCAGTCCAGGCAAAGGTTGTGCGATTCTTGGGGCCTTTCGGCGGCAGCGCGGCCTTCAGCTCGGCGAACTTGGGATCTTTGGTGTGGGCGTAGTCCAGGTCGTCGGCCGCGCCGCCAAAGAACATCGCGACCTTGCCGTTCTTGGCCAGCTCGCCGAAGCCCTGCTCTTTGATCACGTTTTCGGGAGCGGCGTACTTGGGATTGAAGATAATGTCGCCGTAGAACTCAGCGCCCTGAATCGCCTCGGGCGAGTCGATCGGCGACGACATGAGATCCTCACTCACGACCTCGCCGCCGGCCTGCCAGATGAACATCTGGATCGGCGGCCAGTCGTTGAAGGCCGTACCGTAGATGCCCTGATCCGGCTTAGTCAGCTTCTCGGCGGCGCTCCTGAAGTCGTCCCAGGTCCAGTCGGCGGTCGGCTCGGCCACGCCGGCATCCTGGAAGAGCTTGGGATTGTAGTAAAGGATCACCGGCTGCGAGATCCAGGGCAGGCCGTAGGTCTGGCCTTTGAACTGCGCGGTCTGAAGCACCTGCGGGAAATAATCGTCGAGCTTGGCGGCCGGCTGATCGCTGGCGCTGAGACACTCGGTCACGTCCATCAGTGCGCCGCGCTCGACGTAGCCGGCGATATACTCCTGCGAGAGCCACATCAGGTCGGCGGCCTGCCCACCGGCGATCGTTGTCTGGAGCTTGGTGTAGTAGTCGGCCGGCTGCGGCTCCTGCACGATCTCGAAATTTGTGGCCTCAGCATTGACCTTGGCAAGAATCGCGTCCAGCTCTTTGGCCTCGTCGACGCCGGCCCAGGTGGCCAGTCGCAGCCGCGCTTTCTCTCCGGTGGCGGGAGCTGCCGCAGCGGATGCAGAAGCAGCAGGGGCGGCGGAAGAGTCCGTCGGTGCCGTCGTGCCGGCCGGGTCGGCGGTTGTGCTGCCGGAGCCGCCACATGCGGACAGGATGCCTAACAACAGCGTAAGGAGTGTCAGCCATGACAATGTTCGTCGCATCACACAGATCCTTCTGAATAAACGGTCGTCGCACCATCTCTTTTCGGCCCTGGCTGCTTGCGGCGGTGGACCTCCTTTTATGCAGGCGCTTCGCAGCCGCAGGATCGGCGAACTACCAGCGTGGTCGCAACCAGCGTGCGCTGCTGGGGACCATCCATATCCTCGATGCGCTCGAACAGCCGGCGCGCGGCGATCTGTCCGAGGCGCTGCTTGGGAATGTACACGGTTGTCAGCGGCACATGGAAGCGCTCAGCCGACTCGACGTCGTCAAAGCCGGTCACGGCGAGATCGTTGGGAACGCTGAGGCCGGCCTGGCGCGCGGCGTCGATCGCGCCCATAGCCATGGCATCATTGATCGCCAGCACCGCCGTCGGCTCCAAGCTGAGCGCCTGACTCATCAGCTCGTAGCCGGTCTCGTAGGTTGTCGCATCGGCGTGCAGGATCGCCAGCGGCGTGATCTGCTGCTCGCTCAGAGCGGCCGTAAAGCCCGTGCAGCGCTCACGGTTGGTGATCCAGCTCTCGGGGCCGGAAAGAATCACGATGCGGCGATGGCCATGGCCGAGGATATGCTGAGCCGCGCTCTGCGCTCCGCCCTGGTCGTCGCCCAGCACCACGTCGATCGGCGCGCCGAGGATCGCGTTATCCACCAGCACCAGCGGCGTGCCCTGGGCATGGATCGCCAGAATGAAGCGCGGCGGAATAAACGGCCCGGCCAGAATCAGACCATCCACCCGCTTGCCGTGCAGCAGGCTCCACTGCTGCGGCCGCGCCACCTGATCGTCTTCCAACGCTGTCAGCAGCAGATGAAATTTGCGCTGCCGAACCTCCTGCTCGACGCCCAGCAGGATGCGGCTATAAAACGGATCGACGGCGAGCTGTGTAGGCTGGTGATAGACCGTAAAGCCGATGTTTTCGGCGCGGGTCGAGGCCAGTGAGCGCGCAGCGCCGTGCGGCACAAAGTTGAGCCGCTCGACCTCGGCCAGAATGCGCGATCGCGTGCTATCGCTGACGCCTGGCTGCCCGTTCAGCGCCCGCGACACCGAGGCCGGGGAGATATTCAGGCGTTTTGCAATTTCGGTTACCGAAGCCATTACGCAAACCTTACGAAAACGCTTTCTCTTATCATACGCCCGAAGTGCTGGGATCGCAATAGGGGAATGAAGAAGAACCTAGAACCAAGAACCTAGAGCCGAAGAGGAACAAAGAACAAACGGAGAACGGAGAACCTAGAGGAGAACAGAAAACCAGGGAACAAACTTCCCCCTCGCCTGCCGCAACCGACGCCGAAGCCAGCGGAGGTTCGGGGAAGGGGGCAGGGGGTGAGGGCCTGCTCAAGCACCAAGAACAAAGGAACCAAGGAACAAGCGAACAAAGAGCAGTCGGATTGTTTGTTCTTTTGTTTCCTTGTCCTTTGTTCGACCGTAGGCCAGGGATGAGGGCCTGCTCAAGAACAAAGGAACAAAGAGGTGCGAAAAGCGGACAAATATTTTACAACAGCTGTGGGGGAGTGATTTATCACGCCCGGATCTTTATGTCGTCGTGTGATTGTCAGCTATTTCTTGGGTTAACAGCCGCGCTCACTTCTCCGCGCTCCAGCCTCCCAGCTGCTCCAGCAGCGCGATGCCGTCCCACTCACCCCAGCGCTCGACGATTCGATCCTCAACGACGCGAATGATCTCGATCCCGCTAAACATGATCTGCTTGCCGGTTGCAGCCACGCCCAGATACGGCGCGGAGTGCGTGCCGGTCGCAGTCCAGCGAATGGCGACTTTGCCGCTGCCCGGCTCGATCACCAGATCCTCGGTGACGCCGTAGAAATCAGGAAACGCCCGGTACAGCTCGGCGATGCCGGCTTTGTAGGCCGCGTTGCCGCTGTCGCGTCCGGCCGGGCTGCGATCCACAAAATCCGGCGCGTGCAGCTCATCGAGCGCGTCGAGCTGCCGCTGTCGCCAGACGCGCTCCATCCACTGCTCGGCGATCGTGCGCAGCCGCTCAACGGCTGGATCTGACGCTGGTTGACTCATGCCCTCGCTCCTGTGCGCTTGAACGCCGCGCTCAACGTGATTGCTGGGCGCCCGTGCCGTAGCCGGTCAGCTCGATGTAGCCATAGCCGTCGATCGGCTGCCCGTTGCGCGTGCCCTCGATCCGCACCGCGCCCTCCCAGTAGGTCAGCCCCACGCGCAGCTCCTGGTTCGGGAGCAGCGGCGTTAGCTCGACATCCAGCCCAAGCTTCGGCGATTGCAGCCGCCAGCGTGACGGATACTCGACGCCGGTCTGTGGGCTGCGCCAGGTATCCAGCGGCGTCCACTGCACATCGCCGTCGCCCAGCGAGATCGTGCTGTTGTCGGCTTCGGTGAGCGAGCCGCTGGTGTAGTCCGTCGAGCCGTCGGCGCGCCGCAATCGCCCCCACATGATCTCGCTGTTGTCGCTGAGCTGCGCGCCCAGCCAGTCCCAGCCGACCTGCTCGCCGCTCAGCGCGCTGGTGCCCCACTCGTGATCCATCCAGCTCAAGCCCTCGACAGTCGCCGTCTGCCCGCCAAAGCTGATCGTGCCGCTGGTGGTCATGCGCGTCAGCGAGTAGTAGTACGAGGCGTTGCCGATCTCATTGCTTTTCTGCGACAGCCCGCGATCGCCTTGCAGCGTGGCCGGCTTCGACGAATCAAGGTTAAGATCGATGCTGACCTGCTCCGTGGCGGCGCGCAGTCTGGCAGTATCGCCGGTGCCCTCGACCGACCAGTTTTTCACGAAGACACGAAACGGCTCGGCCTGTGCGCCCGCAAGGTTGATCTCGCCGCCGCGTGCGATCTGGCTGTTGGCGACAAAGCGCTGGCCTGCCGCATCGGTGACGGCAAAGTGCGCCAGGTAGATCTGGCTGGTCGCCCACTGCGACTCACGCTGCGGCGCGTCGGCGCTCAGCGCGCTGCGAAAAAATGTGAGCTGGTAGCCCCAGCGCTGCCCGTCGGCGCTGCGCAGGTTGCCGGTGTAGTACCACCACTCGGTCTGATACTCGGGATGCGGGCCGTGATCCTGCGGAAAAACGAACGGCCGGACCTCGGTTGCGCGCTGGAAGTTGCCCGCCGCCGGACGGTTGATCGCCCGCGCGATGCCCCAGTCTACCTGGGCCGCAGCCGGCGTGCTCAGCCTCGATCCAAGTAGCTGCCAGCCGATCGCCAGGATCATCACCAGCACCACAGCGCCGGCTGCCCAGCGCCAGAGTTTATAGCGCATAGATCTGCTTCATCCAATCACTGTGAAAAATCTCTCATTGTTTTATGGTAGCACAATCTCGATTCTTGCATCTGAGGTTGGGCGATCAATCGACGCGGCACGCAGCGGTAGAATTTGGTAAAATCCCTGCTACTACTCGCGATCCACCGTTGCGAAACAACCGGCCGTCGTTTATGATGCCCAGGCCGGCTCGTCTCCTCTGCCGTCAAAATTCCTGCCATAGTCGCCACCTGTTTCAAGGAGGAAGTATGTCTCGATCGTCTCGCCCGAATCGAATCCTGGCTCTGATCCTCGTCCTATGCACGCTGCTGGCCAGCGTGAGCGCGCCCGCGAATGCCCAGCAGATCAAGCGCACGCTGATCCCGATTGGCGCGGGCTACGCAACCACGACGCTCCAGCGCTTTGCCCAGGCGGCGGCGCAGCGCGATACCAGCGGCAGCGTGTATATCGTGGTCCTGCCGATCACCTTTGCGACCGATGCCTATGCGATCTCGAACAAGGAGCGCAAAGAAAATCTCGATCTCGCCAACACACGGCGGGGCCAGGTCGAAACGGCCTGTAACGTGGTCAAGCGGCCCGAGCAGACCTGCCGCGCGGTGCTGGCTCCGATCCTGGTGCGCGACGATGCGTATCTCCAGAGCAATCTGGATCTGTTCACCGCCGATCTCGACGGGATGTATATTCTCGGCGGCGATCAAACGATCGCGATGCGCGTCGTCGCGGACACGCCGACCGAGCAGCGCATGACGACGGCCTACAACGCGGGCGTGGTCGTCGGCGGCAACAGCGCGGGCGCGGCCGTCGAGTCGGCCAACATGATCGCGGGCTACATCGGCAACAACGGCCCCGAAAACGGCTTTCAGCAGGGCAGCGTCGATCTGTGGATGAATGACGGCGTCAGCGATCAGGAGCGCGGCCTGATCTTTGGCCTGCCCAACGCGCTGCTCGATCAGCACGTGCTTCAACGTGGCCGCATCGCCCGGCTGATCAACGCCGCGTGGAGCACCTCGCTGCTGGGCGTGGGCGCGGATGCCGACACTGCGGCGGCGATCGAGAACGAATCGGTGCTGACCGATGTGGCGGGTCGCTCGGCCGCGATCGTGGTCGACGCCAAAACCTACGCGGCGACCGGTCGCTACGCCGGCCCGACCAGCAGCCTGTCGATCCACAACGTCGCGACGCATGTGCTGCCCAGCGGCGGCTACGGCTACGATCTCACGCAGCGGCGCCCGCTGGTCAACGGCCGTCCCCAGGCCGCGCCGGATATTGCCGGGCGTAGCTTCGGCGCGGTGCGGCTGCCCAGCGGCTACGGCGCGCTGCTGCTCGGCGGCGACATCAGCGGCGATAAAGCCGGCCTCGTTGCGGATCGTTTCGTGGCGCAGAGCGGCGGCGCCGGCGCGCGAATCGTGGTGCTGACGACGGGCTATGCCAAGAGCGGCGACGCGCAGGCCGACGCCAAGGCGTACGCGGCGGCGTTCCAGACTAAAGTTTCGGCTCCGGTGCAGTGGTTCGTCCTCGATAGCAAAGCCAATCACGCAGCGATCCAGAGCGCGATCGGCGGCGCGACCGGCGTCTTCCTGACCGCGCCGGATCAGTCGCGGGTGCTGGCGGCCTTGAATGGAGCCGCGCCGGTCGTGTCCGCGCTGCGCAGCGCCTGGCAGGGCGGCACGACGCTGCTGGCCGACCATGCGGCAGCCGCAGCCTTGAGCCAGCTCACCACCGCCGATCCGCCGTCGACCGACAGCGCGGGCCTTGAAGAAGACTCGATCGTCGATTTCCGGCCGGATGGCGTCGATATTCGCACGGGCCTGGCCTTTGTCGGCGGCCTGGCGGTCGAGCCGCGTATGGTCTTCGATCGGCACTGGGGCAAGCTGTACAACCTGGTGGCTCGCGATCGATCGCTGCTGGGCCTGGGCATCGACGTGGGTACTGCTGTCGAGATCACGGCGACGGGCGCGACGGTTCATGGGACCAGCACAGCAGTGATTCTGGATGGACGCTATGCCAGCTTCGCAGTCGGTAGCAACGGCGCGCTCGGCGCTCGCTATGTGCTGCTGGATTCGTTCGTGGCGGGCGATCGTATTTCGCAGTAGAGCCTGACCGAATTGTGAGGAGATTCGAATTCGTAGGGGCGTGATTTATCACGCCCTGAAGCCATTGGTGAGCCCCAGACGAATCAATCGTCTGGGGCATTCGTTATAAACGATTTACAAGCCGCCCAGGAAATCCAGCACGATGCGGTTGAACTCGGCCGGCTGCTCCAGGCTGGGAACGTGCGCCGTACCGTGCATCACAACTTTGCGCGCGCCCGCGATACGCTCTTCCATCAGGTCGCCGGCGGTGACAACATGCGGCTGATCCTGATCGCCGACGATGATCAGCGTGGGCACGCGAATCTCGCCCAGCCGATCGTAGGCGGCCGGCTCCAATGCCTGTTCCTCCGCCTTGTCCTCGGCGGCGACCTCGTTTTGCAGTGCGATCAGATTCATCTCGTAGACCAGATCGCGCACTCGGCGCTCGACCTGCTCCGGCGTGCGGTTTGGTCCGTCGACCCAGATCTCAACCTCAAGCTCCGATGTGCGCTGGAGGTCGCGAGCTCTGAAGCTGCTGCGGACCTCTTCCCACTGGCGCGGCGGCGGTGAGCCATCGTCGGGAGCGCCGCCAGGACCGGAGCAGACCAGAATGAGCGCCTTGACCAGCTCGGGATGTTCCAGCGTCACATCGATCGCCGTCGAGCCGCCGCGCGAGCAGCCCATCAGGTACGCCTGCTCGATGCCGAGCCAGCTCAGCAGCGCGTACAGATCGTCGTGGTGCGAGAACGTGCCCTCGGCAACCGCCGATTTGCCGAAGCCGCGCATGTCGTAGCGGATCACGGTGTAGCGCTCGGCAAAAACCTGCCACTGCTCATCCCACAGCCGCCGGTCGGCGACTCCGGCGTGAACCATCACCAGCGACTGTCCGCTGCCGGCGATCTCGTAGTACAGCCGCGTGCCGTTGACCTCGGCAAAACCGCTGGCTGGCCGTGTGCTTGCTGTCATGGGCGCACTCCTTGTTTATTTTATACAGTTACAAGAAACTGACGCGCCAGTTTTTTTACGGGGCTTCGTCGGCGCTGAGAAAGGTTTCCAGCACGTCCTCGACGGTTGCGATCAGATCCGGGCGCTGCTTGAGCATCTCGACGATGCGCTGGATCGACTCGGGCAGCGGGGCGGGACTGCCGGCGTAGGAGCCGAGATCCAGCGTGCCGAGCGAATATTCGAGGTAGTGAAAAACGCTGAGCAGCGCCGGTGCCGAGAGCGTGCGCGATCCCCGCTCGTAGCGTGAGATCATCGTGCGATCGACTGCCAGCAGCTGGGCCAGATCGTCCTGGGTCACGCCGCGCGAAAGCCGCGCCTCCCGCAGTGCCGCCCCGATCCGCCGGTTGAGATCCTGCTCCTCGGTCATAGCAGCGACTCCTGGAGCGGCGGCAGCGCGTCGGGATCGTCGGGCAGCAGCTCGGTCGCCTTGGTGCGAATCCAGTCCAGCGCGGCCTCGTATTTTCCGGCGGGCAGCAGCGCGTACTTGGGCGTGCCCAGATCGATGCAGAACTGCGCGAAGAGCTTGCCGAACATTTCTTGTCCGGTGCGGCGCTTGTAGCGGCTGGCGATCCTGGTGATCGCGCGCTTGATCACCTCCTGCTGCGGCCCGGTGATCGTGGTGTGGCTGGCCAGCTGCTGCTGGATGTCGTCCATCACGCCTTCGATCGCGTCGAGCCGAGTCTCATGCGCTTGCAGCTGCTCCTCGGTACGCTGCTGAGCGGCCAGCAGCGCCTCGCGCGCCAGCCGCACCTCGACCAGCGCGTCGGCCAGGCGTTGGGCCAGCGCTGACTGCGTCGAGTCAGCGGTGGTCGACGACGCCGGCCGCAGCTCGTTGCCATACAGCGCAGCCAGCAGATCGACCAGCTCGATCTGGTAGCGCACCAGCTTGGGCCGTACTTCCTCGCTCACCTGGCTGGGAACGATCGTCGCCAGCCAGAAGGGAATGAAGCGGTGCAGCAGCGCCACCACGGAGCGGACGCGACCGCCCTGCGGCACGCGAACCAGCCGCACGCCCTGCGCCAGCACCTCGTGCTCGCGCAGCTTCGCGCTCTGGCTTTCCAGATCCAGCCCGAGCGCCTGGCAGATCACCCGGACCGGCACCGCCACGCCGTCGTCCACAAACACCGCCAGCAGCTCATCGCCGTCAAACTCGATCTGCTTATATCGTGTCAGTCCGCGAGGCGCTGATCCAGACTGCTGGTCGCTCATGGGCTGCTCCTTCGCTTGTGTAGCGGCATGAGCCTAGCACGGGCGTGCGGCTTTTGTCAAACGCGAAATGCCCCAGAGTCACGTTCGATCGGCAATGGGGCGGATTTGATGTGACTCTGAGGCACATTATCAAAGATAGCTACCGTGTTGTACGTGTCTCAGAGGCACATACGATCAGCTGAGCAGCTGGAGCTGTGTGACTGTCAGGCACGTGTAGTCCGCTGAGCAATGGTTTCGGAGTGTCTGTGAGGCACACTTTTAGGCGGAATGAGTTGAAATGAAGTGTGGTACGCAATGAGTTGAAATACTGATGCAGCCTGCGCACGCTAGGACGACCGCAATCTGTAGAACAGCGTGCGGCGTTTGCCAATTTGCAACTGCTCAACCCGCTGATATGCGTCATGCACGATCCGTGGCTGCTTATTGCTGGTGATGGCAATCATGGTCCACGGCGCTATGACTCCTCTTAATGCTTCAAGTAACTCCCAACCGGCATTCGTCACTGCGTCCTCACGAGCGGGCTCGATCCACGTCGACTGGATGCCATACGGGATGTCCGTTAGCACCATATCAATGGTAACGGCTTTAAGATGGGCGGCGAGCGCTGCGGGAGACAGGGCATTGGCCTGGAACGTCACCGGCGTCACGCTATGCGTGTGATTGTTCGCCGCCAATTGCTGTCGCAAACTCTCCGCCCGCGCTAAGGCATCAGCGTGAGAAGGCTTGCCGAACTGCTCATACAAGCTTTGCAGCTCCCCAATGCGTTGGTCCATGCCCTCCACGGTGAGAAAGCTCATATTCCGCCGGGCGCGTGCCAGGACGTCGGGATCAACATCTGAGCCAATCAGGTGTGTTAGCTCGGACCAATGCAGGTAGGCCAGGGTGGACAAGAGATAGCCACTCCCACAGCAGGGATCATACACAGTGTAGGGCGGTGGAACGTTAAGCTGAAGTAGGCGGGCGCGGCAGCGCTGAAAAATCTCGTCGGTCAAGCGAACGGGGAACACAGGCCGTCCTGGTAAGCTGGAGAAGACCAATCCTGGCGCAAAATCGCTATAATCCTGCCGCTCATGGGCAAATCGATACGGCATATGCTAGGTGAGCGTGGGAACGCTCGATAATGGCCTGCTGGCGCGTTGCACGAAATTGCCTCCTGCGTTGTCGCACGCATTATACATGTTGCCTGCGAGGTGTGGCGCGTGTGTGGGGCGTACAAAGCTGCCTCATTGACAACTGCGGTCCACGATCAGGCATACGCGCCATCCACGATGCGCTGAATATCCGCCCGTGGTATGCCCGCCCACGGACCTGCCGGATTAATGATCAGCCCGGCGTAATTATCCCGGAGCACGATGTCCAACACCGTGCGGGCCGATAACGCGAGATAGGGGTTTCCAGGAGCACGCTGATGCAGCGCCGCCTCGTCGGTGAACGCCAGGAGCACAGTCCCGCCCTCAGGCCCCGTCGATGTGAGCATCACGACGGGCGTATCCTGGGTGATAGTCTGGGGCGTTGTGCCGATGCCTTCAGGCAGTGCTTGGACCGCCACCAGCAATGTTTCGTGACTCAGCCGCCCGTACAACGCACGACGCGTCTGCGCTGAAGGATGAGCGCTTACCTGCTCCACCGCCTGACGGATGGTTAGATCCTGAGAATCATGCTCCTCAGCCGGTACGGCTGAACGTTGCTCTCCCCGAAACAGTTTCTTCAAAAATCCCACGTGCGATCTCCTTCTCGATGCTCAGACACAGCGCTGCTCAATCATTGTAGCCTGGCTAGTGAACATGTGCCGAAGCCGTCACAGCCCAGGAATGCAAAAGCGCTGCTCGATCATGAGAATCGGGCAGCGCTGTGCTGTAGTAGACGTGCGATTACTCGCCGCTGTCGCGTATTTCGATCGATGGTGATTCGTCTTCCTGCGGCCAGGGAACGTTGCCCTCGCGCCAGTCGGGCTGGGTCTGCTGACTGCGATCACCGGCAACCCCACGAGTCGCCAGGTACATCTGATCCAGATCGAATTTTGGTGTGCGATCCGCGTAGAGCAGGCCGTTGGCCTCCTGGTAGGTGTCGGCGAACTGGGTGTAGCAAAAGCCCGCCAGCAGCTGGGCGCTGCGAACCGCTTCCAGCAGCGCAGTGTACTCACGCGCCAGCGCGTCGGCGCTGGCGCTGCGCGTGTAGCCCCAGGTTGCCTTGGTGTCGCCGGAGAACGCGATGCCGCCGAACTCGGTCAGCATGATCGGCTGGCCCGTATGGGGATGTCCTTCCAGCGTCAGCAGGCGACCGGCCGGCCGCTCACGGGTGAAGAGCCGCCCGACCACATCTTCCGACTGGTAGCGCAGCGCCAGCCGCTCCGGCTGCGCGTCGTAGTCGTGGATCGCCAGAATATCGGTGGCCGTGCTTTCCCAGCCGTCATTGCCGATCACCGGCCGCGACGGATCGATAGTTTTGGTCAGATGGTAGAGCGCCTGGACATAATGTCGCTGCTCGGGAATATCCGGCAGATCGGGAATGCCCCAGGACTCGTTGAAGGGCACCCAGGCGATGATGCAGGGATGGCTGTAGTCGCGCGTGATCGCCGCCATCCACTCTTTGGTCAGGCGATCGATCGAGGTTTTGGTGAAGCGGTAGGCGCTGGGCATCTCTTCCCACACCAGCAGCCCGAGCGTATCGGCCCAGTAGAGATAGCGCGGATCTTCGATCTTCTGGTGCTTGCGCACGCCGTTGAAGCCCATCGCCTTGGCTAGCTCCACGTCCCGGCGCAGCGCGTCGTCGTCGGGTGCGGTCAGGCCGCTCTCGGGCCAGTAGCCCTGATCCAGCACCATGCGCAGCGTCTGCGGCCGGCCGTTGATCATAAAGCGATCGCCTGTTATGCCGATCTGGCGCAGCGCGGTGTAGCTTTCGACCTCGTCCAGCAGCTGGCCGCGTCCGCCCCAGAGCTGAAGCCGGGCCTGGATCAGCGTCGGCTGCTGCGGGCTCCACAGCAGCTCGTTGCGATAATCGTCGATGCCGGGATCGGAGAGCGCGATCCGCCGGTAAACCTCGCCGGCAACCACGCGGTAGGTATCGTCTGCCAGCAGCTCGCCGTTGGCCGCCAGCGTGACTTTGAGCCGCAGCCCGTCGCTGGGCTCGCCGTCGATGTGCGCCTCCAGGCCCAGCTCCCAGCGCATCAGGTTGGAGGTCCAGCGCAGTGTCCCGATCGAGACGCGCGGCACCTGCTCAAGCCAGACTGTCTGCCAGATGCCGGTGGTGCGCGGATACCAGATCGCGTGTGGATCGAGCTTCCAGTCCTGCTTGCCGCGCGGCTTCGCCAGATCGTGCGGGTCGTCCTCCGCCCTGACGATCACGGTTTGCGGCCCGCTCTCCGTCAGGTGCTCGGTAATATCGACCTTGAAGGGCGTGTAGCCGCCCTGGTGGCGGACAGCCAGCGTACCGTTGATCCAAACCGTCGCCTGGTAATCGACCGCGCCGAAGTGCAAGATCAGCTGCTCCTCCGGCTTGAGCTGCGGCCGCTCAAAGCTGCGACGATACCAGCAGGCGCGGTAGAAGCCGGTCTGGTTGATGCCGCTGGCGGGCGTCTCAGGCGAGAACGGGACCGTGATCGTCGCGTTCCACTCGACCTGATCCGGCCGCTTCCAGGCGGCGTCGGGGTCGAGCGAAAAATCCCAGGGTCCGTTCAGCGAGGTCCAGTTGGCGCGGCGAAGCTGCGGTCGAGGATATTCATGGGTATGAGTCACAATCATTGTTCCTTTGGCGCGCGAATCTGCTGCGATCCGCGCGTTACGTTGCTTCTATCTGGCTCAGGGTGATGGTGATAGCACGGGATTGAGGCGTGTGCAGCAGGTAGCCGTGCTCTAGCTGAGTCGCGCTCACGGTCGATCGCCGGCCGTGCAGCTCGATCTGTAGCGTGGATTGTGGCAAACGCAGCACTTTCAGCAACATAGCTCTCGACTCCCGATCGTCCAGGCTGTCGGTAGCAGCCAGCCCCAGGACCACCTGCGACTCCGTGGGCTTGTCGCTGCGTGTGACCTGCCAGCCGTCCACGCCGACGCCGCGACCGGTGCGCCAGTCCAGCACGATCTGCCCGGTGCCCAGAAACGCCGAGGTCGGCACTACCTGCGGCCAGCCGTGCTCGCTGTCGGTGCGGCCAAAGCGCGGCATGCCGATACGCACATCGCCGCGCCGCGAGAAGAACGTGTTGTAATACCAGCGCGTGTGCAGCATCTGCTCGGATTGTTTCAGGCCGTCCGGCTCCGGCGTAGCCCAGCGGCCATCCAGCGTCCAGTGCAGCGTCTCGATCGCCGCCTCGATCGCAACCTCGTCGCCGGTGTAGATGCCGTAGAGCAGCAGGCCGGGCGTGGTCGCTACCGGATCGAGATGCTGGTTCTCGGGCGAGACTACCGTCGCGCCGAAGGTCGAGATCTGGCGCCGGCTGGCCTCGGTGTCGGCGCC
>DASWTW010000062.1:0-5031 GCA_036401895.1 Herpetosiphonaceae bacterium | reverse complement strand
TGCTCGGTCGCCATCACGATCACGGCCTGCTCGACGCCGGGCAGCGCTGCGATCTGCTGGCTGACGCTCATCAGCGTCACCGAATCATGATAGGCAGGGGGTTTGATCAGCAGCTGTTGCTCCATCGACTATCCTTTGGGTTGCGGCGATCTATGCTATGATCGGCGCGTCCTCGTCAAGCAAAAGGATTGCTCATGAATCTCGACCGGATCTTGAGTCATGCGATTGCCGCTCAGTGGTCGCCTGAGGCGCGGGCGATCTATCATGATTTTAGCGAACGCCTGATGCAGCAAGACGCGCTGTCAGTCAAAGTTGGCAAAGGCGGATTGAGCTACTACAAAACGACCAGCAGCGGCCCGATCTTTGTTTGTCACTTCAATGCCCAGCCACGCTCCAGCACCGGCGACCTGGGCTTTGCCGATTTTCGCCGCGATACGCTTGAGCATGTGCTCGATTTTCCGGCTGTGCTGACCGGCCTCCAATCGGCGCTTGGACCGGAGATCGCGATCAAATCCGGCAACATCTGGTACAGCTTCCATTTTCCGCTGGCTCGCCGCGCCGAGATCGCCGACGCGCTGCGTGAGCAGATTGTCGCCAATATTCGGTCGTAGCTGGTTCTGGCGGCACCTGTCATTCATGGTTGAAACGCGTAGGAGCGTGATGTATCACGTCCAATAAGCTCTAGCCCGATCGCGATGCCGGCAACCAGATCCGCGCCCGAGGTTGCGCCGTAGTGTAGCACGCTTTCGAGCCGAGCCAGCGCCGCCGACTCTGAGCGGCTGAACAGATCGCGCAGCAGCAGCAGCACATGCTCACGCGCCCTGCCATCCACTGCCCAGCGCAGCACAGCCCGCCCAAGCTCTGTCGTTCGGGCGTTATGTGCAATTTCGCGTAGCTCAGTCGCCGGATGGTTGGCGTAGTGGAGCGTGAGCAGCAGCCCGGCCAGCAGATCGTCGCCGGAGGGTGTGGCGCCGGGACCAAAGCCGATCAAGCGCTGCGCGGCCTCATGATCGGGCAGCGCAGCCAGCAAAGGCGCGGCCTGTTGAGCCAGCGCCTGTTGAATCGGCGAGGCGGGCGACAGGCCCAGCAGCACCGAGAGTAAACCTGTGGTGATCGATGTCTGCTTGAGCGCAGCCAGCAGCGCGTCGGCATTGTCGATCGTCGGCGGGGCGGTGGGCGCGGAGTCGGCGCACGACCAGCGCCGGGCCTCCTTCCAGTCCAGCGCCGGGCCGCACGCAAACCTGAGACCTGATATGCCCATCGGCGCGAAGTGCGTCCCGACCGGCCAGGGCCGCCGATCGACCAGCGCGGCGTTTGGGCCGTTGCCAAGCTCCGGCGCGGCCAGCGTGAGCAGCTCGCCGGCGTCAGTCCTGAGCGTGCAGGCTCGCCGATGCACCGCGATCACGCTGCCGGAGCCCAGCGCCGCGATCAGATCGGCATCGATCGAGACGGCCCGAATGCTCGCCACAGCTGGATCAGCCGGCCGCCTGACGCGCGGCCTCGACCGCCGCGTCGTAGTTGGGCTCTTGCATCTGATCCGGCACATACTCGGCATAGACGATGCGATCATTGGGGTCGATCACAAAGACCGCCCGCTGGAGCAGCCGCCACTCTTTGAGCAGCACGCCGTAATCCTGGCCGAACTGCTCGCTTTTGTGGCCGGAGAGCGACTGGTGGCTGATGTTTTCGGCGGTATGCCAGCGCGCCTGGGCAAACGGTAGATCCATGCGGATGGTGTCGACGACCACATCGGCCGGCAGATCCGCGCGCAGATCTTCCCAGCGCCGCGTCTCGACATGACAAACCGGCGTGTCCAACGAGTTGACGACGTTGATCAGCCGCACTTTGCCCGCCGAGTCGGACAGTGACACGGATTGCATCGCGCCAGCCTCGGCATCGAAACGATCCAGCGTGAAGGGGGGCGCCGGATCGCCGGGCTGAAGCTTGCGGCCGACGACGGTCAGCTGTTCCGCGAACTCGAACGCTTCGTTAGTTCGTTCTTCCATGAGCATCCTCCTTGAGCTTGGTTTAGAGTGGTGGCCGGCGTTGGTGCCAGCTTGTCGCTTGCTCGTAGGCATAGCCCGCACGCAGTACCGTCGCCTCAGCCCAGGGCCGCGCCACGATCTGCAAGCCGATCGGCAGATTGTCAGCGGTGAAGCCGCAGGGCAGCGAGAGCGCGGGAGCGCCCGCCAGATTGAAGGGCGCGGTGTAGCTCACCAGCATCGGCCTCCGCGACTGGCTGGAGTCGGGCTCGTCCACGGGCGGCGCTGCGACCGGCGTGGTCGGTGTGAGCAAAATCTCGTAGTCGTCGAAGAGCTGCTCGATGCGGCGACGAAACGTCGTCTGGGTGCGCCGCGTCTGCGCATACTCCGGCCCCGAGAGCTTCGCGCCGCGCTGCAAGCTGTCCAGCACATCCGCGCCGAAATCGTCGGGCTGCTGTGCCAGCCGCTCGGCGTGATAGGCTGCCGCATCGGTCACGATCAGATTGAGCGCGGCGCGTGTCGCAGCCTGCGCGCCGTCCAGCGTGATCTCGGTGACCTGCGCGCCAAGCTGCTCAAAGACCTGCGCCGCCGCCCGCACCGCCGCGATTACCTCGGGATCGGGCTGCTTGGAGGGCGAGAAAAAGCCGTCGAGCGCCAGCGCCACGCGCCAGCCGCGCACGCCCGAGCGCAGGTTGGTGTAATCGCCGGCCGGTACGTCGATCGAGTACGGATCATCGGGATCGTAGCCTGCGATCAATTGCAGTAGCAGCGCGACATCCTGAACGCGGCGCGCCATCGGCCCGGCATGATCCAGGTTCCAGCTCAGCGGCAAAATGCCACGCGTGCTCACCCGGCCAAAGGTCGGCTTCAGGCCAACCACGCCACAGAACGACGCCGGGATGCGGATCGAGCCGCCCGTGTCGCTGCCGAGCGCGCCCAGACACAGCTCTGCCGCCAGCGCCGCGCCGGAGCCGCCCGACGATCCGCCCGCGATCCGCTCCAGATCCCAGGGATTGCGGCAGGTGCCCCAGTGCGGATTGATGGTCGTCACGCTCATCGCCCACTCGTGCATGTTGAGCTTGCCGAGCATGATCGCGCCGGCATCTTTGAGCCGCGCCACGACCGCGCTATCCTCGGCCGGGATGTTCTGCGCCAGCTGCTTCGAGCCTGCGGTAGTGCGCACGCCCGCTGTATCGAAAAGATCTTTGATCGCCAGTGGAATGCCGTGCAGCGGCCCGCGCTCAACGCCGCGCCGGATCTCGGCCTCTGCGGCGCGCGCCTGCTCCAGCGCCAGATCGGCGGTCACCGTGATAAAGCTGACCAGCCGCTGATCCAGCCACGCGATGCGCTGAAGATGCGCCTCGGTCAGCTCCACGGGCGAGATCCGGCCCCGCGCGATCAGATCGGCGGCCTCGGTGAGCGTTAGAGCTGTCAGTTCTGCCGGCTCCATCACACACCGGCCTTTGACTGCGCCGCCTGGACCAGCTCCCACAGCTTGCAGGGACTGAGCGGAATCTCCAGAATCTCGATGCCGGCCTCGGCCAGCGCGTTGTCGAGCGCCTGCGCGTAGAGCGGCCCGACCGGAATCGCGCCTGCCTCGCCCGCGCCTTTGACGCCCAGCGGATTGAGCGGCGAGCGAGTCTCCTCGTGGCCGATCTCGATCGTCGGCACGTCGGTAGCGGTCGGCAGCAGATAGTCCATGAACGAGGCGTTGAGCAATTGGCCGCTCTCGTCGTAGTGCAGCTGCTCGAAAAACGCATTGCCGATGCCTTGCGCCACGCCGCCCTGGACCTGGCCCTCAAGGATCAGCGGGTTAATCACCGTGCCGCAGTCGTGGACGACGACGTAGCGCCGGATCTTGAGATTGAAGCTGTCAGGATCGACCTCGACGATCATTGCGTGCGCGCCGACAGCTGTCGCGCCCATCGGCGGGCCGAAGTAGGCCGTCGCCTCAAGGCCGGGCTCGGTTCCTGGCTGGACCGCGCCGCGCAGCGGGTTGGCCTGGCCTGCCAGGGTTGCCAGGCTAATGCGCCGCCCAGGCACGCCGCGCACCTGCGCGTATCCTTCTACCAGATCGATGTCTTCCTCGGCGGCTTCGAGCGCGTCGGCGGCCAGCTTGAGCGCTTTCTGACGCACCTGCTGCGCGGCGGCATAGATCGCGGTGCCGGCCACAGTCGCGCCACGGCTGGCAAACGTGCCGCTGCCCCAGTTGAACTGGCTGGTGTCGCCGGTCGAAACATACACCTGATCGATCGGCACGCCCAGCGCGTCGGCTGCGATCTGCGCGAAGACCGTGTAGTGGCCCTGGCCCTGCGTCCCGACGCCGGTCGCCACCGTCAGCTTGCCGGTCGCCTCAACCTGCACGCGCGCGCCCTCGTATGGCCCGATGCCGGTTCCTTCGACGTACATCACCAGCCCAATGCCAACCAGCTTGCCCTCGGCGCGGAGGCGTGGCGCTTCCTGCTGCTGGAACTCGTCCCAGCTGATCATGGCTTTGGCCTTGTCGAGTACCGGCTCGTAGTTGCCGCTGTCGTAGGTCAGCTTGGTAAAATCCTGAAAAATAATCTCGTTGCACCACGGAAACTGATCGGGCGGGATCAGATTGCGGCGGCGAATCTCGATCGGATCGAGGCCCAGCTCGCGTGCGGCAATGTCGAGCAGCCGCTCCATCACAAACACGCCGTGCTGGCGTCCCGCGCCGCGATACGGCGTCACGATCGTTTTGTTGGTAAAGACGGCGTGAAACTCGGTGTAGTAGTGCGGCACGACATACGGCCCCAGCAGCGTACACTGCGTGTTGATCGGCACCGTCAGGCCGTAGGGATCGTACGCGCCGGTGTCGTGCAGAAACACATCTTTGACGCCCAGGATCTTGCCGTCCCTGGTCAGCGCGATCTCGGAGTCGTGAACCTGGCCGCGCTCGTGGGTCATGGCCACAAAATTCTCCAGCCGGTCCTCGATCCATTTGACCGGCCGCTCAAGCCTCATCGCCGCCCAGGGAATCAGCGTCTCCTCGGGATAAAACATCATCACCTTGGGGCCGAAGCCG
>DASWTW010000061.1:0-3174 GCA_036401895.1 Herpetosiphonaceae bacterium | reverse complement strand
GGCTCCAGCGTGAAGCTGACCCGCGAGTGCGGCCCGCTGTCGCCCTCGTTGTGAAAGCTGTAAGCCAGCTGTCGCGGCGGATCGCAGACAAGCACCACGCCGCTATCGGTGACAACATCGCTGTCGCCGTCGAAGAACTGGACCGGCGAGCCCAGCTGCCAGTCGGACTCGATCCGTCGATCGTACCAGTAGGCTCTGGTAAACTCGCCGCTGGTGAGCGCGGCCCACAGGCGCTCCGGCGTCGTGACGATGTACGAGACATACACAAATTCGGGCTTGTCCATACAAACTACTCCTCCTGACCGGATTCCAGATTGTGCTTGAGCTGGCTCAGCGCCGCAGCTCGCTGCTGCTCGTATTTACGCATCCAGCGATCGTAGATCTCCTGGATTGGCGCGGAGTTGAGATAGTGCAGCTTTTCGCGGCCACGCCAGATCGTGACCACCAGATTGGCTTCCTCCAAAAGCGCAAGATGCTGGGCTACTGCCTGGCGCGACATAGCGAGCTGTGCGCACAGCTCGCGCAGAGTTTGGCCGTTCTGCTCATACAAGCGATCCAGCAGCATCCTCCGCGTCGGATCAGCCAGCGCTTTGAATATTTCATCCATAGCACGCTCGCGATAGGCAAGTACTTGCTTGCATAATCCATTATATGCAAGTAAATACTTGCATGTCAAGATCGACATTCAACGTAACCGTTACAGCTTTTGGCAGCAGTCGCGCTGGATCGCACAGCAGCACATGATCTACGCTGTGCAGACGCAATAGCTGTAGCAAGGAGAATTTTTGTGAAACCTGCATTCCACGGCGGCGCTTTTTACGAAGCCATCGGCGTCGATTTCGCCAACCTGGACAGCGCCGGCCAGATGATCAACGCCGATGTGCTGGACGCCTGGTTCGATCCGTCGCCACGGGTGATCGACGCGCTGCGCCAGCATTTGCCGCTGATACTGCGCACATCGCCGCCGGCCTACAGCGACGGGCTAATCGCGGCTATCTCCGAGGCTCGCGGCGTGCCCACAGCCAACATCGTCGCCGGCGGCGGCTCCTCGGATCTGATCTTCAGCCTGTTTCCACAGATTGTCGGCAAAGACGAGCGGGTGCTGATCCTCGACCCGATGTACGGCGAGTACCAGCATATTCTGGAGCACGTGCTGAGCACGCATGTGATCCGGCACCGGCTGCTGAAAGAGCAGCAGTTCTGCGTCGATAGCACCGCGCTGCTGGACGATATTCGCCGCGCCAGGCCCAGGCTTGTGGCGCTGGTCAACCCCAACAGTCCGACTGGCCGCTATCTCCCTCGGGAGCAGCTGCGCGCGCTGCTTGAGCAGATACCGCAGGACACGCTGGTCGTCGTCGACGAAACCTATATCGAATATATAGGCGCGCACGCATCCATGGAGCGCGACGTGCTGCGCTTCCCTAACCTGGTGATTATCAAATCGATGTCCAAAGTCTATGCGCTCAGCGGCCTGCGCGTGGGCTACCTGGTTGCTCAGGAGCGCATGATCGAAAAGCTGGCGCGTGTGATTCCGCCCTGGGCCGTGAGCTTCGCCGGGCAAATGGCGGGCATCCAGGCGCTCAACGATACAACCTACTACCAGCAAAAATACCAGGAAACGCACCAGCTGCGCGACGAATTGACGCGGTCGCTCAGCCGGATTTCCTGGCTGCACGTGTATCCGTCGAGCACCAACTTTGTGCTTGTCGAGCTGCTGGAGCAGCATATGAGCGCGCAGGGGATTGTTCAGCGCTTGAAAGCTGAGCGCATCTACCTGCGCAACGCAGACTCGATGAGCGCGCACTTCGGAGACAAATTTCTCAGGATCGCAGTCAAAGCGCGCGCCCAGCAGCAGCGTATCGTGGCGGGACTCGTGAGCTGTGCAGATCGTGAGGCCACAACCTGAGCCTGAGCACAGGTTCGGCCTGCGCGTGAGCCGGCCCGATCCGGCACCGTGGTATTAGGTATAATAGATACTTACGTGCGTACTCCACCATGCTGATCTCAGCGGTCACCATGCACGACACACGATCGCATCGGTGTCTGGGCGTCGGTGTGTGAGCCGGGATCAGCTCGACCTGCCAGATATGTACGCGGCGCAGGACTTACGCAGGCTGGAGAACGAGAGGACACCATGGAGATAGTAGCTGGGCCGGACGATTCGCGGATCAATGTTGCTTCCAATGGTGAGCAACCTCGACCAGTTACATCTTTCGGCGAGCTGCTAAGCCTTAGTGCGCCGGACACCGCGCCCGGCCTCATCGTCGGCGCGGATGGGCAGATCGTGCATCTCGGTCGCGGCGTCGGACGATTTTTGCACTTCGGCGAAGGCGCGCCGTCCTGCAATCTGCTCACGCTCGTTCTGCCGCAGCTTCAGCCCGAGCTTCAGGCAGCCTTCTTCTCGGCGCGACAGCAGGGCCAGACAGAGATTCGGCGCGCTGCCGTCACCTTCGACGGCGCTGTCCAGCAGATCGACATGCGCGTGCAGCCGATCACAGAGCCGGCATGGGCGCGCGATCACTGGCTGGTCCTGTTTCAAGAGGTGAGCCACGCCAGCGCGATCGCGGGACCGCCAGCCGACCTGGAGGTTTTGAGCGAGCGCCAGCAGGCAGAAAGAACGCTGCGCCTCTCGGAAGAGCGCTACCGCACGCTTTTCGAGTCGATCGATGAAGGCTTTTGCGTGATCGAAATGATCTTCGACGCCGACAACCAGCCGATCGACTACCGCTTCTTAGAGATCAATCCCGTTTTCGAGCAACAAACCGGCCTGGTGGATGCATTAGGCAAAACGATGCGCCAGCTGATCCCGCAGCATGAGCAGCACTGGTTCGACATCTACGGCAACGTCGCGCGCACGGGCGAGCCGATCCGCTTCGAAAGCTCTTCGAAAGAGCTGAATCGCTGGTTTGACCTGTATGCATTTCGCATCGGCGAGCCTGAGAGTCGCCGAGTCGCGGTGCTGTTCACCGATATTACCGAGCGCAAACGACGGGAAATCAGCACAGCATTGCTCGCCGACATCCAGGAAGAGTTTGGGCGCTGGTCGAGCGCCGACGAGATTATGCGCACGGTCGGACAGAAGATCGCGGCCTACTTCGGCTTTTCGCTACTCACCTTTACCGAGGTCGACCCGGCGGCGAATGAGGTGCTGGTGATCCACGGCCAGCACGAGGC
>DASWTW010000060.1:0-7551 GCA_036401895.1 Herpetosiphonaceae bacterium | reverse complement strand
TGATCGCCGACACAGCGATCCCGGCCGAGATTGTTCAGGCAGTTCTGCTCGGCGGCGTGAGCCTGGGCATGGCCTACACGCTGGTCAGCACCCGTCACTACGCGTTGCGGATCGCCCTGCTGCCCCTGTTGCTCTCCGGTGTGGCGGCGGCGCTGCTTTTTCTGGGCGTGTTTGCCAGCCCGCTATGGGTTTCGGGGCTGCTGGATCAAGAAGGCTGGTTTGTGGTGGGCGGCGGGCTGGTGAGCCTGGCGCTGGTGCTGTGGGGCGTGCATCTGCTGGCGAGTGGTCTGCACGCCGGCCGGAGGCAGCAGTTTGTTTGGCGGTAGCCTGAAGGCACGGAGGTGATAGTTCTCCCCAGATCCCTGCTTGCCTAGCATAATTGAGATGGCGTATGCGTCCTGAAGACATCCTGATTCTTTATACGTTCAATAGTCTGCGCACGATAGCCCGTACTCGCGAGTATCCGCTTAGTGCGCTACGCCGATCCGATCTGATCTCCGCGCTCGCCGAGCGTCTTTTCGACTCCGGCGAGATTCAGCGCACGCTGGCTCTGCTCGGAGAGCGCGAGCGCGCGACGTTGAGCGCGGTGGTCGAGGCGGGCGGGCGGCTAGCCAGCGATGAGCTGGCACATTTTTTACTGGAACAAGGCGTTGTCGAAAGTGTAGGACCGTCACGGCCTCGCGAAACGATCGACCGGATCGCGCCCTCGACGCGCCGCTTTGACGAGATCTGCGCCCGGCTGACCGCTCACGGCCTGCTTTTCTCCGAGCCCAAAGCGGGCGGCACGCTGGCCGGACCGCACGATCTTTCGCCCGGCCAGGTGCTCTTCGTTCCCGGTCCGGTCTTCGATCTGGTGCGCCGGCTTGGACAGGAGCCAGTAGCCGAGCAGCCGGCGAATCCGGCGCTGGATACGCAGCGTCGGCCGGTGGTCGAGCAGCAGATTCGCGGCCGGCTGATCGTGCAGCCCTCGTATCAGCTGCTGCTGCTGCCGCCGCTTGACGACTCGTCGCTCCAGCGGCTGCGCGAGTTCAGCGAGACCGTGCGCGTCGCCGAGGTGGCCGAGTTCAAGCTCACGCAGGCCGCGCTCTTCCGCGCTGTGCAGCAGGGCATGGCAGTTGCGGAAGTGATCGCGTTTTTGGAGCAGCGCAGCGAGCAGCCGCTGCCGCAGAATGTTCACTACACGCTCGGCGCGTGGGCGCGCGTTTTTGAGCAGGTGCGCGTCTACGCTGATGCGGTGCTGGTCGAGGGCGCGGCCGATCTGCTGGATCGCTTGCAGGCCGACGCGCGGCTAGAAGCGCTGGTGATCCGGCGGCTGAACTCTCAGCGGCTGCTGCTGAAAAACGGCGCGCTGGTCGAGCAAATGCTGGCAACGCTGGACGAGCTGCCGCTGGTGATCCCCTACGCCGCAGCTGCCTCACGGCTTCAGTTCTCGATCGACGCCAATGGCATTCTAACGCCCAACTCATCCGCCGACCTGCTGCTGCCGGTTCGCCTGCGCCGCGTGGCCGAGCCGCTGGCGGATGGTCGCTTCCAGCTCACGCCCGAGCGTATCCGCTCGGCAGTCGCGGCGACTCCCGACGGTTTGACCGGCGTGCTCAAGTGGCTGCGCACCCACGGTGGCGAGCTGCCTGCGGACCTGCTGGCGCGGCTCAAAATCTGGGCGCTGCCCAAGGACTCTGTCGCGCTTGAGCAGCCGCTGCTGCTGCGCCTCCCCGCCGATCTGCTCGCCGATCTGCGCGCGATCCCGGAGCTTGGCTCGCTGCTCGGCAACGAATATCGGCCCGAGGCAGCTGTGGTACAGGTCGCGCCGCAGAATCGTGAGCGGCTGCTGGATGTGCTGAGCGCGCTGGATATTGTGGTGGCGGGCGAAGAACCTAGAACCTAACGAACAAAGAACAAAACGAAAGACAACTGAGCAAAGAACAAAGAACAAAACGGAAGAACCGAGAATCGAGAATCAGAAGGAATAATCAAGGGGTCAAGAATAAACATTTTACAGCATATGTGCAGAAATTGGATTCGTAGGGGCGTGATTTATCACGCCCTGAATTTATTGTCAACATTCGTAATTTGATATTTTTGTCGATCTTTGGGTCATACTTCCCCTCGCCGGCCGTAGCGGGAGAGGGCTGCCTGAAGGGCGGAGTGAGGGCCTGCTTCCCCCTCGCCGGCCGCAGCGGGATAGGGGGACCGAGGGGGTGAGGGCCTGGAACCATAACTCCTTTGTTCTTTTGTTCCCCTTGTTCCTTTGTTTGCCCGTAGGGCGAAGGGTGAGAGCCTAACTCACGAATTCTCCAAAAAAGTCGCAGCTAGCCTAGACAAAGCAAAACACGTGTGCTATACTCCCAGCAAAGTAGTACATAAGTTCGAGTACTTACGCTTGTAAGGAGTTCAGCCCCATGTTTCAGCGCCTCGATCAACTGCGAACCGGGTCTATGTTCATTATTACGGGACAGGCAGGCGCGGGCAAATCGCATCTGGCAGCAAGCGCCCGGAAGAGCGGCACCGTGTGGGTGCTCGACACCGAGGGCGCGTCGCAGAATCTGATCAACAAGCCTGGTATTCACCCCCATATTCAGGCGGTGCAAAGCCTTTCGTTGCGCCAGCTGCTCGACGCGATGCGTGAGGTCAAGCGCATTGGCAAGGCCGGCGATACGGTGATCCTCGATAGTATCTCCAAAGTGCTTCAGGCGATGCGCTCCTACGCGCAGCAGCGGGCCGGCGCTGAAACCGATCGCAAGGCGTCGCTGTCGTACGATGAGCACGCCTCGGTCAATCGCAACATGCAGGCGATCTACACGGGGCTGACCGAGCTGAAGCACGCGGGCTTTAATGTGCTGATCATCGGCCATCTGGCCAAGAAATATCAGACCAACGGCGGCTCGCTCTCGGATGTGGGGCTGCGCGTGCTGGCCGACGAGAATATCACCTACGAGGCCGACGCCGTGCTGCTGGTCGAGCGCAACGGTGCCAAGCGCTCGGTCACACCGATCATCAAGCCGCCGCGCCAGCAACACCTTCAGCTCAATCAAGAGTATCCCGCGACGATCGCCACGCTCTATCCCGACCAGGCGCTGGAGGGCGACAAGGGCGACACCGCCGAGTCCGCGTCCGATACTCCGGCCAACGTCTCGCAGTTTCCCAGCGACGAGGCCCGCGCCAGCTCAGCGCCCAAAACACCACGCGAGGCCGAGCGCCGCTTCTATGCGCGCTACGGCGCGGTGATGGGCGGCACAACCTGGGAGGACGTCGAGGCGTTCCTGGGCTATCCCTCGGAGAAGCCCAAGACCGTCGACGAGTGGGTCGAGGTTGCCGGCGAGGTCAAGGCCAAGATCGGCGATGCAGAGCTGGCAGCCTGACCACAGATACATGCTAAAATAGGGCAAAGCCCGGCAGATGGGTCATAACACATCCATTCGCCGGGCTTTGTGTTGCATCCGTTTGTGTCCTTGGAAATGTTCCTCGAATCCTTAGGAGGAGATTATCGATGGGTGGGTTTATTCCCTGGCGTAAGGTCGATCTTCAACTCAACAGCTTGCGCTCGATCTGGATCAGCACAACCCGGCCCGACGGTCGTCCACACACCATGCCGGTATGGTTCTGCTGGGATGGTCTGCATATCTATTTTATAACCGGCAAAGATAGCCAGAAAGCCAAAAATATCGCGCACCAGCCCTGGGCAGTGGTCCATGCAGGCGACGGCGACGATGTCATCATTCTGGAAGGCAGCGCCGCGCTCGTGACCAACGCTAAGGAGCAGCAGCGCATCGATGCGGCCTACCGCGAAAAATACGTCGATCCGCACAGCGGCGCGCAGGCGTCGATCTTTGACTGGGACGCGGATCTGTATCGCGTGGATATTACCCGCGTGATGACCTGGGAGTACGGCGTGGTCGCTACCCGCACGGACTGGCAGTTCTCCGCCGAGTCCTTGTGAGCGCGATCTCACTACGCCACTAGCCCAGCTTGAGCAGAGCGCACCGGAGCAATGCGGCAGCTAGAGCATCAGCGCTGCCGCTCCCAGCACTCCCACTTTATCGGCCAGCTGTGCGAGCTGCACGGGCGTCTGACGATAAGGCGGCATCGCGCGCTGATTGATCGCCCGGCGCATGTGTGGCTCCAGCAGCGCCATACTTTTGGTCACGCCGCCACCCAGCGCCACAATTTCGGGCGCGTAGAGATGGAACAGGTTGACGAGTCCCACGCCGATCAGCTCGCCCTCACGCTGCATCAACGACAGCGCCAGCGGATCGCCTTGCTCGGCGGCGGAGGCCACATGCCAGCCCTCGATCGGCTCGGCTCCCGCAAACTCGGTGATCAGCGAGGGCCGGCCGTGGGCCATCTCTTTGCGCACCGCTTCGGTCGCAAAGCGCGCCAGCGCCGTGCCGGATGCCATCGACTCCCAGCAGCCGTAGTTGCCGCAGCCACACAGCGGCCCGTTGGTCTGGATCGTCATGTGGCCGACCTCGCCGGCGATGCCCTTATGGCCCAGCAGCAGCCGGCTGTCGATGATCACGCCGCCGCCGATGCCCGTGCTGATCGTGACATAGATAAAGTGCTCAGTTCCGCGCCCGCTGCCGAAGCGCCACTCGCCCAGCCCGGCGACGTTGGCGTCGTTACCGACCTCAACCGGTAGCCCTGTGCGCTCGCTCAGGATCGCCTTGATCGGAACGTTGAGCCAGCCGGGCAGGTTGGGCGCTCCCAGCACCACGCCGGCAAACGGATCGATCGGGCCGGGCGTGCCGATGCCCACGCCGACGATCTCAGAAGGATCGGTATCACTTACAACTGTGTTGATCAGATACTCCATCTGATTCAGCACGCCCTCCGGCCCGCTGTCTACATCGGTATCCGTACGCTCGTAGGCGTGGATCAAGCCCTCGCGATCGATCTTAACTGCCCGCAGCTGTGTTCCACCAAGGTCAACGCCGACAACATATTTCATAAAGACTTTCCTTTACCTGCGCTCGATCTGATCCGATATTATAACGGGAAGAACCAAGAACCTAGAACCCAGAACCTAGAACCTAGAACCACGAGCAAAGAAAGTACCTTCGTTCCCCGCGCCAGGGAAGGAACAAGGGAACAAAGGGAAGTACCGTCATTCCCCCTCGCCTGTCGCAACGGGAGAGGGGGCTAGGGGGTGAGGGCCTGGAGGTACAAAATGCTTCATCACGAAAGTCATGTCCTGTACAAAACCTGAGTGCTGTTGCCGCTGCAATGGCACTATGCTATACTTGCCGCCATTCAATTCCGCAGTGCTGCTAGACTCTGATTGTCGACACGATCAGAAATGTTTGTGTCTGTGGGAGTATCACCCAGCAAGCATCTTGCATCTTGAACGGAGTTGCTATGCATTTGCGGCACGCCGCCCGCACCGATGTCGGTAAAACGCGCGATCACAATGAAGATAGTTACGGTATGGAGGCTGGTGGGGAGCGTGCCGCAGCAGGTGCGCTCTTTGTCGTATGCGATGGAATCGGCGGCTATGCCAGCGGCGAGGTTGCCAGCGATCTGGCGGTCAAAACTATTATCGAGCGTTTTTATGCTGCCACCGAGCAGCCGCCTGATGTTGCGCTGAGCGCCGCGTTTGAAGAGGCTAACCGTGTGGTCTTTAAGCAGGGCGGCGGTAAGATGGGCACGACCGGCGTCGCCGCGCTATTCCGTGATGACGCGGTGGTGCTGGCGAATGCGGGCGACTGTCGGGCCTATCTGATCCGTGAGGGCAAGGTTCGGCAGATCACACACGATCACTCGTTTGTGGCCGAGCAGGTCGCGGCCGGCATGCTGACCGAGGAGCAGGCCCGCGAAAGCTCGTACCGGCATATCATCACCCGCGCGATCGGCCACCGCTCAGATCTCGAAGTCGATGTGTTTCGCGAGCCGCTGCTCCAGAACGATATTCTGGTGCTGTGCAGCGATGGCCTGCATAGCCAGGTCGAGCCCGAGGAGATCGCGCTGGCTGTGAGCAAGGTGCCGCTCGACGACGCCTGCCGGGCGCTGGTCAAGCTGGCCAACGATCGCGGCGGCCCCGATAATATTACGGTGATCGCCGTCGAGGTGACCGAGCTAACCTTTCAGCCAGATCGGCCCTACGGCCAGCAAGAAGCGCCGTCCAGCTCCGTGGCCAGGACCGCGCGGCTGGAATCCGTGGAGACGACGCCGACAGGAACTGCGCGGCTGGAAACCGCAGAGCCGCAGGCAGTGTACGGGCCGGCGCCCTTGATCGATCGCCGCAAAGGTGGCGATCGGCGCGGGAGCGCTGCTGGGGTTGCCGATCGCCGCGCCGCGCCGGTCGCGCCGCCCGCCCCTGCTGCACGGCCGGCAGGCAATCCTGCGCGCTCGGTCCTTCTCTGGATGATCGGCCTGCTGCTGATCGCCGTGATTATCTTTGGCGGGTACTGGGCTGCGTTCCAGAACCAGGGAGCGATCGCCTCGCCGACGCCACGCCCGCAGCCGACGCTCACGCCGCCCGGCCTGCGCACAACCACGCCCGTCGCGCCGACCTTTGTGCCGACGACCAGCGCTACAACGGCTCCCTGACGCGGTTTTTCAGCGAAAGAAGAAACGGCTCTTTCACGATGGTGAAAGGGCCGTCATGGTATAATGCGCACAGATATTCGAGTATGAACACGGGGGATGAGATGCCGATTCGCGTATTAGAGGCGGATGTTGCAGCAAAGATTGCGGCTGGCGAAGTTGTCGAGCGTCCCGCATCGGTCGTCAAAGAGCTGGTCGAGAATGCGATCGACGCGGGCGCGACCGAGATTCGCATTGAGATTCGAGGCGGCGGCCAGCGTGAGATTCGGGTGATCGATAACGGCTGCGGCATTCCCGCCGATGAGCTTGAGACGGCCTTTCAGCGTCACGCGACCTCCAAGCTCCAGACGGCAGAAGATCTCTTCGATGTTCATACGCTCGGCTTTCGCGGTGAGGCGCTGCCGTCGATCGCCACGGTCTCGCAGATCGTGTGTATGTCGCGCACGGCCGACGCGCCCAGCGGCGTAGAGCTGCGCATCGCCGGCGGCGAGTTCCAGGGCCGCACACCTTGCGGCGGCTCGCCCGGCACAACCTTTATCGTCAAGAATCTGTTCTATAACACGCCCGCGCGGCTCAAGTTTATGCGCTCCGAGGCCACCGAGTCCGCGCAGATCAACTCGGTTGTCGAGCACTACGCGCTGGCTCATCCCGAGATCCGCTGGACGTTGATGATCGATGGGCGGCTGAGCATGCAAATGCCTGGCTCCGGCCAGCTGATCGATGCGCTGATGGAGCTGTATGGCCTCGATATTGCCCGCCAGTTGGTCGCCGTCGAAGACGCCGACGGCGAGGGCGAGAGCCGAACTACGGTGCGCGGCTTTGTCAGCCAGCCGTCGCTGACCCGCTCGGCACGCACGTCGATCCATCTGTTCGTCAATAAGCGCTGGGTGCGGGCCAGCGGCCAGCTCGCCTATACGATCGAAGAGTCGTATCACAATCTGCTGATGAAGGGCCGCCATCCGCTGGCGGTGCTGTATATCGACGTCGAGCCGGGCGCGGTGGATGTCAACG
>DASWTW010000059.1:0-50050 GCA_036401895.1 Herpetosiphonaceae bacterium | reverse complement strand
CGGCGACCTCGACTTCACCAACGACTACACGCGCTTCCACGAGCTTAATCCCGATGCCGGCATTCGCGGCGGCCTGCTGGAGACGCGCGATCCGCTGACCGGCAAGCCGATCAATGTCGCGCCGGTGGGCACAGCGATTCTATGGACTCCGGCGTTCCTGCTAGCGCATGGCGGCGTCTTGCTGGCGCGCGCGTTCGGCAGCAGCGTGGCCGCCGATGGCTACAGCGCGCCCTACATCTGGGCGGTCTGCTTCGCCTCGATCGTGTACGGCCTGCTGGGTCTGCTGCTGACCTACAGGCTGGTGCGCCAGTACAGCGGCATGTGGGCTGCGACGGCTGCGATCCTGGTCTGCTGGCTGGCATCGCCGCTGATCTTCTACATGTACATCTCGCCGCCGTGGTCGCATACGGCGGGGTTGTTCGCGACGGCGCTCTTTCTCTGGTACTGGCAACACACCCGATCGACGCGTACGCTGCGCCAATGGCTGGCGCTGGGCGCGCTCGGCGGCCTGATGGTGCTGACCCGCGAACAGCTCGGGCTGTTCCTGCTGCTGCCCGCGATCGAGGCGCTGACGCACTACTGGCGCGATCTTCGTACCCGCAGCTGGCCCGCCGTGTGGCACAACCTGATGCTGCACAGTCTGTTTCTGCTGGTCTTTGTGCTGATGCTGACGCCGCAGCTGGTGACCTATCTAAGCCTGAACGGGCGGCTCGGCCCTTCGACGATCGTGCTCGAAAAGCTCAAGCATCAGCCCGACGATCCGTATGCTCACGGACTGCTCGGCAGCGGCCACTTCTGGGATACGCTGGTCGATGCGCGGCCCAGCCCGGTGACCGGCCGCTGGTTTGCGCACGGCGCGTTCTTGTGGACACCAATCTGGGCGATCGGTGTGGCGGGTCTGTTCCTGCTGCTGCGCCGCGATCGTTTCCTGGCAAGTGTGCTGCTGCTGGCCCTGTTCGCGCAGATCTGGGTCAATGGACGCTTCGGCACGACCTGGCACCTCAGCAGCGCGTTCGGCTTTCGGCGGCTGATCGAGGCGACTCCGCTGTTTGTGCTCGGCGTAGCACTGGTGATCGATCGTTTCCGTTTGCCGCGCAGCATCTGGGCCGCGCTGGGCATTCTGCTGATCCTCTGGAACGTCGGCCTGATCGCACAGTGGACGGTGACCAACAAGGAGCTGCGGCGTGGCCTCGTCTGGGACGGCATGATCCGCAACCAGCTGGCGGTGCCGAGCCAGGCAGGCGAGAAGATCGGACAGCTGCTCTTCAATCGCTGCGCGCTGGTGGAGAACGGCTCCTGCCGCTAGCCGGCTAGACCATGCGCGGCACGCGCGGCAGAATCGTCGCGATCACCTCGTAATTGATGGTGCCCAGCCACTCGGCGACCTCCTCGGCGCTGATGCAGTCGGCGCCCTGCCGCCCGATCAGCACAACCTCATCGCCGGCCCGCGCATGTGGCAGATCGGTCACGTCGAGCATCGCGTAGTCCATCGCCACGCGGCCTACTACGGGCACACGCCGGCCCTGGACCAGCACCGAGCGCCAGCCCGGCGAGCGTCGAAAGCCATCGGCGTAGCCCACAGGGATCGTCGCGATCTGCGATTGGCGCTCCGTGACAAACGTTCCGCCGTACGAGATCGGCGAGCCCGGCGGCAGCGTTTTGACCTGGGCGATCTCGGTTTTGAAGCTGAGCGCCGGCCGAAAGCCTGGCGGCAGCGGCGTTTCTCCCGAAGGAGCAAGGCCATAGATCGCCAGGCCAGGCCGCGCCAGATCGAAGTGGGACTCGCGAAAGCGCAGAATCGCGGCGCTGTTGGCGGCATGAACCAGGGGCGGACGCAGCTCTTCGGCTGTCAGCGTAGCCAGCAGCGTGTTGAAGCGCCGCAGCTGCTCACGGGCGAAGCGCTCGTCGGCGCTGTCGGCGGTGGCGAAGTGTGTAAACAATCCCTCGACGGCGATCGCGGGCAGCGCGCGCAGATCGCGCAGAAACGCGGGAACCTCATCCGGCTGCAAGCCAAGCCGCGCCATGCCGGTATCGACCTTGACATGCACGATCGCCGGTAGCTGTAGCTCCTGGGCCGCCGCGCTGACCTCGCGCGCCACATCCGCGTCGAAGATCGTCAGCCGCACGTCATGCCGCAGCGCCTCGCGAACCTGCCATGGCGGTGTGTAGCCCAGGATCAGGATCGGCGCGCTGATGCCGGCCTCACGCAGCGCTACCGCCTCGCCCAGCGTAGCAACCGCCAGCCCAAACACGCCCTGCTGGATCACGGTTCGCGCTACGCGGATCGCGCCGTGGCCGTAGGCTTCCGCCTTGAGCGTCGCCATCAGCCCCACATCCGGCCCGACGATCTCCTGAAGTCGCCGCGTGTTTCCGGCGATCGCCTCAAGATCGATCTCCAGCCACGTCGGCCGATCCGGCGCGCCGATGCGCAGCTGGGCGAACGAGCGCTCCTGACGCACCAGCACCTCACCAGCGCTGAGACCAGGCACCAGCAGCCCGGCGACAACCAGCTCCATGCGCGCCTCAGCCGAGCCTTTGATCAGCACCACATCGCCGGACTGGACACGCTGCCGCACCGCCTCGATCGCATCGGCCGTGGAGTGCGTCACGATCGTCTCGGGCACCGGCTCACCGCCACGCTGAGCCGAGCGTACAGCCATCTGCGCCGCCAGATCGCCTTTGGTCACCAGCAGATCGACGGTATCGGCAGCGTGCGCGCCCACCTCACGATGCAGCACCACCGCCGCATCGCCCAGCTCCAGCATATCGCCCAGCACGGCGATGCGGCGATGAGCGCCGCGTGGAGCCAGCGCCGCCAGCGTGTCAAGCGCGGCATGCGCCGAAGCCGGCGAAGCGTTGTAGCTATCGTCGAGGAGCACAGAGCCGTTCAGGCCAGGCAGCGGGTTGAGTCGTCCAGACTGCCGCTCGATCAGCTTGAGACGCTCGATCGCCGTGGGCAGCGCCAGGCCACACGCCTGCGCCACAGCCAGCGCGGCCAGCGCAGTGTAGGCGTGGTGCAGTCCCAGCAGCGGGCAGACCACGCGAAAGCGCTCGCCGGAGGCCAGCAGCTCGAAGGCGATACCGTCGAGCGTGACGTCGATCTCCGTCGCGACGAGATCGGCCTGAGCTGCGTTCAACCCGTAGCGGATGACTCGCCCACGCTCGCCGCCGGGATGCAGCGCGGCCATCGCCGCCACACGCGAGTCGTCTGCGTTGAGGACTGCCACGCCGTCAGACGGCAGCGCTCGGACCAGCGCCGATTTCTCCGCCGCGATATGCTCTTCATCGCGCAGGTAGCGCAGATGCGTCGGCGCGACGTTGGTCACTACCGCGATCTGCGGCGGAAACAGCGCGGTCAGCCGCTCCATCTCGCCAAAGCGATCCAGGCCCATCTCCAGCACCGCAAACCGATGCTGCGGCTCCAGGCGGCCCAGCGCGATCGGCAGGCCAAATAGCGAGTTGAACGAGCGGCGCGAGGAGAACGTGGGCGCGATTCCGGCCAGCAGCGTCGCGATCGCCCGCTTGGTGCTGCTCTTGCCTACGCTGCCGGTCACCGCGATCACCGTCGGCCGGTAGCGCTTGAGCAGCGCGCTAGCCCACTGTTGCAGCGCCAGCCGCACATCCGGCACGACGATCACGGTGACGCCCGATAGGCCGGCGGGCGGATGTTCGCACAGCACGCCTGTGCAGCCGCCACGGATCGCATCCACGATAAACGCATGGCCGTCGCGGCGCTCGGTTTTGACGGCGAGAAAAAGCTGGCCCGGCGCTGCCAGCCGCGAGTCGTAGCAAAAATCCGCGAACTCACGCGCGACCGGCGCTCCCGCCAGTGTGCCGCCAGTCGTCGCGAGCAAATCTTCCAATTGAATCATGCGGCGGATTATAGCAAGGCTCATGCGCGAGAGCTACAGCATGAAAGAAAACCCGGCTGCCGCATGGTTAGGCGACGGCAACCGGATGCCTCGAAAGCGTTATGGCAGGCCGAGGTAGAGATCGTCCACGTAGGCCGTTCCAGCACCGTGATCTTGCATCTGGATGATCAGGCTGGTGTTGGAGCCGGTATTGAACGCGTACGAGCAGAGCGTCCAGGTGCTGGTTGCGGCACACTGCGCGCCGCCGAGATAGCTCCACGCGCCGCTGTTCACCGACATTCTGACGTTGCCGGTGCCTTTGAGCCAGAAGCGCGCTACATAGTTTGTGTTGCTGGGAATGCCCGTGATCGTCTGGTACGGGCCAGTCCACGAGGGTTGCGTCGTCGACATTTTGAACGCCCAGCTGCCGGCATGCGTATTCCCCGTGCCCGGCTGCACGATCGACCAGCTGCCGCCGACCGCATTCCAGCCGGTATTTCCGCTCTCAAGACCTGGATTCGCCAGCATATTCACACCGTCAGGCGGCACGCCCAGATAAAGATCGTCTACATACGCGGTTCCTGCCCGATGATCCTGCATCTGAACGATCAGGCTGGTGTTGGAGCCGGTGTTGAACGAGTACGAGCATAAGGTCCAGGTGCTGGTTGCGTCACACTGCGTACCGCCGAGGTAGCCCCACGCGCCGCTGTTCACCGCGATCTTGACGCTGCCGGTGCCCTTGAGCCAGAAACGCGCCACGTAATTGGTGTTGCTGGGAATGCCGGTGATCGTCTGATATGGGCCAGTGCCGGAGCCATAAGGCTGCGTCGTCGACATCGCGAAAGCCCAGGAGCCGCTATGCGTGTTGCCCGCGCCCGGCTGCGCGATCGACCAGCTGCCGCTGACCGCATTCCAGCCGGTGTTTCCACTCTCAAGACCTGAATTTACCAGCATATTAACACCGTCAGGCGGCGCAGGCGTAGGCGTGACAGGCGTACCTGTCGGGGTGTACACGCGCACATAGTCGATGTAATACTTCATCGGGAAGACGCTTGTAGCATCGGGACTGCCCGGCCAATTGCCGCCGATCGCCAGGTTGAGCAGCAGATAATGCGGCTGACGCAGCTCGCTTTGATTAGCGGCGGTAATGTCCAGCGTGTGGAACTGGGTTCCATCGACGAACCATTTGATCTGTGTAGCATCCCATTCGACGGCGAATATATGATAATCGTCGGCGAATTTCCCCGCCGGCAGCTGGTACATGCGCCCGTTGCTGGCATGACCTGCCCCACAAGATGGATCATCGCCCTGATTCCAGTGAGCAGTGCCATAGCTCTGGCCATCGCGCGCGCCACCGCCGATCAGCTCCATAATATCGATCTCACCCGTCGCCGGCCAGCATGCCGTGTCCACGGGGCTACCTTTGACGCCGAGAGTCCAGAATGCCGGCCACGCGCCCTGGCTGTAGGGCAGCTTGGCGCGCATCTCGATGCGCCCATATTGAAACTGGCGTTTGCCTTTGGTGATCAGGCTGGCCGAGGTATAAGCGTAGCCGTTGTAGTTCTCTTTGCGCCCCTCGATCAGCAATTGTCCGTTTTCGATGCGAGCATTCTCCGGGCGGTTGGTGTAATATTGCAGCTCATTGTTGCGTACATACCCGATCTCATAGCCCCAGTTGGCCGGGTCAATGTTTGGCCCGTTAAATTCGTCGCTCCAGGCCAATGTCCAGCCGGCTTGCGCTTGCTTAGCCCCAAAAGCTGTGCTGATCAGACTGGTTGTGCCACCTCCGATCAAAAACACCAGCAGCAAACACACCGAACGCAGCGATCGTGAGTGAGTGGGCATGCCTTCTCCTCCTTGAGCCTGTGTGGATGCAGATCATCGATCCAGATAGGTCAAAAAATAGCAAAAACGCGACCATCACACAAACTCCGGCTCAAGCAGAAAGCAGCAACAGCGCACACAACAAAGGCGGCGGGACAGATCCCACCGCCTGCGCTGGTTCCGACTTCGATCTTGACTACTGCTGCTCAGTCGAGATCAGCGGCAGCAGGCTGACGTTCAACGAAAGCGTGAGATCAGTGTTGATCCACACATCATGATCCTGATACGGCTGAGCGCTCTCCTGGTGCGACCAGGTCAGAATGACGTGGCCGGGCGTGCCATGCAGCAGCGGATGCGGCTGAAGATTGTAGTACTTGCGATCTTTGGTGACGGCGACCTTCGGCCCCCAGGTGATGCCGTCGCTGCTGACGCGGTAGTGGATGTTGAAGGGCGCGCTGCCGGTCTGCTGCGTGTAGAAGGTCACGAACTTACCATCCTCCAGCACAATCGGCTGCGAGTCGTGGCTGTTAGCGTCGATCGAGAAGGGCGTCTCAGGCACGCTCCAGTTGTAGGGATCGCTCGTGATCTTGGAGAACAGCGAGACAACGCTGCCGCCGGTCTGGTAGGTGACCAGGTATTTGCCGTCGCTCTCACGCTTGGCGATACGCGGCAGCGCGCTGGTGCCCGGGCTGACCTGCGTCTTGAGCTTGTCCCAGGTCACGCCGTTGTCGGTAGAGCGCGCCAGGTAGCTCGCACCGCCGCTGCGCTGGTAGGTCATCGTCAGCGTGCCGTTGGCCTCGCGGATCACCGCCGGGTTAAGCTCGCCGCCCGTGGCCCAGCCCAGATCGAGCGCGCCCTGCCCGGTCCAACTCAGTCCATCGGCTGACGTAGCGCGATGAATGCGGAAGCTGCCGGTCTCGTTCGACAGGTAGAAGAGCACAAATGATGAGGTGCCCAGCTGAAGCAGCGCGGGATGGCGCTCGTTGCCCGTGGTGTTGATGATCACCTGCGGCGTGGTCCAGGTCTGGCCGCCATTATTGGAGACGCTGACATACAGATCGCCGGAGTTGGTAACCGGAGCCAGCCGCTCATAGACGATCATCAGCTGACCGCTGGGCTGAACACGGATAATCGAAGGCTGATAGTCTAGATTAGTGCCGTCGTAGATCGGGCCGACGAACGCAGCCGCCAGCGATAACGACACGGTTACAAGACTCAACAGCACGGCAAGCACACCGGCGACTCGTAGCTTTCGCATGGGGAAATTCTCCTTTGATTCGAACGATTGACGGTGATAAACGCAGCTTAGCCAGCGCAGCCTGAGCACTGCAACGGACTAAATGTGTAATGAGCGCTCCGCGCACGGTATGGAGAACACGTGTAATCGATTAATGGGCTGAGAACATCGGAAGTGGACCAGGAGCAAGCACGGATACGAGGTTATTGTAACAAAAAAGTCCGTTAAAACCACAAGAGCCGCACAGTGTCCAATGTGCAGCTCTTGTGGCTTGGAGGATGGGAGTGTCCAGCCCATCGTCGGCCCGTCCTGGTTCGCACTTGTATCTTAGCTCTTGAACTTGAGAAAGAGTTGAGATAAAGCTGAGGAAATGCTGAGGATGCCGAGGCGAGAAAAAAACGAATTAATCACAACTTTTCCCACACAATCCCCAGGTTTTCCACAACTACGCTCGATAGTGATGTGGATAAGTCGATCGCTGACTCCGAAGCTGTCTGGCCGGGCTTGAATCAGGGATGGATCAGCTTGCGCATGCCGTACACATCTTCATGGACCCACTGCGTCTGGCCCAGGTGATCTATGTATGACCACACATCCACGCGCTGCGTAAAGATCTCGAAGCCGATCCGCTCATACAGCTTGCGAGCGCCGGTGTTGCTTTTCTCCACGGCGAGCTGAATCTGACGAAAGCCGTGACTTCGCGCGACATGCTCGCCGGTCTTGATCAGATGCGAGCCGATGCCCAGGCCCTGAAACGGCTCCATCACACGCAGCGCGAAGAGATACGCATACTCATGCGAGGTGACATCGATCACAACCTGGCCGACCGGGAAATCGTGAACATCGGCAACAAACATCAGCCGCAGCCCGGCCTGATGATCGTTAAACGTGCGGCGGTTCACGTCGCGCCAATGTGCCAGCGAGCCAAACCATTCGAGCTTGGGTAGATCATCGGAGCGAACAGCGCGAATCAGCACATGCAGCGGCAGATCGACGTGTTCGCGAACTGTGTCGGCGAACGCTTTCCCGCGTGGCGAACGAAGGGCCATACAACAATCCTTTGTCGGCAATGCTTGTCGGTTAATCCGCCGGGGGGATTTGCTTACCACGTGGGCTGTCCATCATCACCTCGAACCTGAGCATCACGCGCAGCACAAAGAGCGCCAGAAGGGTCACGCCGGCCGCCAGCACATAGCGCTCGATCGCCACCGCCACACCAATCGGCGCGACCACCAGCAGCGACGCGGCGGTTGTCAGGCCGCGCGCTTTGGCGGCATCGGGATCGCGAAAAACGGTGCCCGCGCCCAGAAACGCAATGCCGGCCACGATCGCCTCGATGATACGCACAGGATCGGTGCGCAGCGTGTTGGGATCAAGATCGTGCTGCGAGTCGGCGATCAAAAACTGCCCGACGCGGACGAACATCATCGCTGATAGACAGACCAGCATGTGCGTGCGCAGGCCGGCCCATTTCCCCGCAGACTCGCGCTCCCAGCCCAGCAGACCACCCAGCAGCAGCGCGATCAGCGACTGAAGCAGAACATACAGCTCCTGTAGCATCGATTGTGGCAGCGTTTCCCCCAACATAGTCATACTTCCTGCTGATCAGCGCCACGTTGCGCCCTGCGCCAGCCTCGCGCATCATCAGCCATAGCTCGAAAGATCAGCTCTCCAACACGCCGTTTCGCGCTCGGTGCTCGCTACCCAGGCTGCGGCTCCGGCTAGCGGAAATTGACGATCCGCAAGAAGCTCTCGGCCTGAAGCGATGCGCCGCCCACCAGCGCGCCGTCGATGTCGGGCTGCGCCATCAGCGTGTCGACGTTATCGGGCTTGACCGAGCCGCCGTACAGAATGCGCACCGCGTCGGCTGTCTCCGGCCCGTAGTGACCGGCAAGCGAGCCACGGATCGCGGCGTGCATCGCCTGAGCATCGGCTGGCGTTGCGGTATCGCCGGTGCCGATCGCCCACACGGGCTCGTACGCGATCACAACATCCTGGATTTGCTCAGCCGCCAGTCCGCCTAGCCCTGCGCGCAGCTGGCCCAGCGTCACGGTCTCGGCCTCGCCGCCGTCGCGCTGCGGCTTCGTCTCGCCGATACACAGTACGGGAGTCAGGCCATAGTCGATCGCGGTCTGAACTTTTTTGCTGATCAGATCATCGGTCTCGCCAAACACCTGGCGGCGCTCGCTGTGGCCCAGGATCACAAAGGTACAGCCGATCTCTTGCAACATCACGGGCGAGATCTCGCCAGTAAACGCGCCCTGAGCAGCTGGATACATGTTCTGCGCACCGAGCGCGATCGGGCTTTCCGCCAGCAGCGGCGCCAGCGGGTAGAGCGCGGTAAACGGCGGGCAGATCAGCACCTGGCGATCGTCGGCGTAGCCAACCTCGACCTCTTTGAGCAGCGCCTCGACCAGCTCAACCGCCTCGGCCACGTTTTTGTACATCTTCCAGTTTCCAGCAATCAGTGGAGTACGCATGTATGGCTCCTTTAGCGTAGGCGGCTATTATAACCCAGCCATACGTCGCCAAACGTCCAGCTCTGCCGCGCCCAGACGTATGTTACGCCCCGAAGCTCAGGTTTGGATCGCGTGACCGCTCGGCAGGCAGAAACAAGTTTTGGACCGGTGCTTACCGGAGGCGGCTGTAACATGTGCTATCAAGCCTGGTATTCTGCAAATGATGTGCCGTGACGCCGGACTCATATTGACGACTTTCCAGGCTCTGAGTCAAAATCTCAAAAGCGCATAAAACCACTGCGCCTGTTATGATTCAGCAGTCATCCCGCGTTGGCTTTTTTGAATGGTAGCAGGCCCAAAAAGAGGTTATATGTCACATTCGTCGCTGAATGAGTTTGCGGCAACGCTCAACACCACGCCTGAGCGCTTGCGATCGGTGATCCAGCAGACGCTCGCCCGTGTACCGCGCAGCCAGTACTATGTTTTTCGCATCACAGGCGGCCAAAAGCCGCAGCGCAGCGAGTCCAGCCCGCCGCGCATGATCGCCGCGTTTCCCTCGCCCGACGACGCGCTGTCGTTTGCGCAGCGCAACGGCTACGGCTCCAACGCCCAGCTGCGTCCTGTCGCCACTCGCGATCTAATCGCGCGGATGCTGGGCGATGAAGGGATCGGCACGGTGCTGTTCATCAGCGAGCATATCGGCGAAGTCGAGAGCGGCTTCGGCCCTGGGCTTAAGATTACGCGGGCCGAGCTGATCGAGCAGCTTGGCTCGGAGCAGCCGCTCGTACCGGCCTCAGCGGCGACCGAGCTGTCGGCCAAGCAGTACGACTCGCTTCAGTTCGGAGTTGATTTCAAGGGCCGGGCCGAGTTCCGCGTGGCGCTGACACAGGCCGTGGAGCAGGTCGTCGCTAGCTATGTAGCGCCCGAGGGCAGCCTGGATCGCGGCCCACGCTCGATCTACGCGGCGACTGCGGTTGAGCACTGGCTTCAGGAGAACGGATTTCCGCACGCGCATCAGCGGCGCTGGATCGATGTCGCCGACGATCCCAAGTGGGGCGGCGCGGCTGAGCTGGTCGAGATCGACGGCGGCACGCATAAGCATCTGCTGGTACAGCTCTTGATCCATGTCGACGAGACCGGCCGGCAGTACATTAAGCAGGTGATTGTGACGGTGTGACGGCGAAGGAACAAAAGAACAACGGAACAACGGAACAAAAAGTTTGTATCGAAATCCTTTGTTCGCCCGCAGGCCAGCGCAGGGCCTGAGTAGTTTTTCACAAAGATGCGCCAGCAACAAGAACGTGTTATGATGGAAGTGGCATATTTCATGCTGATACACAGGCATATCACAGGGAGGAGTGCGTCGTGTACCCAGCATTCGCAGTGATGATTGGCTTCATGTTCGGCTTCATCGTTGCCGAGATCGCCCATCGGTATTTTGAGATCGATCTACCGATATTCTTCTAATCATTCTACTCTTGCGTCGTTCACCAGCGATTTCTGCGCGGAGTTGTATATCGTAGATGGCGGAGCAGCTTGCTCCGCCGTCTTGCTTTAACGAAGAACGCGGGTCTTAGCGGCGCTCAGAGCTGGATCAGCCCGTGCTGAACCGCCATACGCACGGCCTCGGTTCGATTGCCGGCGCCGAGCTTGGCCAGTACCGCCGAGACATGAAACTTCACAGTTCGCTCGCTGATGTGAAGCTGGGCCGCGATCTCCTTGTTTTGCAGGCCCTGCGCCATGAACTGCAACACCTCGCGCTCACGCTCGGTCAGCGGCTCTAGCGCCGAGGCGGGCGAGCTGGTCATGCGCTCCATGAGCTTTGCCGCTACCACCGGCTGCAACGTCGAGCCGCCCTGCGCCACCACACGGATCGCGCCGAACAACTCCTCACGCGGCGCGCCCTTGAGCAGATAGCCGCGCGCGCCGGCCTGAACGGCGCCGATGATCCGCTCGTCAGTGTCGAAGGCGGTGAAGACCAGCGCTTTCACCTGGGCATTCTCGGCGCGCATTGCCCGCAGCGCCTGCACACCGTCGAGACTCGGCATCTCCAGATCGAGCAGCACAACATCCGGCTTCAGCGCCGAAACAATATCGACGGCCTCCGCGCCATCGTTGGCCTGGCCTACCACCTCAAAATCGGGCTGCGTTTCCAGCACCGAGGCCAGCCCCTCGCGCACGATCGGATGGTCATCTGCAAGTACAATACGAATCGTCATAGGTCGTTTACCTCAACCATACGCTTGCTCATCAGCGGCGACAAACAGCCGAGTAAGTCCTATCTTTACTGTAGCGCAATTCACGCGCTGCTACCCAACGCCTACCATACTATAGCTCAAATCACCCTCTTATGATCCCCTGAGCGCTGTTGTATAATGGTCGACACACGCGGAATAGCCACAGCTCGTGCAGCCGCCCAACCACGTCACCACTGATCTCGCGCTTCCTGTCACCTGTCGATGAGCGCTGCCGACCGCGTTCAGGATCACACCGCTAGCTCCCTGTTTGCTCGCTTCATGAGTCTAGCGGAAGCTGAACCAAACAGCCCAGGAGGAGCACAATGCAGGTAGTGTCCTCGTCCTCGCCGCATACCGGCACACAAGACTTCGCGCGCTATCCGCTGCTCGACGCGCTGATCCGGCGACGCTCCCGGCGCTTTGCCCACGGCATGCATCTGGACGGCGGCCCGCTGGCCTATGCCAGCACACACCCGCCGCAGCCGCTGAGCCTGGAAGAAGAGGCAGCGCTGGCATTCGCCGCCTGCGGCATCACCGGCCACGCGCTCGGCGACCTGCCCTACCGCTCAGGAGCTGCGCCCGCGACCGGCGGCGGCAACATTATGACGCATTTCGTCGGGCGCACCGTGCCCAGTGGCGACTCGATCCACAGCGTGGTCGTGTTTGTGATCAACGACGAGGGCGTGTGGCTGCTCAAGCGTCCGCAGGATTACGCCCGCGCCGAGATCGCCGAGCTAATCGCGCTGGCAGGCGAACACAGGCTGGTCGAGCTGTATCTCAAAAACCGTGTGCAGATCGCCGATCGCCGCCTGGACGTGCCGCGCGAACTGCCGTTCGTGCCGCCGTTCAACAAATGGTCGTCGAATGTGCCGGGAACCACGCTCTTTCTGCCGGTCAACGAGACGACCACGCTGTATATCAACATGCTGCTGGCGGCCTTTGACGACGATTTCGCCTCGTTCGTGGTGGACGAGCGTAACCGCTTCCAGCCGGCCGGCATCGGGCGTTTTGCGCGGTCGCGCGGCGGCCACCTGTACGACGATCCCAAGCTTGGCCGCGTCGGCACGATCGGCTATACCGAGAGCTGGATCTATGAGTTTACGGCGCTGGAGCAGGGCGCGGTGCTGCAAAATCTGGCCCTGATGGCCGAGGCGCTGGGATTGAGCGGCTTCGCCCACTTCGCGGCCTATCCCTACATCTGGATGCAAACGCTGGGCTTTCGCATGGAGCAGATCCCGCTCTCGCGCACAATCGGCGCGGGACCGCTGATGCGGCTGCTGCTGCGCGCGCTCAAGCGTGACGATCCGGTGCCGACAGCGGTTGGCCTCCAGCGCGACGATGAGATTTTGATCAAGTCTTTTTGTCCGCCCTACTACCCGACGATGCGCGACGCGGTACTGGCCTTTGTCGACTACAAGTTTGGTGCGGGGCAAGGAACGTTTCGCGACGGCGGCAGCGCAACCGGCTGGCGCGACGGCAGCGCGATCCTGGCTGAGGTGCCGCCTCCCGGCCAAAAGGCCATTGACGCCACGATCGCCTACTGCGAGTATGTGTACCATCGCTACGGGCGCTTCCCGACGAGCAGCGGCCCGTTCCGCACGGTGCTGGCCTACCAGGCGCATCATGTGGACGCCGATTTCTACGATCGTTTCTACCGCCCCGAAGCGCTCAACGAAACCCAGCGCCGGCACGGCTCGAACGGCACCGCGCCAATCGATCCTCAGCCGGCAAGCTCCAAGAGCTAAGGAGATTCAGATGGACGCGTCACAATCTTCCGATCTACGACCGGTCACCAACGGCATGCGCTGGATGCTGCTGATCGCCAGCGGGCTGGTCTTTACCGTTGGTATTCAGCTGTATATTCTCACCGAGCAGACCGAGCGCTACTTTGCCTGGACGATCAATCCGCCGCTGACGGCAGCGTTTCTCGGCGCCGGCTACTGGGCCAGCTTCGCGATGGAGTTTCTGGCCTCGCGCAAACGCTTCTGGGCGCACGCCCGCATTGCCGTGCCGGCCGTGCTGATCTTCACCACGCTGACGTTGATCGCCACGCTGCTGCACCTCGATCGGTTCCATCTCAACGATCCCAACTTCGTGACCCGCGTGGCCGCCTGGGTCTGGCTGGCAGTCTACGCGATCGTGCCGCTGGTGATGACCGTGCTGCTGGTCTTGCAGATGCGCGTCCCCGGCTACGATCCGCCGCGTCAGGCGCCGCTGCCGCGCTGGATTCATCTGATCCTGCGTCTGCACGCGGTCGTGATGCTGCCGCTCGGCGCGGCGCTCTTCCTGGCGCCTCAGGCGACGGCTCCGCTGTGGCCCTGGATGCTCACGCCGCTGACGGCGCGCGCGGTCGGGGCGTGGCTGCTGGCGCTGGGTGTGGCTGCTGCACATTCCAGCCGCGAGAACGACTGGCAGCGCGTGCATATCGCGACGATCAGCTATACCGTGCTGGGCTTCTTCCAACTGCTGGCGCTGGCGCGCTATCCGCAGGTCGTCGATTGGACCATGCCGGCAGCCTGGATCTATCTGGTGTTCTTGGTGAGCATCCTGCTGGTGGGCCTGTACGGCTGGCGACAATCGGCGCGGCTCTCACGCGTCGAGGCGATCGCGGCGGCGCCAACCGTGGTTTAGGAAAAAGTAGCAGCGCGGAGCAGCGTATGGCGATCAACGACTATCATTTCATCACCCATTGGCGGATTCACGGCACGCTCAAAGAGGTCGTGGATATTATCACCGATGGCGATCATCTGGAGCAGTGGTGGCCGTCGGTCTACCTCCATGTCAAAGAGACCGCGCCCGGCGACGAGCGCGGCCTCGGCAAAGAGATCGAGCTGTACACCAAGGGCTGGCTGCCCTACACGCTGCGCTGGGATTTTCGCGTTGCCGAGATCGGCGACAAGAGCTTTACGCTGGAGGCATCCGGCGACTTCAGCGGGCGCGGCATCTGGACCTTTGAGCAGCGCGGGCCGTGGGTCGATGTGACCTACGACTGGAAGATTCGCGCCAACAAACCGCTGCTGCGACGGCTGTCGTTCCTGCTCAAGCCGATCTTCTCCGCCAACCATCACTGGGCGATGGAGATGGGCGAGAAAAGCCTGAATCTTGAGCTGGCTCGTCGTCGCGCCACCACCGACGAGGAGCGCAGCCGCATTCCGCCGCCGCCCGCACCCACCACGACGTCGCCGCTGCCGGTCCTGGCCGGCCTCGCGATGGCGCTGGGGCTGATCTATCTCGTGGCCCGGCGCGTCAGCCAGCCGTAGCCGGAGCGATCAGCTGAGAGCTAGATTCACTCATCGTCTTCCTGGAGCGGAAAGTGCATCCACTCCCAGTACTCGATCACTTGACGCTCGTCTTCGTCAAACTCGGCGTGGTAATGATGGGAGTGCGGAGCAGGAAACTCGATCTGGCCCTCAGCTAAACCTCTAGCCGTGAGCACGCGCTGAAATTCATCGAGCGGGCCGTAGGCGTAGATCACGTTGTGGTTATCGTAGATCAGCTGCGCCCGGCTGGGCAGTGAGAACAGCCATAAATGGTGCCGCGCATCGGCCTCAAAGAACGTTTCGAAACGCCTGAGAAACGCTTCCAGCTCATCTCGGTCGCACGGCTGCGCACTTTGATAGCGGCCCGGCTCGCTGCCACCACGCGGAACCGCCAGAATGTAGAGCACGCCGAATGGCTCAGGCAGCAGTTGCCCCAGCTCGATCAGCAGATCGATCTGCCCGGCTGCGGGCGCGATCACCAGCCGTTGTGGCCCGGTCGTTTGCTCGATCTCCCAGATATTTGGATAGATGTACGGCACATCATCCTGGCCGTGAAGCTGTGAAAATTTGGGTGGTGCCATCCGATTCCTTCACATGATACGGCTACGCTGGCCTTATCGTCTTCAAGATGTGAAAATTTGGATAGTGAGATGTAATTCTTTCACATGACTCTGCTAGCCTCAGCGGCGCGATCTAGCTGTTACCCGACGCTCGCCGAAACGGCACGATCGCGACAACGCTGGTGCCGGAGCCTGGCGTGCTGCACAGCTCAAGCTGGCCGCCCAGCAGATGCGCTCGCTCGCTCATGCCTTTGATGCCGAAGCCGCTCTCGGCGGTTGGTGTAACCTGCTCAAGATCGAAGCCGACGCCATCGTCCGTGACTGCCAGCCGCAAGCTATGATCGACGCGCTCTAGCCGCAGCGCCACACGAGAAGCCTGCGCGTATTTGCGCACGTTCGCCAGCGCCTCCTGCGCGATGCGGTACAGGCCGGTCTCCAGCGCCGGAGGCAGCCGCCCAATCTCAGGATCGATCGCGATGTCCAGCGCTACGCCGGCCTCGTCGATCGTCTGCTGGGCTAGCAGCCGCAGCGCCTCGGGCAGCGTGTAGCCCTCAAGCGGCGCTGCCCGTAGATCCAGCACCGAGCGCCGCGCTTCCTGAAGATTCGTCCGCGCCAGGTTGAGCGCCTGAGCGATCTTGGTCTGCACAGCCTCGGGCCTGGTCTCGGCCAGCGCCTGCGCCGCCTCAAGATGCAGCGTGATCGCCGCAAGACCCTGCGCCAGCGTATCGTGGATCTCACGCGCGATGCGGTTGCGCTCTTCCAGCGCCGCCAGCGCCACCGCCTGCTGCGACAGCCGCGCCCGCTCGATCGCGGTGCCAAGCTGCGCGCCCACCGCCGAGAGCAGCAGCAGCGTGTCGGGCGTGAACACGTCCCAGCCTGGGCTGGCCACGTTCAAAATGCCTAGCATCCGATCCTCGGAGTGCAGCGGCGCGCTCGCGTGAAACTCCAGCCCACGCCGATCGCCCTCAGCCTCGGCCAGCCGTGAGCACTGCACGATGTTGACGGCGGTGCGCAGCTCTCCTGATTTGAAAAGGCTATTGCAGCTACAGCCGCCACACCATGACGAGCCCGGATAGTCCAGCGCCGGCGGCAGATCGTGATAGGCGGCGGTATAAAGCTTGCCCGCATCGTCGAGCAGAAAGATCCAGCCGGTCTGAAGGCCCATCAGCTCCACGACCGAGGCCAGCGTATCGTCGAGCGCTGTCTGGATGTCGGAGGTGCGGTTGAGCGTCTCGGCGATATGATTGAGGATAAAAAGCTCGCGGTTGCGCTGAAGCAACGCGTTAGAGTCTGTGCCTGTCATGGATCGATTATAGCAGGAGAGCGAAAGAACAAACGAACAAACGAACAAATGAACAAACGAACAAAGCAAGTACCACTAATCCCCTCGCCTATCGCAATGGGAGAGGGGAAGACCCAAAGGGCCAGGGATGAGGGCCTGTCAAACACACGATCAGGTTTCTTTTTGTTCCTTTGTTTCCCTGTTCCTTTGTTTGCCCATTTACTAAAAGAGGAGCATATGACCCAACCGATCAACCTGGGCATCGTCGGCGCTGGACTGGCCGTTAAACAGCTGCACTGGCCCGCGCTTCAGCGGCTGCGCGATCACTACACCATCGGCGCGGTCGCCGACATCGACACCGGCAAGGCGCGCGAGATCGCGGAGTTGGTAGGCGCGAGCAAAACCTTCGCCGATTATCGCGAGCTGCTGTCGCTCCCCGAGATCGAGGCGGTGCTGATCTCGCTGCCGATCCATCTCACGGCGCACATCGCGGTCGAGGCGGCGCGCGCCGGCAAACACGTGATCCTGGAAAAGCCGCTGGCCGCCAATCTTGAGCAGGCGCGTCTGGCGCGCGACGAGCTGAGCCGCTATCCGGTCAAAGTGCTGGTCGCCGAGAACATGCGCTACCGCGACGATCTGGCGGCGGCGCGGCGGCTGATCGACGAGGGCGCAATCGGCGATCTGATCCTGGTGCGGATGCAGGCGCTCGCCCGCGCCGATACCAGCGATCCCGAGAGCTTCGCCAGCACGCCCTGGCGACAAGACATCCAGTATCGCGGCGGCGCGCTGCTGGATGGCGGCGTGCATCATGCAGCGGCCATGCGCGGAGTCGCCGGCGAGGTCGAGTGGGTGCAGGCGTTTATCAAATATGGCGGCGGCTCCCGGCTCAACGGTCCCACCACGATCAGCATGAATCTGCGCTTCCGCTCCGGCGCGATCGGCGCGTATCTGTTCTCGTCCATCTGTCACAACGAAGACGCCGGATTTTTGACCCTCACCGTACACGGCACCACAGGAACGATCGAGGTTCGTGATGGCACGACGCGGCTGTTGCGGCCCGGGAAGCAGACCGAGACGATTGTCGTCGATGCCGACGGCGGCTACTACGGCGAGTTTTTGAACTTCCACGCCGCGATCCGCGACGACCAGCCGATCGTCTCGACCGTGGAGCAGGGCTATCGAGACATGGAACTGATCTTGCGTGCGATCGACTCGGCTGAACAGGCAAGGGTGCTGCTGCTGTAGATCTTCATCGGAACGGCTTGCTGCGCCAGCGAAGTACCGGCGAGAGTGGTACACTAAGTAGGTTGATTACGAAAAATAAGTAATCGCAAGCAAGCGTTCAGCGAAAGGATCGTCTGTGCAAAGGGTGGCAATGTTGGCTGTGCACAGCAGCCCGTTAGCAACACTAGGCGGCAAAGAAGCGGGCGGCATGAACGTGTACGTACGTGAGCTGGCGCGCGAGCTAGGGCGGCGCGGGATCGCGGTTGACATTTTTACCCGAGCACAGCGCCGATCCGAGCCGCAGATCGTCGAGCTGGGGCCAAGCGCCCGCGTCGTGACGCTGCGCACGGGGCCGGCCGCGCCCTACGATAAAAATAGCGTGCTGGATTACATGCCGGAGTTTGTGCAGCGCATCCGCTGCTTCGCCGATGGGCAAGATCTCAACTACGATCTGATCCACAGCCACTACTGGCTCTCCGGCGTTGCCGCGCTGGAGCTGCGCAAGATGTGGGGCGTGCCCGTGGTGCATATGTTTCACACGCTCGGCGCGATGAAAAACCAGATCGCGAAGACGCCAATCTGGGGCGAGTCCGACGAGCGGATCGCGATCGAGGGGCGGCTGCTGCGCGAGACCGACGCGATCATCGCGGCCACACGGCTGGATCGAGCGCAGATGCAGTTTCACTACGGCGGCGACTCCGAGCGCGTGGTGGTGATTCCCTGCGGCGTGGATACCGCAACGTTTCAACCCTACGATCGTGCCGAGGCGCGCCGGCGCCTGGGGCTGTCAGCCGAGCCGACCAGGATCGTGCTGTTCGTGGGCCGGATCGAGCCGCTGAAAGGTCTCGACACGCTGATCCGCTCGATGGCGCTGCTGGTCGAGCGCGAATCGGTGCCGCGCTCCGAGCTACAGCTGCTGGTCGTGGGCGGCGATGCGCATGCGCGCGAGGATCAGTGGGGCGGCGAAGAGCGACGGCTGCGATCGCTGGCGCACGAGCTTGGCGTCGGCGACATCGTGCAGTTCATCGGGTCAAGGACGCAGGGCCAGCTGCCGCTGCTCTACAGCGCGGCGGATGTGGTCGCCGTCCCGTCGCACTACGAGTCGTTTGGGCTGGTCGCGCTGGAGGCGCAGGCCTGCGGCACGCCGGTAGTCGCCTCGCGCGTGGGCGGGCTGACCTTCACGATCCAGGATGGCTTCTCGGGCTTCCTTGAGCCGTGGGACGATCCATATGCCTTCGCCGGCAAGATCGAGCAGCTTGTGCTGCATGAGGGGCTGCGGGAAGAGATGGGCGCAAACGCGATCGTGAATGCCCAGCAATACTCCTGGCCGCGTATCGCCGATCGCGTGCTCGGCCTGTACCAGGCTATCGAGCATCTGCGGAAGCCGGCTCACGCTATCGTCCCGCTGCACATTCCGAGGTGCGCGCTCTAACGAGAATGACGATGGTGGAAGCGCCGGCTTTTGTATTGTCGGCGCTTCGGTTTTGGCTTATGTCCAGTAGTCGTGCGGCGACTGTTTGCGCGGCCAGCACTTCCGGCAGATCACGGCTGGTGAAACACACGTGGCATTGACAAGCTCTAGAATATTTGGTCTAATCTTAGGGGAAATGCGGCCTTTGCATACCTCCCGATGTGCCGATTGGTCTATCTGATAAGGACATGAGTATGAGCCAACATGCTCCGCAGCGGTTATATCTGATGCAGGTTGGGTCCATGCCGGAATACCAGATTCCGATTGTGTGCTATCTGGTGCAAACGGGTGACGGCAAGCATATTCTGATTGACAGCGGTCTCCCGGAGATCATACCTGAAGAAGGATCGGACTTCGAGAATGGGCAGGATGTGATCGCGCAGTTGGCGAGCATTGGCTTAACACCGGATGATATTGATACCGTCATTTCGACGCATTATGATCTCGACCATGCCGGAAGACACGCGGCATTCACCAAGGCGCACTATGTTGTTCAGCGTGTCCATCATGAGGATGCGGCGAGCAACCCACGCTTTGCGGCCACGCGACCCCAATGGGATCAGCCCATGGAGCGTATTCGGCTGGTGGACGGAGACACGGAACTGCTGCCGGGGCTGGAGTTGATTGAGACGAGCGGGCATGTGCCGGGACATCAATCGGTGCTGGTGCGGCTGCCCACAACGGGGGCGATCTTATTGCCGATTGACGCGGTCCCCTTCGCCGAGGGCTTTACCCGTGACGAGCAAGACGATGGGAGCAACCCGGACGCCGCAGCGATCCGCGCCAGTACGATTAAACTGCTGGATCTGGTCGAACGGGAGCAGATCGGGCTGGTGATTTTCGGTCATGACAAGGAGCAGTGGGAAACACTCAAAAAAGCGCCACAATTTTACGAGTAAAGCAGCGTTGTGAAAAGGTTTTCTCTACCCGAATCTCAAATCTCATGACTCAGGATACACCACTCGAAAACGCTCGCAGACCAGCGGCATATCGAGCGCAGGCTGCCTGCCGATCCTGGGCAGCGTCCGCAAAAAAAAGCTCCAGTGCGCCGTCCGCCAGTAGTCCAGCGAGCGATCGCCCTCGCCCTCCTCGGCGGCAAAGCGCGCGTCAACCTCATCAAAGCGTCGGATCGTGATCTCGGTTGTCTCGACGATACACAGCGGCTCGTCCGCTCCATCCAGCACAATCGTCTTCAGACCAACCTCGGCGAGCGGATTATTCTCAGCTTCCCACTCCCACAGCGCCGAGCAGGTAGCGGTCTTGATCCCCTGCACAATCAAGCTGCCGAGACGGTTAGCAAGATCGGGATTATCGCCGAGCTGCTCCGCGACATAGCCCTGCTGCCGGGCGGTAGCATCATCGGGCAGTGTCGCCAGATACGCCTGCCAGTAGCGCTCGATCTTGTTCTGATCCATTCAATCCTCACTCATCACGTCCGCTCGATCAGCCGCTCAGCCACCAGCAGCTCGTCCAGCCGATCCAGCAGGGCGTGGATGCGCTCCATGAGCAGCGCCGCATTCTCCTGCGCGGGTCGCACGGCCAGCAGCGCGTCGAGATGCTGCTGCATCTCCAGCGGAAGCTTCGTGCCGCGCGTGGTCAGCCACTCGACCAGCCGCTTCTCGCCTGGATGCGGCAGCCGGTTGACGGCAAACAGAATATCGAAGTAGCTGACCAGCAGCGCGGTCGTGCGGTGCTGCACGCTGATCATATCGTTGCGCGCCAAGGCCGACTCGATCTGATACACCAGTGACGAGAGCGTATCGCGCAGGATCGGGTGGTTATGGGCGACGATCGCGCGGCGTAGCGGCTCGGGGTACGACTGCGCGGCCAGGTCTTTGATCCGGTCCAGCCAGCCGTCGCGATCGAAAAGCGGCTGCGAGTTGCGTATCGTGTGCCAGAACGCCGTCGAGTAGCCCACCGAGGGCTGATACCGCACCAGCACCCGCTCGATCTGCTCTTCGATCCAGGACGCATCGAAGTAGATCAGGTCGATCTTGGTTCCTGTCGCCGCCTCGATCCACTCATCGCCCGGCCCGAAGAACTGGTTATCGATCTCCATGCGCTCGGCAAACTCACGCGCAAGCTCCGTGCGCAGCGCTACCGGCACCGCCGCGTCGATGTACACATACACGTCGAAATCGGAGCGCGCATCGGCACGTGCTGTCGACTGCGAGCCTGCCAGCGCCAATGCGCGCACCTGTGGCAGCGGGCGGAGGCGCTCGACGATCGTTTGCACCACCAGCGGAATGATCGGCGCAGCTTCGTGTGTCATAGTTCAACTCCTCATCTTGGCCCGGATCGTACCACGCTGGGCGAGGAGTATAACAAAGAGCGCAACCTTCGAAGATTGCGCTCTGCTGACTTTAAGTAATGGTTGAGGATCAAGCTGTGCGTGTGTAGATTGCCTCAACGCCCAGCGCCTCGTCGCCGGCGGGCTCGACGACGTACATTCGCATGCGCAGCTGCACGTCCTCTGTGTCCAGCTCGATCCGCCAGCCCCAATCCGGCCCTGACTCCACCGACCAGGAGCCGCGTACCACAATTCGCTCATCTTCGATCTGGCCCTGGCAGATCATAAACTTGTTGCCCATATGCCAGGAGTCGGCCCAGACCACGGTCACCGCCCCATTCTCGGGCTCATGCCCGATCAGCAGCACGCCCTCTTGCGCCTCGCCCTCGAACGCCCAGGTGTAGCTGAGCTGCACGAATTTGCCGCCGACGATCGGGCTAAGCGCTGCTGTCGTCGGTGACTCGTATGCTTCCTCGGCCGGCGGCAGCCACAAACGATTCGTACCAGCCCAGGCTCCGGCAAGCGTAAACAACTCTTCAAGGCCGCTCATACATCACCTCCCGCACTGATTCAATCGACGTTCAGCCGCACTATAAAGAGCACAAGTGACAGCTACTGTCCCATCGAGCGCACGAGGTGTAACCCTCTGACGGAATCGCGCGTACTATGCCATATACCTGACTAAGAAGGAGAACATAAGATGTCATACCAGGCACCCTATCAACAGCCCGAGCGCCGCATTCCCAAGTGCCCGCTCTGCGAGAACCAGGAGTTTCAGCAGGAGGAAGGCCGGCTGGATAGCCGCTGGGGCTTTACCACGCATCGCCTGACGCTGCTGATCTGCACCAACTGCCGCTATATTCTTCAGTTCTATGATAAGCACTCGATCTGGGACTTCGACTAGCCAGCGCCCTAGCGAGACACAATTCGAGGTTAAAGCAAACAGCCGGAACTTGATGCTCCGGCTGTTTCTGTGGTGGAGATGGCGGGATTCGAACCCGCGTCCGAAAAGTTTAACCGCCGACATCTACGAGTGTAGTTTATTGATTAAGCTCTCGTCTCCAACGCTCAACAAACAAAGCGTTTGAGGAGACCAGCCCGCTTATCTTTTGCATCTGCTAGCAGGCGGTTACAGACGCAGCAGCCCGACTTGTCGACGCCGGGCCTATCCCATCAGGCTGAGGATAGGCGGGCGAGCCACTATGATTAAGCGGCCAGCGCCATTTGAGGCGCTCGAACTGTTTTGCCAGTTAAGGCTTTTGCCCCTTTAACGAGACTGGGCGGCTCGACTCGCAACCGACGATCTCAGCTCCCCGTCGAAACCAAACATCCCCGTGTGATGTGCATATTGTACCGCTTCGACGGCTTATCGTCAAGCTAAAACGATCGCTGTTAGCGCCGCGCAGCCGCTCCACAGCTTGCTTGACGCTTATTGCGCCTGCTCGTATACTGCTCTGGCATAAGGCTTTATCGCTTCGATGAGGAGGCGCTTTGTTGATTCCTGAAACTATGCGTGCTGTCGTTAAGGCACGAGCAGCGGCAGGCGCTGAGCTACAAACGGTACCTGTGCCCAAGATCGGCCCGCGCGATGTGCTGGTTAAAGTGCGAGCGACCACGATCTGCGGCACCGATCTGCATATCTACCGCTGGGACACCTGGGCCCAGAGCCGCATTCGCCCGCCGATGGTCTTTGGCCACGAGTTCTCCGGCGACATCGTCGCCGTGGGCGATGAGGTCACCACGGTTAAGGTCGGCGATTTCATCTCCGGCGAAACGCATATCATCTGCGGCCACTGCTACCCCTGCCGCACCGGGCAATATCATATCTGCCGCAACGTCAAAATTGTGGGCGTGGACCGGCCGGGCTGCTTCGCGGAGTACGTCGCGATCCCGGCATCCAACGCCTGGCGCAACGATCCGCAGCTCGATCCGGCGGTCGCCGCCTCTCAGGAGCCGTTCGGCAACGCCGTGCATACCGCGCTCTCGACCGACCTGGCGACCAAGACGGTGCTGATCACGGGCTGTGGTCCGATCGGGCTGTTTGCGGTGGGCATTGCCAGGGCTGCGGGAGCGCGCCAGATCTTCGCCACGGATGTTAATCCCAACCGTCTGGAGATGGCCCGCACCATGGGCGCGACGCATCCGCTGGACGCCAAAGGCGATGTCGTGGGCGAGGTGATGGCCGCGACCGATGGCGGCGGCGTGGATGTGCTGCTCGAAATGTCGGGCAATGGCGCTGCGATCAACCAGGGCTTTAAGTGCCTGCGCTTCGGCGGCTACGCGGCGCTGCTAGGATTGCCTGGCCGTCCGCTCGACAACTTCGATCTGGCGAATCATATCGTCTTCAAAGGCGCGACGGTTTACGGCGTTTCCGGGCGCAAAATGTACGAGACCTGGTACCAGACGCGTGCGCTGATCGGCGAGGGACGCGTTGACATTCGCCCGATCATCTCGCACCGGATGCTGCTCGACGATTTCCAGCGCGCCTTCGAGATGATGATCGCCGGCGACGCGGCCAAAGTCGCGCTGTTCCCTGAGACTATCAGCTAAACAAGGAGGCAGTCGATGCCCCAGCCATTTGATCAAGTTATTCAGAGCCAGCTCAACGAGCTGAAAGAGCAAGGGTTGTATCGCAAACTGCGCATTCTCGGCGGCGAGCAGCAGCCGCGCTCGATGATCGACGGCAAGCAGGTGATCAACCTGTCGTCCAACAACTACCTGGGCCTAACGACGCGTCCCGAGCTGAAGGAGGCCGCCAAAGCCGCGATCGACAAGTATGGCGTCGGCACTGGAGCGGTGCGCACGATCATCGGCACGATGGATATTCACGAGGAGCTTGAGCGCAAGCTGGCCGACTTCAAGCATACCGAGGCATCGCTGGTGCTCCAGAGCGGCTTTACCGCCAACGCGGCCGTGCTCGGTTCCACACTCGGCGACAGCGATCTGGTGATCTCAGACGAGCTGAATCACGCCTCGATCATCGACGGCGTGCGGCTGACCAAAGCGGCGCGCAAGGTCTACAAGCACAACGACATGAACGATCTGGAGCGTGTGCTGGAAGAAACCAGGAGCGGCAGCTACCGCACGATCCTGATCGTCACCGATGGCGTCTTCTCGATGGACGGTGACATCGCGCCGCTGCCCCGGATCGTGGAGCTGGCCAAGCACTACGGCGCGGTCACGATGGTCGACGACGCGCACGCCTCGGGCGTGCTGGGCGCGCACGGCAGCGGCACAGTCCATCACTTCGGCCTCGACAAAGACTGGGACATCAGCGTCGGCACGCTTTCCAAGGCGATCGGCGCGATCGGCGGCTACGCGGCCTGCTCGCAGCCACTGCGCGAGCTGATGGAGCACCGCGCGCGACCGTTTCTCTTCTCGACCTCACATCCGCCGTCGGTGACCGCGACCTGTCTGGCGGCCCTGGATTTGCTACAAAGCGACGAGGGCCAGCAGCTGATCGACCAGCTCTGGCACAATACTCGATTTTTCAAGAGCGGCCTGGCAGAGCTAGGATTCAACACCGGCATCTCGGAAACACCGATCACGCCGGTGATCGTCGGCGAGGGCGCGAAAGCGATGCAGTTCTCGGATCGGCTGTTCGCCAGCGGCGTCTTCGCGCAGGGTATCGCTTTCCCGACGGTGGCGCGTGACAAAGGCCGGGTGCGCACGATCGTCACGGCAACGCACACGCGCCAGGACCTGGAAGAAGCGCTCAACATCTTTGAGCATGTCGGACGGGAGATGAGCCTGATCGGCGGCGCCTAGTGCCAGAAAATCGCTAGAAGAGTACCAGGTTAGCGCGGCAAACGGCGTGGTAAAATATAGCGTGAATAGAGTTGCCGAATAGGCAGGAGGATGCTATTATCGAAGCCGCAACACTAGCTCGGCGCGCGGTGACAGTCGCAGAAGACAAACAGGCCAACGACATCATTATGCTGGACCTGCGCGGACTGACCACCATTGCCGATTATTTCGTCCTATGCACAGCTGAGAGCGAGCGCCAGATTCGCGCGGTCGTATCAGCGATCGACGAAGAGCTTGTCAAGAGTGGAGCACGTAATCCCAAGATCGAAGGCTCGGCGGAGACCGGCTGGGTACTGCTCGACTTCAGCGACATCATCGTGCATGTATTTTCACCGGAACAGCGAGAGTTTTATCGGCTTGAACGGCTGTGGAAACAAGCGCAGCCAGTTGTAGTCGTCCAGTAAAGGAACAACCTACATGAGGGCCAATGCGCGTGATCGGTACCTACTTTTTGCTCTCGGCGCTGCGGTTGGTAGCGCTGTTGGCCTCATCGTTGGCGCTCTCGCCAGCTTTTGGCTCGGCGAAGAAGCTGCCGATGGACTCAAACGTGCGTTCCGGCACCTGTTTGGCCGCGATCGCCAGCCGAACTTCGAGTTGTTCCTGCAATAGCTGATCGGCGCAGCCCTGGCAATAGCCAGAGCGCCGTGAAAGCGCCCGCCGAGTCGATCACAACATCCGTCCAGGCGGGATGACGCAGCGGCGTCCAGGATTGGTGATATTCGTCGCTGATCGCATATACAACCGTTAAGAGCAGCGCCAGCCAGCGTTTACGCCAATCGCCGAGCGCCCAGAGATAGAACAGCGCAAGCACACCAAACACGGTGAAATGCGCTGTTTTTCGTACGATTAAATTCAGCAGATCGCTGTCTGGGCGCGGCAGGTCCGGCTGCGATGAAAACCAAAAGATCACGACCATCCACGCAATGGCGGGCAGCCAGCGCAGGATGGTCGTTGTGATTCGCGGGAGCCGACGATGCATAGTGTACGCTTTCGCTAAAACGTCTACTGAGCGCCCGTCCACTGATCGATGTTCCAGGTGATCGGCGCGAGCGGATCGGGGGTGACTCCCTGGACGCGCGGATGCACAAGCGCGGCGAGTGGACGCTGGAAGAGCGGGATCACCGGCACCTCTTGTGTCCAGAGCTGCTGATGCTTGAGATAATCCTGCGCTCGCGTCCGCTGATCCAGGGTCGAGTTTGCGCGGCGCAGCGGCCACTCGGCGGCCTCAAAGCACCAGCCGCTAAAGTTATTGCCCGTAAAACCGTTCTCCTGAAGCGGAACCGCGTTGCAGCTCCATAGCGGCAGGCCACCGGGATCGGCGCCGGCGATCCAGGCAAAGAGCGCCAGCTGAAACGTCCGCCGGTAGAGCGGCCCGGTGGGGCTATAAAACTGATCGACCGGCTGAAGTTCCGGCTCGATTTGCAGCCCGACCGCTTTGAGATCGGCCGCGATACGCTCGGCCATCGCCGTGCGCTGAGGCGTGTCGGTTGTGAGCAGCGTCATCGTAAAGGGCTGTCCATTGGCCAGCTCGCGTACGCCGTCGCCGTCTTTGTCGCCGAGTCCGGCATCGTCGAGCAGCGCGTTAGCCCGGCCCGGATCGAAGGGATAGCGCGTCAGCTGCTCGTCGCCGGCGTAAAAGGCGCGCTGCTCGGGCAAGATCCAGCTCCACAGCGGCTTGACCTTCGAGCCAAAGAGCGCGTCGATCATACCCTGGCGATCGATCGCGTAGGCCAGCGCCTGGCGCACCCGTGGATCTTGCAGCCGCTCATCGTTCAAGTTGAGATCAAGATGCTCGTGCACCGGGCCGGGGAGATAGGTAACGCTGGCCGCGCCGCTCTGCTGGTCCTGATCCAGATACGCGAACAGATCCTGCGGGATGCGCTCCAGCGTGCCCACATCCACGGTGCCGTTGGCTACCGCGCTGCGCAGCTCCTCGGCAGTTGGGAAGAAACGAAAGATGAGCTGCTGCGGCAGGTTCGTCTGCTCCGGCCAGTACGGGTTGCGCTCCAGCACAAGCTGCTCGCCGGGCTGGCGCTCCTGGAAGGTGAACGGGCCGTAGCCCAGCGGCTGCTCGGCAAACTGATCCAGCGCATCCTCGGGTGGCAGATCCTGAAGTCGATGGCGCGGCAGCGGTGGCCACGCGCTCACCAGATAGCTGGGATCGATGCGGCCCGGCTTGAGCACCGCCCGCGTGGTGTACTCGTCGACCAGCTCGTAGCGCTCGATCAGTGAGCGGGCGATCTGCGCCTCCTGCGTGGCCTGCACCTGACCAAACAGCTCGTATGAAAAAACCGAGTCGGCGGCGGTCAGCGGCGTGTCGTCGGCCCAGCGCAGCTTAGGATTCCAGCGATAGGTCGCGATCAGCTGCTGCGTCGTCGTGGGCTGGCTGGTCTCGGTGACCGTAAACTGCCCTGTCGCGTCGAGAAAGCCGGTGGTGGTGACAACTTGCACGCCGCCGTTTTCAAGGGTGGGCAGCGCTTCGAGAACACCGGTTGTGGTATATGTGTAGTTAAGGCCGAGAACCGGCGCGGGAAACATCGCTTCAACAATCGGCGCGGCGGCTCGTCCATCTACTGAGAACGGCAGGAGATTGCCCGGCTCGTCCAGCAGGCCAACAGTCCAGGACGTCGGCGCTTCAGCGTCGTCGGGAGTGGGCGAGGCGACGGGAACCGTGGGACTGGCGGCGGGAGATGCACTCGCGCTGGCGACAGGCGGCGGTGATGGCGCGGCTTGCAGCGAACAACCGAGCAGAGCCATACAAATCAATGCGATGATGCTCAGGCGAACAATCAACCAGAGAAATCCTTTCCAAAGACCAAACTTCGGCTAGGCATGATACCAGATAACCGCCGGGCTCGCCCAGCGCTTAAACCAATCAGCCCCACGCATGGAGCGCGGAGCTGACGATTTGTTCATTTCCTAAAGCCTGGTGAAAGCCGAAATGTTAATCAATTAGAGCAACAAGCATAGATTGATCCTGTAGGGGCGTATTGCGATACGCCCAGGGCGTGATAAATCACGCCCCTACGAGTCAAATCTTCAGTATGCTTAGAACTCACCCGCGAAGTGACACGCCACCCAATGCGCCGGCACTTTTTCTTCAAAGGGCGGATCGACCTCTTTGCAGATCTCTTTAGCCAGCCAGCAGCGCGGATGGAAACGGCAGCCCGAGGGCGGATTGAGCGGGCTAGGCACGTCGCCCTGCAAAATGATGCGCTCCCGGCGAACCGTTGGGTCGGGGATCGGAATCGCCGACATCAGCGCCTTGGTGTAGGGATGCATCGGGTTGCGGAACAGCTCCTCACGCGCGGCCAGCTCGGCCATCTTGCCGAGATACATCACGCCCACGCGATCGCTGATATGCTCCACGACGCTCAGGTTATGCGCGATGAACAGATACGTCAGGCCAAGCTCACGCTGAAGCTGCTTGAGCAGGTTGAGCACCTGCGACTGGATCGACACGTCGAGCGCCGACACCGGCTCGTCACAAACAATCAGCTTAGGCTCCATGATCAGCGCGCGAGCAATACCGATGCGCTGCCGCTGACCGCCCGAAAATTCATGGGGGAAGCGCCGGGTCAGCTCGGGCCGCAGACCGACCTTGAGCATCACCTGGCGCACCCGCTCTGTCTGCTCGCGCGTATTGCCGATGCCGTGGATCTTCAAGCCCTCGGCGATACTCTCGCCCACGATAATACGCGGATCGAGCGACGCGTACGGATCTTGAAAAACGATCTGCATATCGCGGCGCAGCGCCTTCATCTCGCGGTTGCTGGCCTTGAGCACATCTTTGCCCTCGAAGTTGACCTTGCCCTCGGTTGCAGACAGCAGCCGCAGGATCGTTCGGCCAGTGGTGCTCTTGCCACAGCCAGACTCGCCCACCAGGCCCAGCGTCTCACCGCGCTTGATGGTAAAGCTCACACCGTCGACGGCCTTAACCTGCCCGACGGTTCGGCGCAGAACGCCGCCTTTGACCGGAAAATACTTCTTCAGATCTTCGACAACCAGCAGATCATCGTTGCGGCGCGCGCTGTTGGGGCTCTGGCTGGCTGATGCATCGCTTGTCGAATATGTTTGAGTCATGCTACTCTCCAACCGTTAGTACAGCCAGCAACGAACCAGACGATTACCTTCGAGCTTGATCAGCGGCGGCTCTTCCTGATCGCAGCGCTCCATGCGATAGGGGCAGCGGCTGGCAAAGCGGCATCCCGGAGGCAGATTGAGCAGGCTGGGAACGGTGCCCGAGATCGTATCAAGCTCGTCTTTGACCACGCCGAGCACCGGGATCGATGAGATCAGGCCCTGCGTGTAGGGATGCTTCGGCGCGGCAAACAGCTCTTTGACCGGCGCGTACTCCACGACCTTGCCGGCGTACATCACCAGCACGTTATCGACCATCTCGGCGACAACGCCCAGGTCATGCGTGATCAGAATGATCGCCGTGTTGATCTTTTCGCGCAGATCGCGCATCAGGTCCAGGATCTGCGCCTGGATCGTCACGTCGAGCGCCGTGGTAGGCTCGTCGGCGATCAACAGCTCAGGATTGCAGGCCAGGCCCATCGCGATCATCACGCGCTGGCACATACCGCCCGAAAGCTGGTGCGGATACGTCGACATGCGGCGGCGCGGATCGGCGATACCTACCAGCGCAAGCAGTTGCTCACAGCGCTTATCGGCCTCGCCCTCGTCCAGGCCCTTGTGTACCTTGAGCGCTTCCTTGATCTGGTCACCGACCGTAAACACGGGATTGAGCGCTGTCGTGGGCTGCTGAAAGATCATTGAGATGCGATTGCCGCGAATGTTGCGCATCTCTTCTTCGGACAGATCCAGCAGATCGTCGTCGCCGAACAAGATCTCGCCCTCGACGATCTCGCCGGGCGTGCTGATCAGCCGCAGCAGCGACATCGAGGTCACCGACTTGCCACAGCCGGACTCACCGACGATACCGAGCACTTCGCCGGGCTTGAGCGTGAAGTCAACGCCATCCACGGCCTTGACGACACCCTCTTCGGTATAAAAATAGGTCTTGAGACCTTTGACTTTCAGAATGTAGTTATTTTTCTGGACGGTAGGAGCTGTGGTGGACACTAGAGTGCCTCTCTCTACATCGAAAAAATAAATCGATCGATTGCCAATTCTAACAGATTGCGGCGACCGCGTGGTTGCAGTCGCCGCACAGAAAGAATTAGAGCTTCATGCGTGGATCGAGCGCATCGCGCAGACCGTCGCCCATGAAGTTGAAGCAGAGCGAGGTCAAGAAGATCGCCAGGCCGGGGAAGAACGCCTGCCAGGAATAGCGCTCCAAAACCGTAAGGCTATTCGCGTTCTGCAACATATTGCCCCACGAGGCCTGCGGCGGCTGCACGCCAAAGCCAAGATAGCTGAGCGCGGCCTCCAGAATGATGATACCGCTCAGGTTCAGCGTCACATTCACGATAATCGGTGCCAGAGCATTGGGCACCATGTGGCGGAACATAATCCGCGCCTTGGAGGCGGCAAGCGCCCGCGACGCTTCCACAAACTCGCGCTCACGAATACTCAGAATCTGTCCGCGAATCAAGCGCGCGCTGCCGGTCCAACCTGTTAGCACCAGCACCGTAATCAACAGCCCGATACTGGGACTGAAGATCGTGATCAGCACCAGCAGGATCGGCAGGAGCGGTAACGTGAGCATAAAATCCACGATGCGCATGATCAGCGAGTCGACCCAGCCGCCGAAGTAGCCGCTGACCACGCCGATCACGATGCCCAGGAAATCACTGAACAGCACCGTGATGAACGCAATCCCTAGCGACACGCGGCCGGCGTGGATAATCCGCGAGAAAACATCGCGCCCGATATAATCCGTGCCCATTAGATGCTCCCATGAGGGCGGCAAGTTCTTGGCGGGCGGATTGTTGAACGTCGGGTTGTGGCTGGTGATCCAGGGCGCGAAGACCGACATCAGGATGATAATACTCAAGACGATCGTGCTGACCACGGCCAGGCGATGGCGACCATAGCGGCGCAGAATCGTAATAATCGGGTTTTCAAGCTCCTGCTCAAGGATCTCAGAGCCTTCCATCTGTGGCGTAGCAACGGCCATAGCTTTCTACCTTTGTGTCATAATCTCGAAGATTTAATCCTCGCCGGCACCTGTGATACCTGACGAGCCGCTAGTCGAGCCGGATACGCGGATCGGCAACCGTGTACAGCACATCGGCCAGCAGATTCGCAATCACGATCAGAACGGCGTTGATCAACAAGAAGGCTGAGACGATCGGCCAGTCTTTCTGGCCCAGCGCCTGGATATACAAGAAGCCCAGGCCCTTGTAGTTGAAGATCGTCTCGGTGATCAGCGCGCCGCTGAAGATACCCGGAATCGTGAACACAAAGATCGTGATCAGCGGGATCAAGGCGTTGCGCATCGCGTGCTTCAAAACGACGATACGCTCACGCAGACCTTTGGCCCGCGCCGTGCGCACATAATCCTGCTTGAGCACTTCCAGCATCGACGCGCGGAGGAAGCGGCTATAGCCGGCCAGATTCAGCAAGCCCAGCACCGTCACCGGCATCACCAGATGCATCACGCGATCGGTAAATGATCCGGCCTGAACTGGTCCCAGACCAGGCACATCATAGGAACGCAGCGCTAAAACATCGCCGGTGGGAAAATAGAACAAGTCGTACCGTTTCATCGCCAACGTCGCCGCGATCAGCATCAGGCCAAACCAGAATGAGGGCAGCGAAACGCCAAGGAAGCTGAAGCTGGTGAAGAAGTAATCCAGCCGCGAGTATTGTTTGACGGCCGAGTACACGCCGATCGGAATGGCCAGCAGCAGCGAGAGCAGCGTCGATGTGAGCATCAGGCGCAGCGTATCGGGCAAGCGCCGGCCGATCACTTCCATCACCGGGCGATTGCGCTCAACCTTCCACGATTGGCCCCAGTCGCCACGAATGATGCCACGATTGGTACCTGCATACTGCTCCAGACCGATATTATCCAGCCAGGTATCGCCGGCCAGCCAGGTAACGTAGCGCAGATACAACGGCTTGTCGAGGCCCATCGCCTTCTGGATACGTGCCAGATCAGCAGCGCTTGGACGTGAGCGCGGATCTGAGTTCTGCAACAGATCATCCAGCGGGCCGCCGGGCACCATGCTCAAGATCACATACACGAAGATCGTTGAGATCAGGAGCACCAGTCCCATCTGGAAGAAGCGCCGAATAAGAAATGTAACCATACCTTGTCGCTGCTCCTCATGCCTTACGGCAGGTCTAGGGAATACGAAACGCTGCTAAAAAAAGGTGATTAAAAACTAAATATTTTTCCTGAACTTTTCACACAATCTGTAGCTCAGCCAGGGTAACGGTGTGGGGATGAAGGTACGCTCCATCCCCACAGCCGGTAGTCATGGTCGATCGCTTACTTGTTGATATCGATCATCTCGATATTGAACAGGTCGCGGTCGCTGGTCGGGTCAAGCTCGATGCCCGTCACGGCCGGGTTGAACGCGCCAACGTTCACGCGCTGGTAGAGCGGGAAGGTCGGGAGTTCCTTGTTGGCAATGACCAGCGGAGTCTTGTCCAGCTCACGGCGGGCATCCTTGTTCAGCTCGGACGCGGCAGCCTTGGCGGCGGCGTCGAACTCAGGATTGCTGTAGCCGGGGTTGTTCTGGCCGTCGTAGTTGTTCTCGGCGGACGGGATGAAGTCCGAGCGATACAACGTGTGCGACGGATCGACGCCGGAGCCCCACGCGTAGAGCGCCATATCGAAGATGCGGCCGTCGAGGATACCTTCGGCGCCCTCTTTGAAGAGCACTTCGGGGCCGGGGACGAACTCAAGCGTGATCTCGACGCCGACATCCTTCAGGTTCTGCTGAATAATCTCAGCCGTGGCCTGGCGGGTGGCGTTGCCCTGCGTGGTGTAGAAGGTGAACGAGAACCGGCGGCCATCCTTCTCGCGGATGTCGTCAGCGCCCCGTGCCCAGCCAGCCTCGTCGAGCAGGCTATTGGCCTTCTCGGGATCGAAGTTGTAGGGCTCAAGCGCGTCGTCGCCCGGATATGACGGGTGATCCGACGGGACGTAGGTGTTCATCACCGTGGTCTTGCCGAAGAGCACGTTGTCGATGATCTCCTGGCGGTTGATCGCGTAGGCGATCGCCTGGCGGGTGCGCACGTCGTCGAAGAACGAGGGCTCGCCGTCGCTGCGCTGGATACCGAAGTCGATGTGCTCCCAGGTCGTGGACGGGACGTACTGCGCAGTCACCTTGTTGGCAGCCTCGAGGTCGTCAAGCTGCGGCGCCTGGGTCAGCGTCAGGCCAACGGTGCCGGCGTAGTCGATCTGGCCGGCCTCAAGCTGCGCGATCAGCTGCTCCTGGTCGGCGACGTACTTGTAGACCACCGTGCCGATCTTCGGCTGCGGCGTGAAGTACGGGTTCGAAACCAGCGTGGTGGACTCGCCGGGGATGTGCTCCTGGACCATGTACGGGCCGTACGACCACGGGTGCGTGCTCTCCTGGTCGCGGATCTCCTCGATCGTCTGGCCACCGTACTTGTGCGTCGGCATGAAGCCGATGAAGGTCAGGTAGTAGTCGAAGTCGAGGTAGCCCGGAGCATAGACCTGCACGACGGTCGCATCATCCGGCGCTTCCACGCTCAGGGTGCGATCGATCGTGTAGCGAACTGGCAGCTGGAGCGTCGGGTCTTTGAAGATGCGGAAGGCTTCCTTGGCATCCGCCGAGGTCACCTGAACGCCGTCTTCCCACTTGAGATCCGGGTTGACCGTGAAGGTCAGCGTCAGCTGATCCAGCTCGGTCGGGATGTCGATACCGGCGGCCTCAGCCACGGCGGTGTCGGTGATCAGCGTGCCGTCGACCACGATCGGGGATTCCTCGCTGATCGAGGCCGGATCGATCGTGACCGTCTCGGTGACCGCGCCGCCATTCTCGAACGTCGGGAACTCCTCGACGCAGTAGCGGTTCTGGTAGTCGTAGCTCAGGTTGTCGTAGCAGTAGTGACCGCCAATCGAGCGACCCAGGCCGATGCCGACTTCGTTGAGCATACCGCTGGTGGTTTCCAGGCTGAACAGCGTGTCCGGCGACTGGTTATAGCCAGCGATGAAGATCTTGTCGTTGATCGGCGAAGGATTGGCCGAGGCTTCTGCGGCGGGTGATGCTGAGGCCTCAGCGGATGCCGAGGGTTCAGCCGATGCTGAGGGTTCAGCCGATGCTGATGCTTCCGGTGAAGCTGAGGCAGCTGCCGACGGCGACGCGGCGGTTGAGGCCGAGGCGGCGGGCGACGATGCGGGCGGGGTGGCAGTACCACCACACGCGGCCAGGATCGGAACGATGAGGGCAAACAACATCGTCCAAGCGATCATCTTTGCGCGGTGCGGAAAACGGGTCATCCTGTTGCTCCTTCATGAATGACAGGCTGAGGAAAAACGGTCGATCCAGTGTGACTGGGTGAACGTCGTAACGAAGCTACTACCTCCTTCAAGCCAGCTGCTGCTGCGTGGGGCTAACGTATGGCTGTAGTGCTTGCGCATTATACGGAAACGTTTACTATTGTCAATCTGCTAGCCCGTGCATCCGATATGGTTTATCTGCCTTAAGGGTTAACACCATCGTCAGCCGGAATCGGTTTAAAGTTTTCGTAAACAAAAAAACCCTCCTCAGCCAAAGCGAGGAGGGTCGTGCAAAATCCAGCCACTAGTCGAGGTAGCCGCGTAGCTTCTTGCCAAGATGCGGATGGCGCAGCTTGCGGAGCGCGACGGCCTCGATCTGCCGGATGCGCTCGCGGGTGATGCCAAACTCCACACCGACCTCTTCCAGGGTGCGGTATTTGCCATCTTTCAGGCCGTAGCGCAGCTGAATAATCTTGCGCTCGCGCTCGGGAAGCTTATCCAGCACCTCATCGATCTGTTCGCGCAGCATCGTCTGGGCGGCGGCTTCGGCAGGTGTTGCCAGCCGCTCGTCTTCGATAAAATCGCCCATCCGGCCTTCGCCGTCCTGCCCGACCGGCATTTCCAGCGAGAGCGGATGCATCGAAGCCTCCAGCGTGCGGCGGACTTTGCCGGCCGTAATGCCCATCGCGTCCGCGATCTCTTCGGGCGTTGGCTCGCGCTGCATCGACTGCTGAAGCTTATGCGAGGTTCGTTTAACCTGAGAGATGGCCTCGCCCATGTGCACAGGCAGGCGAATGGTGCGGCTCTGGTCGGCGATCGCGCGCGTGATCGCTTGGCGAATCCACCAGGTGGCGTAGGTTGAGAACTTATGACCCTTGGTATAGTCGAACTTTTCCACCGCGCGCATCAGGCCGATGTTGCCCTCCTGGATCAGGTCCATCATCGTCAAGCCGTACGAGGTGTACTTTTTAGCGATCGAGACCACCAGGCGCAGGTTCGCCTGGATTAAATGACGACGCGCCTCGTTGCCCGCCTCTACCAGCCGCTGATATGCACAGCGCTCTTCCCAACTCAGCCCATCGTAGCGCAGCGCCTGACGGCTGTGGTGACCGGCCTCCATAGCTTTGGCCAGCTCAACTTCCTGATGCGCCGTAAGCAGCGACACCTGGCCTATTTCTTGCAGATACATGCGAACAGGATCGTCGATCGAGGAGTCGGTCAATTCAGGGAGCTGAGGGGCAGGCTCTTCGTCAAGCTGAAATGCAGAGTTGGGGGATGCGAGAGGAAGCGAATGACTGGCTGACGGGTCAATCACAGCAATGCCCTCAGCGCCAAGGGCGGCATAGAGCTGGTCCACTTCTTCACCACCGCGTTCGGCGTCCGAAACTGACGCTAGGACTTCGTCGCAAGTAACGAAGCCACGACCTCGTGCCAGCTCAAGCAGCTTGTCCAACATGCAGGACGTCCTCCAAAAAGGCAAATAACACTGTGTAGTTGAAGAAATATTTGCCAGCTTACTATTCACGTAACAAGAGGGTCCGGGTTGGTTATCCACGGAACCCTCTGCTGTGCAAACATTGCACTATATATCACGATCAAATATACTATAGCGGTTGCTCCTGGCAAAGTCAACCCCTTTCTTAAGCCCCGGTTAATTATTGGCGAGTTTTGCGCGAACGTTTACAGTCCGCACCACCAGCCGACTCTTCAGCATAAATCGATCCGCGATCGTATGCGCTTTCCCTTCCGGGCAGGGCTGATGACACATCACAAGTAGCCACTGGTCGCCTTGGCACAGCATTTGAAGTAGAGCCTAGCTATCTAGTGATTGAGGAGGTTCTTAGATGGATGACGTTCAAGCGTATTGTGTAAAGTGCAAAGCCCAGCGAACCATGAAAGATGCGCACGAAGAGAAGCTCGACAACGGACGGCGAGCAGCGAAGGGCACCTGTGAGAAATGCGGCACCAAGATGACCAAGTTCTTGCCCAACGAGAAGAAGTAGCGCAACCCAGACAGATGATTCAGAGCGGGCGGGGTGATGACCTCGCCCGCTTGCATGTGGTATCCTATCGAATACGCAACCTCTTGATACATTGGTGAGGCTATATATGTCTAAGCAACCCGCCTCGCAGCAGATCGCGGTCAATCGTAAAGCGTTTCACGACTATTTTATCGAGGAAGAGTACGAGGCCGGGATTGTGCTCACCGGCTCCGAGATCAAATCTATTCGGCGTGGAAAAGCCAACCTGCGCGGCGCCTACGCCCGTATCCAGGACGGCGAGGCTTGGCTCTTCGACGCGCATATCTCGCCGAACGAAGAGACCGGCCAGATCTTTCAGCACGACCCGACTCGGCCGCGCAAGCTGCTGTTGCATCGCCGCGAGATCAACCGGCTGCTCGGCAAGCTTGAGCAAAAAGGCTTGACGCTGGTGCCCCTGGATATTCACTTCAAGCAACGCCGCGCTAAAGTCAAGCTCGGCGTCGCGCGCGGCAAGAAGCTCTACGACAAACGTGAGGCAACCGCTGAGCGCGAGTCCAAGCGGCAGATCGAGCGCGTGCTCAAAGAACGACGGTTCGACTATTAGAAGAACCTAGAACTTAACGAGAGAACAAAGGAACAAGGGAACAAAGGAACAAGGGAACAAACGCAAGTATCATGTTCCCCTTCTCCTGTCGCAACGGGAGAAGGGGTGCCCGCAGGGCGGGGATGAGGGCCTGATCTTCCCCCTCGTCTGCGGCGGGTACCCTCAGGGTGGAGGCGGAGGCCCGCCGAGGTTCGGGGCAAGGGAAAGCCTGCAGGGCAGGGGATGAGGGCCTGACTTAGCTCACAGGCGGGGTAAGGGCCACTCTTCACACGAAAAAGAGCCGAGAAAGTAGCAAGAATCCGCTCTCTTGCCGCTCAAAACCTGAGCCCAAAGCCAAGACCCAGGAGCCCTAATCAATATCCGGCTCCTGGGTCTTTTGTTCTTTTGTTCTTTTGTTTCTTTGTTCTTTTTTATCCGCCCGCCGCCAGCGTCTGGCCCACCAGGCTCAGCACCGGGCTCGTCAAGAATCCCTGCACAATCACCAGCAGCGCCGCTAAGGCCACGCCGACCAGCATCGGCGAGGAGGTGAACGAGCGCACGGGCTCGGTGCGTTCGCGCATGTACATGTTGACGATGATGCGCAGGTAGTAGAACGCGGAGATCACGCTGCTGAGCAGGCCGATCAGCGCCAGCCACCAGAAGCCGGCCTGGTACGCCGACTGGAAAACCAGCCACTTGGCGAAAAAGCCCGCCAGCGGCGGCACGCCGGCCAGCGACAGCATAAAGATCGCCATAGTTGCGCCGAGCAGCGGGTGCCGCCAACCAATCCCAGCCAGATCTGCGATGTCGAAGCGCTCCTCGCCGGCCTGCTCCAGCGCGATCACCACCGCGAACGCGCCCAGGTTAGTCAGCGAGTAGGCCAGAATATAGTACAGGAAGCTCTGCACCGCGCCGGGAAGATCGACCGCGACAAGTGCGCACAGAATAAAGCCGGCGTGCGCGATCGCCGAGTAGGCCAGCATACGCTTGATATTATTCTGCGCCACCGCCGCCACATTGCCGATCACCATCGTCAGCGCGGCCAGCACCGCCAGCGGCATCTGCCAGATCTCGATCAGGCCTGGCAGCGCCAGCTGAACGACGCGCAGCAGCGCCGCAAAGCCCGCCGCCTTGGTCGCGGTAGACATATAGGCCGAGACCGGCGTCGGCGAGCCCTCGTACACGTCGGGCGTCCACATATGGAACGGCACCATCGAGATCTTGTAGCCGAAGCCGACGATCAGCAGGCCGATGCCGACCAGCAGGATCGGCGACGAGCTCAGGCCGCGATCCTGGATCGTGTTGGCGATCGTCACCAGATCCGCCGTGCCAGTCGCGCCGTAGACCAGGGCGATGCCATAAACCAGGAAGCCGGCCGCAAACGCGCCGTAGAGCAGATACTTCATGGCTGCTTCTTCCGAGCGGATGCGCGGATACGCGAAGCCGGCCAGCACATACAGGCCGATCGAGACCCACTCCAGGCTCAGGAAGAGCACGATCAGATTGCTGCCGTGCGCCATCGTCATCATCCCGGCGGTGGTAAACAGCAGCAGCGAGTAGTATTCGCCCATCTCGATCGACTGGCGCTTCAGGTAATCGATCGAGAACAAGATCGTGATCGCCGTGATCAGCAGCAAGATCCAATCGATCACAATCGCCGTATCGTCGATGCGCGCCATGCCGGCAAAGGACGTGATCGGCTGTCCGCCCCAGAGCGGCACTGCCACCGCCGCCGACACCGCCAGACCCAGCAGCGCGAGGTAGGCGGTGGTGCGCTTGTTGGCGATGAACAGATCCGCCAGCAGCAGCACGGTCGCCCAGACCACCAGCACCAGCGGCGGTAAGATCGTCGCCCAGTTGATCTCAGGAAAAGGAAAATTCATCAGTTACCTCGTTGCCACCACGGGAGCAAGCCCGCTCGCCAGCGCCGTCACCGACTCATTCATCGCCTGGAAGAAGGGCGTCGGATACAGGCCGATCAAAATAATCAGCGCGATCACCGGCACCAGCATCGCGATCTCCAGCCGGGTCGCATCGCGCATCTTCTCGGTCTGCTGATTCACGTCGCCCATCATCACGCGGCGGAACATCCACAGCAGATAGACTGCCGCCAGGATCACGCCGAGCAGACCGAAGGCCGCGAACTCCCAGCCCAGCACTTGCGAGCTGAAGGTGCCGAACATAATCGTCGCCTCGCCCACAAAGCCGTTGAGCGCGGGCAGGCCGATCGACGACATGATGATTAGCAGCGACAAGAACGTGTAGACCGGCATCACCTTCCACAGGCCGCCGAAAGCATTGATCGCGCGGGTGTGACGGCGCTCGTAGATCATGCCGACGATCAAAAAGAGCGCGCCGGTCGACAGGCCGTGATTAACCATCTGCAAGATCGCGCCGTGAATACCGATCGGGTTGAGCGCAAAGATGCCCAGCACAATAAAGCCCATATGGCTGACCGACGAGTACGCAACCAGCTTCTTGATGTCGGTCTGGGCGTAGGCGATCCACGCGCCATAGATGATACCGATCACCGCCAGCACGCCGATCGCGAAGGCGAAGTAGCGCGACGCCTGCGGGAAGAGCTGCAAGTTGAAGCGGATCAAGCCATAGCCGCCCAGCTTCAGCAGCACGCCCGCCAGAATCACCGAGCCGGGCGTCGGCGCTTCGGTGTGCGCGTCGGGTAGCCACGAGTGGAACGGCCACAGCGGCACCTTCACGGCAAACGCCGCGAAGAAAGCCAGGAACAGCCAGCGCTCCGTGTTGGTGTCCAGCGTGAACTGGCCCGAGCGAATCTGCGCAACCATATCCGGCACGCTAAAGCTGTTCTGGCCCCACAGCACATACAGCGCAATGATCGCCAGCAGCATCAGCACCGAGGCCGCAAAAGTATAAAGAAAGAACTTAACCGTCGCGTAGATGCGCCGGGAGCCGCCCCAGATGCCGATCAAGAAATACATCGGCACCAGCGTAAACTCCCAGAAGATATAGAACAGGAACAGATCCTGGGCCAGAAACACGCCGAGCATGCCGGTCTCAAGCGCCAGCATAAACGCCTCGAACGCCCGCACCCGCGTACTGACCGAGTCGAAGGTCGAGAGGATCGTGATCGGCGTGAGAAACGTCGTCAGCAGCACCAGCCACAGCGAGATCCCGTCGATGGCGAGGTAGTAATCCACGCCAAAGGCTCCGATCCACGGCAGGCGCTCGACCAGCTGAAGGCCGGGATTGCCGGGATCGTACATGCCCAGGCCGGGGATCAGCGGCAGCGAAGCCACAAAAACCACCAGGCTCCAGACAAATGCCAGTCGCTTGGCGTTCCGATCGCTGAGACCAGGGATCACCAGCAGCGCGATCGCGCCGACCAGTGGCAGCCAAACGATTAAAGAAAGCAGAAAACTTTGCAAAGCTGTACCCTTAGTGTGTAAGGATCAACAGATCTATCTGTGCGGCGGGCTGGACACCGCCCGCCACCTGAGCTAGCGCACGGTCATAAAGCCGAAGTAGCCGATCACCGCCAGCACGCCGATCAAGAAGACCAGCGCATACGAGCGAACGTAGCCGGTCTGTGCTTCACGCAGGCCGGCCCCGCCGAGACCGACCAGCCGCGCCGCGCCGTTGACCAATCCATCGATGCCGCGAGGATCGAAGACCCGCGACAGGAAGTTAGCGATCGCCTTGAAGGGCCGCACCACCGCCGAGTCGTAGACATCGTCGGCGTACCAGCGCTGCTCGAAGCCCTCGAAGAAAACGCCGAGCACGCGCGCCAGCGGATCGCGGAAGGTCTTCTTCCACTCACGCTTGGCGTAGACCTGGTAGGCGACAAAGAACGCGCCCAGCGACAGCAACACTGTCACCGCCGCCAGCACAATATCGAACTCCGGCGGCTCAGTCACTGCGCCCGCAACCTCGAAGACCGGCTCCAGGAAATGATCCAGTGTGTGCAGGCCGGGCAGATTAATCGCGCCCGCCACTAGCGCACCGAGCGCCAGAATCACCAGCGGCACCGTCATGATCGGCTCGCTCTCGTGCGGATGGTAGCTATGATCGCGCTGGTGACCCCAGAAGACCAGGAAGATCTGGCGGCCCATGTAGAACGCCGTCAGCACAGCCGTGATGATCAGGAGCGTGCCCGCGACCGGATAGGTGCCGAAGCGCCCGCCGTGGAACGCCGCGCCGATGATCTCATCCTTGGACCAGAAGCCCGCGAACGGCACGATACCCGCCAGCGCCAGCGTTCCGGCTATGTAGGTCATAAACGTGCGCGGCATGGCAGTACGGAAGCCGCCCATCTTGCGCATATCCTGCACCTCGTGCGCGCCGTGGATCACCGAGCCGGCGCCCAGGAAGAGCAGCGCCTTGAACACGCCGTGCGTGAGCAGATGGAACATCGCCGCCGTGTACGCGCCCATGCCGGCAGCCGCGACCATAAAGCCGAGCTGCGAGACCGTCGAGAACGCCAGCACGCGCTTGATGTCGTACTGGCCGATCGCGATCGAGGCCGCGATAAACGCCGTCGCCGCGCCGATATAGACCGTCAGATTCGAGACCGACGCCGACATGATAAAGATCGAGTGCGACCTGACGATCAGATACACGCCCGAGGTAACCATCGTCGCAGCATGAATCAGCGCCGAGGCCGGCGTCGGGCCGGCCATTGCGTCGGGAAGCCAGACCCACAGCGGAATCTGCGCCGACTTGCCGGTCACGCCGATCAGCATACAAAACGCGATCGCCGAGGCTGTGAGCGTGGGTCCGAAGACCCACTGGATCTGGGTGTTGGACAGCACCTCAGCCGCGCGCGGGAAGATGCCGCCGAAGTTAAGCGTGCCGAAGTGCTGGAAAAGGCCGAGGATCGCCAGCATCAGGCCAAAGTCGCCGATGCGGTTGACGACGAACGCCTTCATCGAGGCGTACCGCGCCTCCTTGCGCTCGAAGTTATGCCCGATCAGCAGGTACGAGCACAGGCCCACGCCTTCCCAGCCCAGGAACAGCAGCAGATAGTTGTTCGCCAGCACCAGGATCAACATCGCGGTGACGAACAGGTTCAGATACACAAAGTAGCGCACGGGCCGCGCGTCGTGCGCCATGTAGCCGATCGAAAAAACATGGATCAGGCCACCGACGCCCGTGATCAGCAGCACCATGACCGCCGACAGCGGATCGAATAAAAAGCCAAACGGCACCTGTAGCCGCTCGGCGTCGATCCATTGCCACAGCGTAAAATCGACGTGTGTCTGCTCTTCGTGGGGCAGTCCTGACAGCGTGGCTGTGGCAACCAGCGCCAGCACAAAGGCCAGCAGCACCACCGCGCTGGCGATGAGCCCGGCCCGGCGTCCATCGCGGATCGCGAAGGTGTTGACCAGCGCGCCCAGCAGCGGCAGCACAATGATCAACGGGACAAGTGTTTGAATAAGCTCCACAAGATCCTTCCTCAGCAGTAAGAACCTAGAACTTAGAATCTAGAACCTAGGAGTATTTCGTTTTGGTTCTTGGTTCTTGGTTCTTGGTTCTTATCATCTAGCCCCGCATCGTGTTGACTTCGTCGACGTTGGTTGTGCGCCTGGTGCGGAAAATGCCGACCAGCAGCGCCAGTCCAACCGCCACCTCAGCGGCTGCCACCGTGATCACAAAAAACGTCAAGATCTGGCCGTCGACATGGCCCCACTGGCGCGAAAACGCCACCAGCGCCAGGTTCGCCGAGTTGAGCATCAGCTCGACCGACATAAAGACCACCAGCGCATTGCGACGCGTGAGCACGCCGATCACGCCGATGGTGAACAAAATCGCGCTCAGCATCACATAGTAATCGGTAGGAACCATCAGCTACGCGCTCCTTCTCGCTCGCGGCTCTTGATCGTCAGCACGATCGCGCCGATCAACGCAACCAGCAATAAGACCGAGGTTATTTCAAACGGCAGCAGATAGGTGCTAAAGAGCGAGTTGGCAACCGCCTCCGCCGCTCCAATCTGCGGCTGCGTGGCGGGCGTCGCCGCGATGGCGGGCGAGTTCGCGCCCAGGATCGCGTAGCCGGCGATGCTGACCAGCGCCAGGCCCAGCACCAGCGCAACCGGCGTCTGCCAGGGCAGGCCGTTGACCTCCTCCTGGCCTTTTTCTGAGCCGAGCAGCATGATCACGAACAAAAACAATACCATGATCGCGCCGGCATAGACCGTGATCTGGACCATCGCCAGGAAGGGAGCGTTGAGCAGCAGGTAGAGCACAGCCACGCCGAAGAAGTTGAGCACCAGCCAGAGCGCCGAGTGGACCGCGTTATGGCTAAGCACCATCGCCGCCGCCGCGCCAATCGTGATAAATGCGGTAATCAGAAAGAGTACAAATTCCATGATTCTCTCCGCAACAAGAGACGAGTGACGACCGGCTATGTTACCACAAACGTCACTCGTCTCTTGCAGTCGTCGCAGCTTACAACTCCATTTGCGCCGGTGGATTCGGCGGACGATTCAGATTTTTGAGGATCGGCGGCGGCTCGCCCCAACCCTTATCTTCCGGCACCAGCAGCATTTCTTTGGTATACACCGCCGACTTGCGATCGTAGAACGACAGCTCATACTGGTGCTCCAGCACGATCGCGTTGGTCGGGCAGGCGTCCTCGCAGTAGCCGCAGAAGATGCAGCGGATCATATTGATCTCGTACTTCGCCGCGTAGCGCTCGCCGTAGCCGACCGGATTATTGGGATTATTCTCGGCCGGCTCGACATAGATCGCGTCTGCGGGACAGGCCGCTGCGCAGAGCGAGCAGCCGATGCAGCGCTCTTTGCCGTCTTCGTAGCGCTTCAGCTCGTGCTTGCCGCGAAACCGCTCGCGCACCGGCCGCTTGACCTCGGGATACGAGATCGTGACCGGGCGCTGGAACAAATATTTAGCGGTGGTTCGCAGTCCCTTGATCAAATCAAACATGCTCTACTCCTACCGCAACGCGCCGAACAGCCCGGCGATGTACGGATTCATACCACTCGTCAGCACCGCGCCGATCGCCGTGATCGCCACCAGCGCCAGCGAGAGCGGCAGCAGCCGCTTCCAGCCGAGATCCATCAGCTGATTGTACTTGAAGCGCGGCAGCGTCGCGCGGACCCACACGCTCAAGAACAGGAAGAAGATCAGCTTCAGCAGGAAGTAGCCCACCGAGACCAGCGCCGCGATGTTGGGATAGCCCGCGCTGTAGAGCACATCGACGCCGGGGCCGCGCCAGCCGCCCAGGAAGAGCGTCACGCCGATCGCCGAGACCGCGATCAGCTTGATATACTCGGCCATAAAGAAGAGCGCGAACTTCATCGACGAGTACTCGGTGTTGTAGCCGCCGACCAGCTCCTGCTCGGCCTCCACCAGATCGAAGGGCGCGCGCACAACCTCAGCCGTCGAGGCCAGCCAGAAGACACAGAAGGCGATCAGCCCGGTCGGCTTGAAGATATTCCACCAGCCCGCCTGGCTTTCCACAATGCGGCAGGTGCTCAGCGCGCTATACGCCTCGTTGGGAAACATCACGTTGCACGCCGGGTAGGGATAGCCCGCCTGCTGCGCCGGAGCGGCGGTCAGCATGATCGCCACCAGGATCGACAGGCCCAGCGCCAGCTCATACGAGATCAGCTGCGCCGCCGAGCGAATGCCGCCCAGCATCGAGTACTTGTTGTTCGACGACCAGCCGCCGAGCGTAATCCCATACACGCCGATCGATGTGACCGACAGCAGGAACAACACTCCGACGTTGATGTCGGTGAATTGCAGCGGCACCACACGGGTGGACTCGCCCAGCAGCCACGACAGATCCAGATACGCCCCGAACGGAATCACCGCGAAGAGCAGAATCGCCGGGATCATCGCCAGCGCCGGAGCGATTGTGTAGACGACCTTGTCGGCCTGCGTCGGCGTGATGTCTTCCTTGAAGAAAAGCTTCACGGCGTCGGCCAGCGGCTGGAAAAAGCCGTTCGGTCCGGCGCGGTTCGGCCCGACGCGATGTTGCAGCCGCGCCAGGAGGCGCCGCTCAAACAAGGTGAGATAGGCGAACGCCGTCGTCGTTCCCAGAAACAGGACGAGGGCGACGATGATCAGCGTGATCAGCCTGATCCAAAAATCCATATTACGCCTCGACCTTTTCGATCTTCACGGGAGTCAACACGCCGGTGCGCAGCGAGCCCAGCGGAATATCCGCCAGATCCGGCACGAGCAGCGTTCCCTCGCCGACTGCGCCATCGACCTTCGCCTCCAGCTCTACCGCGCCCACCGACGAGCTTAGCCGTACACGGTTGCCGGAGCTAATGCCGAGCCGCGCCGCGTCTGCCTTCGCGATGCCGACGTAGGGCTGCGGCACCCAGTAGCTCAAGCTGTCGGCGTTCTGCATCAGCGTGCCGCCGTCGTAGAGACGCGGCGCGGCGATCACCAGCAGCTCGCCCTCACGGCGCTGCGGCACGACCGGCTGCGAGAAGACCAGGTCGAACGCGACGTTGCCTTGCTCGGCCAGCGTCGGCCACTGCACGCCGAAGCCTTCGGTATTCTCGTAGCTGGTGCCGTCGTAAAAGACCGGATCGGAGACCGCCTGCCGGCCCCACACGCCGCTGGTCGCCTTGAGTTTGGCAAAGCTCGCATCCTTGTAGATCGCGACCCGCTCCACGATCTCGGCGTTGACGTCGTCGGTCGAGCGGTAGACCCAGTTGCTCTGCGGCGTTGTGCGCGCGGCGTTCTTTTTCTTGCCGCCCGGCTGGCTCTTGCCACTGCTCGCGCCGACGCCTACCGCCGCGCCCTCGAAGACCGGCACCATGTTGGCCACGGTTCGGCCGAGCGCGCTCAGGATCTGCCAGTCGGGACGGCTCTCGCCCAGGCTGTTGCGAGCCGCGCGGAAGCGCTGCACCCGGCGCTCGGCGTTGGTGTACGTGCCGTCGCGTTCGGCGAAAGCCGCCGCCGGCAGCACAAAATCTGCGATCTCGGCCGTCGGCGTCATGAACAAATCCTGCACGATCAGCAGGCCGACCTTTTTGAGCGGTGCCAGCGCCTGCGGATTCGCGCCGACCGGATCGAGGCCGGCGACGTAGAGCGCGTGCAGCTTGCCGTTGGCCGCGGCCTGGATCATCTGCCGCGCGGTCATGCCGGTCTTGGTCAGATTGGTGTAGCCGGGGCCTTTGCTCGGCCGCACGCCCATGTCGAGCGCGCCGCGGCTGTTGTTGTAGCGCAGGATCGGCAGCACGCCGTTGCTGGCACGGCCGACGTGACCCGTCAGCAGCGCGATATTGCCCAGCGCTTGCAGCAGCGGCGTTCCGGCGGCGAAAGCCTCGCGGCCATACACGATCACCAGGTTTTCGGCTCCGGCCACGCTCTTGGCGATGGCCTGCAACGTCTCGGCGGCGACACCGGTCTGCTGCGCGACGTTGCCGACGCTGTAGGGCTGAAGCGCGGTCCGCAGCGTGTCAATATTCTTGGTGCGCGTCGCGACAAACTCGCGCTTTTCGAGTCCGCCCTCAAGGATCGCCGAGAGCAGACCGAGCACGAAATGCGCCTCCTGGCCGTAGCTGTAGCGCACAGTGCTCGTCGCGGCGGCGTCCAGCTTGGTCGGCCGTCCGTTAGCCACGATCAGCTCGCCGCCCCGGCGCTTGATGCCGCGCAGCCGCAGCAGATAGACCGGCGCTTCTTCCTCGGGATCGGCGCCGACGACCAGCACGGTCGTGCCTTTGCCGAGCTTGCCCAGATCCGTGCCGCTGCTCACGCCGAACGCATAGGCCAGATCGTCGTGCTCCGGCTCGTCGAGCGTGCCGTTGCGGCTATCGAGATGCGGCGATTGCAGCACTTCGCGGAACAGCTTCTGGAACAGATACAGGTCTTCGTTGGCCAGCCGTCCGCCCGCCAGACCGCCGATCGCGTCGCCGCCGTAGCCCTCGACTACGCCGTAGAGCTGCTGGGCGATCTCTTCCAGCGCTTCCTGCCAGGTCGTCTCGATCAGGTTGCCGCCCCGCCGCACCATCGGCTTGGTGATGCGCTTCTGACTATCGGCGAAGTGAAAGCCGTAGCGACCGCGATCGCAGAGCCAGATCTCGTTGACCCACTCGTTGACGCGGGGCTGCACGCGCTTGATGTCACGGTAGCGCATATCGAGCGTGATGTTGCAGCCGACCGGGCAGTGCGGGCAAATGCTCGGCACCGGCTTGACTTCCCAGACGCGGCCCGCGAAGCGGAAGTCGTGGCTCATCAGCGCGCCCACCGGACAAATATCGACAGTGTTGCCCGAGAATTTGGAGTTGAACGGCGGGTTCGACTTCGACTGGATCATCCAGGCCCGGCCACGATTGGCAAAGCCCAGCACGCTATCGCCCGCAATCTCGTCCTCGAAGCGCACGCAGCGCGAGCACAGAATGCAGCGCTCACGATCGAGATCGATCAGCGGGCCGAGCGGCACCGGCTTCTCGAAGTGGACCTTGTCTTCGTAGTCAAAGCGCGTGACGCCGGGGCCGTAGCCCATGGTCAGATTTTGCAGCGGGCACTCGCCGCCCTTGATGCAGACCGGGCAGTCCAGCGGATGCGAGGTCAGCAGCATCTCGATCACGCCTTTGCGCGCGAACTCGACCTCGGCGGTGTTGGTCTTGACGACCATTCCGTTGGAGACCGGCGTGGTGCAGGCGGTCTGCAAGCGCGGCATCATCGCGATCACGGGCTTGCCGCTCTCGTCCAGCACCGGCTGCTTGGTCGCGGGGTCCATCTTCGGCGTGCCGACCTCGACCAGACACATGCGGCACATGCCGACCGGCGGAAGCTTCGGGTGATGGCAAAAGACCGGGACTTCGATTCCGACCTCAAGCGCGGCCTCGACCACCCCGGTTCCCTGCGGCACCGTTACTTCTACGCCATCGATTGTAAGCTTAATATCTGGCATATATCTCTAGCTTCTAGGCAGGAACGCGCAAGCGACCCCGCATTTGAGTTAGCGGACAGGCGGCGTGGCCGCGCCGGTGTATGCGCTGCCCTCCGCGACCGACGTGTGCGGCATCGGGTGGTTGGCGCCCAGCGGACAGCGGCCAAGCTCGATATGCTGGCGGATCTCGTCGCCGAAGTATTTGAGCGCCGAGTTCACCGGCGAGACAGCGGACTCGCCCAGCGGGCAGAAGCACTTGCCGAGCATCTCCTTGCCAAGATCGTTGAGCAGCGGAATATCGGCCGCGCGGCCTTTGCCGTGCTCGATGCGCTCCCAGACCTTGACCAGAAAGTGCGTACCTTCGCGGCAGGGCGTACACTTGCCGCAGGACTCGTGCTTGAAGAACTCGTCGACTTTCATCGAGGCCGCGACCACGCAGGTCGAGTCGTCGAGCACCACCACCGCGCCCGAGCCAAGCATCGTGCCTTTGGCGGCCAGATCGTCCCAGGTGAGCGGCACGTCCAGATGATCGGGCGTGTTGATCAGCCAGTTGGCCGACGCGCCGCCGGGGATCATAAACTTCAGCTCGTGGCCGTCGCGAATGCCCCCCGCCAGCTCATAGATAAACTGGCGCATCGTGATGCCCAGCGGGATCTCGAAGTTGCCGGGCCGCTTGACGTGGCCGCTGACCGAGACGGCTTTGGTGCCGGGCGACTTCTCGGTGCCGAACGAGCGGAACCATTCCACGCCACGATCGATGATCATCGGCACGTTAGCCAGCGTTTCGACGTTGTTGATCACCGTCGGCTTGGCGTACAGGCCCGCGACCGCCGGGAAGGGTGGCTTCAGGCGCGGCTGCCCGATCTTGCCCTCCAGCGATTCGAGCAGCGCGGTTTCTTCGCCGCAGATGTACGCGCCGGCGCCGCGATGCACGTAGAGATCGAAGTCAAAGCCGCTGCCCCAGAGGTTCTTGCCCAGGAAGCCGCGATCGTAGGCTTCGCGGATCGCCCGCTCCAGGTTGCGCGCGCCGTAGGCATACTCGCCGCGAATGTAGATGTAGCCCGTCGTCGCACCGACCGCAAAGCCCGAGATGATCATGCCTTCGATCATCTGGTGCGGGTTGAAGTCGATCACCTCGTGATTGTTGAAGGTGCCCGGCTCCGACTCGTCGGCGTTACAGACGAGATACTTGGGCGTGATGTCCTTGGGAATAAAGCTCCACTTGACGCCGGTCGGAAAGCCCGCGCCGCCGCGTCCGCGCAGCCCCGAGCTTTTCACCATGTCGATGATGGCGCTGGGCTCCATCGACGTCAGCGACTTGCGCGCGACCTCGTAGCCGCCGAGCCGCATATACTCCTCGATCTTGCCGATCTCGGGATAATCGCGGTTACGCAGCACGATGTGCTCTTTGAGAAACGGATTGGGATACTCCGATCCGTAGCCGTTTGCGGGGCCGCCCGGATAACCTTGCTCGTAACGAATCGTATCCATACGCCTGCCTTACTTCTCCGCGAACCGGCCTGAGATGCTCAGATTCTCGCCGCGCTGGGCTTGCTGCACCATATCTTCGAGCAGCCCCGGCACTTGCTCCGGCGTCACATTGTACAAAAACTCAAGGTTGGCCTGCATCACCGGTGCGCGGTGGCACGCGCCGATGCATTTGACGCGCTGTAGCGTGAACGTTCCATCGGCCGTATTCTCGCCGGCCTGGACGTCCAGCCGCTCTTCAAGATCCGCGACCAA